>JAOZPP010000007.1 GCA_029932675.1 bacterium
AACCCGTTTCCAGTCAACTGCACCATCCAGTTCTGTCCTCCATCACAACTATGAATGATCCCTGGGGGATTAGATCCGTGTGTACAGTGACCCACTATCCAACCATTTTCTTGATCTAAAAAAGAGACATCATGAAGCCGAAGCAAACCATTCAATCCTCCATTCTGGGTATCCCATTTCTTCCCTCCATTATCAGTGTGTGTTATTCTCCCATTATCTCCCACTGCCCATCCATTGTTGCTATCTGGGAAACAGATACCAACAAGGTAGGTGTCGTAGTCTTCATCTACAAGGATCTGTTGATTCCAGGTTGTCCCGCTGTTTGAGGTGTGGAAAATAATCCCCGAATAATACCAATCCCAGATGTATCCCGCCATCCAACCATTCTGCACATCGGTGAAGGTTAAATCATCAATCAAGAGCCCAAATTCGTTCTGAACCTCCCAGTTTTCTCCTCCATTTGAGGTATGGAAAACCATTGTCCCCATACCCCCATCTACCCATCCCCCTAATGCCCAGCCATTGAGAGAATCAACAAAGGTAACTACACTGAGGAAACTTGCAATGGGATAAAATGCATCTGAGGCATCCTCCCAGCTTTGTCCCCCGTCCATAGTGTGATAGGCAATTCCATATGTCCAGTTATCTCCTCCCCAATCATCATACCCCACAGCCCACCCATTAAGAGAGTCGGCAAAGGCGATGTCATTGAGATGCCTATAGCTCTCTCCGCTCATCTGAGTAGTCCAGGAGCTCCCTCCATCAGTGGTGTGAAGGATCAGCTCATAGTCCCCCACCACCCAACCATTGGAAGTATCCTTAAAGGTTACTCCATTGAGCCAATGGCTGGTCCCACTCTTCTGTTTTTCCCACCTTTCTCCTCCGTTTCTAGTGTGGAGGATGGTTCCACCTTCTCCTACTACCCACCCCTTCAGTGAATCAACAAAACAAATCCCAGTGAACCAAGACCAGGCTCCACTTGATTGGAGACTCCAGTTTTTACCCCCATCCTCAGTATGGATGATGGTCCCGTTTTGTCCTATTGCCCATCCCCTCAGAGTATCAACAAAATCAACCTTCTGAAGGCAATTCCCCTGGCTCTGGCAGATCCATCCTCCACCCAGAACCCTGCTCCCCAGCAAAAGAAACAAAACCGCCATCCACAAAAATACCTTTCTCATCTTTCGACCCCCCGGTATAGAGTTCTTTGAGTCAACTCAGTTCATTGGGTGCGTTGAGTCATCTCGCATTTTGGAGTTACGAGTAACGATCTACAATCCACGAACAACGCGCCCTCTCTATCGGGAATCCTCTGCCATACCCCCCTCTTTTTCTTTGGTGGTTTCTCCAGTTTAAGCTCCAGCCTTAATTCTGGCTTTGGTTCTTTATCATCGTCAGATTCCATAAGGCTCACTCCTCCTCCTTCACTGAGCCGTCAGATCCCCGAATCTGACGGTCTGGTTCTGGTGTGGTAACTCCTGTTGAGACAGGCTGTGATAGGAGTCACAGCACTTCAAAGGCAGGTGGCAGAACCGGGGTTCTGCCACCTCGATGTAATTTGTGTTCCTCATCGGAGGTGGCAGGCAGGGCAAAGCCTACGGGCATCTCCGCTATGTTTGGTGGCAGAATCAAGGGTTCTGCCACCTCATTGTTCCCTAATGCTGTCTCCAACTACCAAAGAAGACGGCACCGGCTTCCCCTGCCCGCCCAAGCCACGGACAAGCGGAGACATTTAGACATAAGGCAAAAACCATGCCAGAATAGGCTAAAAAATAAAAAAACCACTTAATTTCTTAAGTGGCTTTATCGCAATAAGTTATTGGCGGAAAAATCCCTTTTCTCACCTTTGGCAAGAACCAGTGAAACCCCCTATCCACCTATTAGGTAATTTTCTGTTACATCATTTCTCCATCAGTCGACTGTAACTCTATAATCCACAGAGAGATGAACAAAATGTAAAAATTTAAGGTCTAAGTAGCATTTTTTAACGCGCTGATCTCCTTCCCTCAATATGATACTTTTCCATTTTCCTGTTCAAGGTCGGCCTTGAAATCCCTAAAACAGAACAGGCTTCTACCTTCTTCCAACCTGTCTGCTCCAATACCCGCAGTATATGCACCCTTTCAGCCTCTTCCAATGAAATCCCATCAAGAGCTTGAAGACTTCCTTCTTCCAAATGTCCCTTTAGCCTCATCCCTTCTGACAGGTGCTCGGGGGTGATCTGGTCCCCTTCCTCGGCCATAAGCACCGCCCTTTCCATCTCATTCTTCAACTCCCGCACATTACCCGGCCAATGGTAGCCCTCTAAAAGCCTTAGAGCCTCCTCACTTATCCCCCGCAGGCTCTTCTTGAACTGATAGGAGTAAATACCCAGGAAATGGTGGGCCAAAAGTCTGATGTCATCCCTCCTCTCCCGCAGAGGAGGAAGATCCAATACTATCTGCTTGAGCCTGTAGTAGAGATCCTCCCTAAATCTCCCCTTCCTTATCTCCTCTGCCAAGTCCTTGTTGGTAGCCGCTATCACCCGCACGTCTATACTCCTCTCCTCGTTGCCTCCCACCCGGCGAACTTTCCCCTCCTCCAGCACCCGCAAAAGCTTGGCCTGATGGCCGAGGCTCAGATTCCCCACCTCGTCCAGGAAAAGTGTCCCCCCATTAGCCTCCTCAATTAACCCCTTCCGCGGCACAGCTCCGGTAAATGCTCCTCGCTCACAGCCAAAGACCTCGGCCTCAAACAGATCATTGGGTATGGCCCCACAATTTATGGGGATAAGTTTGTTAGTGTTCCTTTGACTGGCAAAATGAATCTTCCGCGCTACCAACTCCTTCCCTGTCCCCGATTCGCCCTGAATGAGCACAGTAGCTTTAGAGTCCTTGACCTTATCTGCTTCCTTTAGCACCTTTAACATCTTCTCATTCTGGGTGATTATCTCCTCAGGCACTACCCCCTGCACTGCCAGCCTCTGCCTTAAGCTCAGATTTGCCTTCTCCAACTCCCTTTGCCTCTGCGCCACAATCGCCTTAGCTACCCTCTCGGAGAGAAGATAGAATAAATCCAACTCCTTCTCCAAAAAAGGCTCCTTGCCCCTCTGCCGATCCACATAGAGGTAACCATCTATCCTCTCCCTACTCCCATAGGGGATCAACATTAGGCTACCAGCCCCCACAGCGGAGAACCGCTCATCCAGGGAGCTATCATAGAGGATAGAGGGCCGGCCTACCTCAAAGCCATCCCTGTCTGCACAGACAGGCCCATCCGCTAACAGGGAGAGAAGTCCATTTACCTCCCCCTCACCGAGGTTATGGCTTGCCCCCACTTCCATCCCCTTGCTCCCATCCCCGGTGTAGGCCACAAACCCCCTGTCGGCTCCCAAAACCTCAATCACTTGGCCAAAAACCTCCCCCAAATCCCCTGAGGACAACCCCTGCAAAAACTCATACTTCCTGGAGGGAAACCTCTCCAGCCTTTGGTTAAGTTCAAGTTTTAAGGCTCGCACCTCCTTGAGCTTTTCAGCCTCTCCCTTAGCCCGCAGGAGCTTCTCCGCTCCCTCCAAGGTTTCAATCGCCTTCTTGAAGGAAGGCTCTGCCCTGGCAATCTGGAGCAGCGCCAGGGCCTGATAGAACTCCGCCCCTTGGATTTGGGCAAAGAGCCTCTGGGCTTCCCGCAAGAGGTCAAGTTCACCCCTTAGCTCCCCCTGGGCTAAAAGGGTATGGGCTAACTCAAACCTGTCCTCCAGGGAACGGAGGACACATACTGACTTCTCAAAGTTGGCCTCTGCAGCCTTAGAATCGCCTTTGGCCTGAGCGAGCCGGCCCATCGTGCGGTAACAGCATCCCTCTTCAAACCTGTCTCCCAAGGACTGGGAAACCCTCAGAGCCTCCTGGATACATCTTGAAGCCTCATCAAGGTCCTTCCCCTCAGCTATGAGCAAGTCTGCCCTCCTCCTCTGCACCTGATTGATGATGTCCTTTTGCCCCAGCTTTCTCCCTATATCCAATGTCCTCTGGTAATAGTCCCTGGCAAGGTCGAGATCTCCGTTTTCCTTAGCCACATCTCCCAGGGACTCAAGGGACATCGCTTCTTCCCTTCTGTAGCCGTGCTCTTGAGCCAGGGTTAAGGCTCTTTTCAGTAAATCCTCAGCCGGTTGTCTTTGGAGAGCCTTCAGACGTCCAAGGGATATATATCCATGAGCCAAAGGAATTGGATCGCCCATTCTTTTCTTAATCTCAAGACTGCGATTTAAGTAGTCCTCTGCCTTTACCCACTTTCCAGTTTTCCTATACACTGTACCTATGTTGTTCAATATAGCACCCTCTTCTCGCTTCCTCCTGACTCTCTTAGAGATAGCCAGCCCTTTTTCCAGATTCTCAAGGGCCATCCCCCAATCTCCCGTTGCCATTCCCCAAAATGCCAAATCGTTGTATGAGTTTAATGTCTCCCCCTCATCATCTGCTCGACGGAATGTGGAAAGGCTGTCCTGAAGATAATCCTTTGCCTGCCCATAATCGCCTAACTGAGCGAACGCCCGACCGAGAAACCGCTGGGAGAGTCCTACTAGCCTACTGTGCTCAGTCCTCTTGTAGGACTCATAGACCTTCAAACTGAGATCCCTGGCCTCTTCACTTTTTCCCATCTCCAACAGCACATTTGCCACAAGGAGCCGGGCTTTGGCCAATTCTATCTCATCTCCCAACTGAGCGAAACTGTCCTCTGCTTCCCTTGCCTCCTTGAGGGCTAAATCAAGTTCTCCACTCCGCAGATAACAGAAGGCTAAATCCTTCTTAATTTTTGCCTTCTCTTTGGACCTTGCCTTCTTCAGAGCCCTTTGGTAAAGCCCTATCGCCTGGGAGAACTTCCCACGGCCCTGATAATCCCTGGCCGATTTAATTAGCTCTGCAAGTTTTTCCATCTATCTCCCTCTCAATGGAAAAAGCTATTTCCTGAAAACCATCTGCCAGAATAAGAGGAACCTCATCCACCAGTTGGAAGGATGACTTCTGGGCTTGGTGATTTCTCTATGCTCTCCCTGATAGCTTCCTATCTGAGTCGAACTGTTGGAGGAATACTGAGTCATAGAATGGTTGGCAGGATCAGATACTCCCTGGTTATCTCCACCCGATGGCCCTGAGTCTCCTCCCGAACCACCCTTGCCCGGATGAGATAACCAATCCCACGGCTCGGCGGCCATAAGCATACATCTCTCTGGCCCTGTGTTTGCGGATGCCCTCTTCACCGGCAAGAAGCTAAAAGCAGATAAAAGAAAGGCTATGCTCAATAAGATAATCCCAAGCTTTTTCATCATCTATCACCTCACAGAAGAAAATCCCCCGTGGGAATCTTATTGTAAAAAATAACAAATTCCTTGCAGAAAGTCAAGGATTTTTTGAGCTGGGCTTTTTGCTCTTCATTTGTAACCTTTTGACTTGACAACCCCCAGCGAAGCTATATATTTTAGCTCTGCGGAGGTGGATGGGGGCTGGTGTCCCTGCTGGACTTCAAATCCAGATCCCCCGAGAGGATCGGGGGGGTAGGTTCGATTCCTACACACCTCCGCCATTTCATCCTTAAAGGTGATAACCCTCGGCAAGGAATAAGGCATATGGGAGTGATAATCGGGACAGCCGGCCATGTCGATCATGGGAAGACAGAGCTGATCAAGGCTTTGACCCACATCGATACTGATAGACTAAAGGAAGAGAAGGAAAGAGAAATATCAATCGAATTAGGGTTTGCATGGATTGACCTTCCAAAATCTGGCAGGGTGGGAATAATAGATGTGCCCGGGCATGTGAGGTTCTTAAAGAACATGCTTGCCGGAACGGGGGGGGTAGATGTGACATTGCTCGTTGTAGCCGCTGATGAGGGGATAATGCCGCAGACAAGGGAACACTTTGAGATCATGAGACTGTTAGGGGTGGGGAATATGGTGGTAGCAGTAACCAAGAAAGATCTCGTGGATGAGGAGACCATTGAGCTGGTGAAAGGGGAAATAGGAGAATTCCTCGCTGGAACCCCCTTCGCTGGTTGCCCTGTGATCATTACCTCTTCCCAGGCCGGCGATGGATTGGATGAACTTAAGGAAGAATTGGACAAGGTCTGTGCAAAGTTGCCCCCAAAACCCCAGATCGATATATCTAGGCTCTTTGTGGACAGGGCATTCGAAATGAAGGGTTTTGGCACAGTGGTCACCGGAACTCTGGTATCGGGGAAGATCAGTCAAGACGATCAACTATTCATCTACCCAAGAGGGATAAGGACAAGGGTCAGGGGGGTTCAGGTTCATTATGAGCGGAGGAGGGAGGCCTGGGCTGGCGAACGGGTAGCGCTTAACCTCGCAGGAGTGAAGAGAGACCAGGTGAGACGGGGCTGCGTAATTTCAGGGGTAGAATACCTTAAACCCACAAAGAGGGTCACCATAAGCCTAGAGATCCTCCCTTCAGTAAAGGTCCTTAAGGATTGGACAAGGGTGAGGCTCTACAGCGGGAGCGCGGAGCTTTTCGGCCGTATCTCCCTGTTAGGGTCAAATGAAAGAAGAGGCGGAGAGAGAACCTTTGCCCAGATCTTTCTGGAACAACCCCATACCTTCCTGGTCGGAGACAGATTCGTGCTCAGAAACTATTCTCCCCTCTGGCTCATTGGTGGTGGAAAGATACTGGGCACATCATCTCAGAGGCTCAAGAAAACGGATAGATCCATTCTCCCCCAGCTTGAGGCCATAGAGATTGGGGGAGCAGAGGCGGCGGTGCTCCTGGAGTTGGAGGACAGTCCCCAAAGGGAAGAGCAACTGCTGAGCAAAATCGGGCTCTCTTCGATGAGGCTGAGGAAGATCATCAACAAACTTGAAACAGAGGGGAAGGTAATTACTTTAAACCACTACCTTATTGCCAAAAAGGCCTTTACAAATCTAAAGAAGAACATCCTTTCCCTACTCCATAAATACTATGAAAAACATCCTTTGAGGCTCTATATGAAACGGAGAGAACTTGCGCAGAGGCTCTCCCTGTCTAAGGAGGTCCTCAACGACCTCCTCCCCTTTATTGAGGAGCTCCGCTGCGAGGAGGAAAGGGTCTCCCTCAAAGGGTATAAACCTCAGTGGAAGGATGAGGAACTGACCAAGCGGAAGGCCATCGAAGAGGAGTTCTTGAGCTCAGGTTTCCAACCGCCAAAACCGGAAGTCAACGAAATTTTCAAAACCCTCCTTGAGGATGGGACTATTGTAAAGATAGGGGAGGACATATTCCTTCACAGGGAGATGCTGCGGAGGGGAAAGGAGAAGGTAGTGGCACTCATCAGAGATAGGGGTGAGGCAACGATCAGCGAGATAAAGGACGTCCTCTGCACATCCCGAAAATATACGCTCCCCTTTGTGCAATACTTAGATAGTCTGGGGGTTACCAAAAGGATCGGCGATAAGAGGGTGCTGGCCAGGGAGGAATAGGCCTCTGGTAAACCATCGCTGATCAGGTCAGTTTACCATTTTTCCAAAGTTTAATATTGGCCTCTAAGTCTTCCCGAGACTTCAGTCCCCCTTCCCCTTGGGCAGGGGGCGAACGCTATTTGAGCCACATTTAGGGCATTCCCTCTCTTCAGGAACCTTCCTATCGTAGGTCCCCTTATAGGTATAGCCACACCGCAGACATTTGAAGGTTACCTCTTCAGCCATACTTCCATTTCTCCATTCATCTGGGAGAAAAGTGGGTTGAGGACAGACTGCGGAGGCCCTATTTCCCTTTCTCCTCTGATAGAATCCTCATGGTCTCCTCTATCTCCTCCCTTGTTACCGTCTTTCTCAGCTCCTCAACGGCATGCATTACCCTCGTCCATTTTACTGCCTCTGCGGCGGAGATCCACTCGAGCTGTAGCCTCTCCGGCCTGATCCCCTTTTGTTCCATCTTATCCCACAACTTCTCCACCCTTTTCTGTGTCCACCTGTTTGCATCTATATAATGACAATCAGCGAAGTGACATCCGGAGATGAGCACCACTGGGGCTCCCTTCCTAAAGGCGTGCCAAACGAATTTCTCAGCCACCCTCCCACTACACATCGTCCTAATCACCCTTCCACTTGGGGGATACTGCATCCGGGAGAGCCCGGCTAGGTCTGCCCCCCCGTATGAGCACCAGTTACAGGCAAAGATACAAACCTTCTCCTCAGGTCTTTCCTCAAACATCGCATCTATCATTGCTATTATCTGGTCATCGGTGAAATGTCTCATCCTCAAGGCATCGAACCTACACTCCGCCCCACAGGTGCCACAACCCTTACAGGCCGCCTCGACAATTGAGGCAGGGGTTTTGGCCTTCCTATCCACAGTTATTGAACCGTAAGGACAAACATCAACACATATTCCACAGGCCTTGCACAGATCGGGAATGACCTCCGAAGTAATCGCCTCCACCTTTACCTTACCGGCGGAAAGGAGCGTCTCCGCCCTTGATGCCGCTCCCGATGCCTGGATAACAGATGCCTTAATGTCTTTGGGCGATTCACAACACCCAGCTAAGAATACCCCGCCTGTCGGCGCATCAATGGGGTTTAACTGATAATGGGTCTCCATAAGGAAGCCATCTGCCGCCTTAGAAAGGGTAAGGAGCCTTTGCACCGTTTCGGTATCCGGTCTGGGAATCACTCCTATGGAGAGCACAACCATCTCGAACTCATGCCTTTGGATCTTGCCAGTTGTTGTATTCTCCACTGTGAGGACCAGATTTCTTGTCTTTCGATCCTCAACGATATCGCCAGGAATGCCCCTTATATACTTAACCCCCACTTCTTTGCTCCGCTTATAGAGCTCTTCGTAGCCCTTCCCAAAGGCTCGTATATCCATATAAAAGACCGTGCAGTCAATTTCGGGGTGATGTTCCTTGAGATAAAGGGTATCTTTAATAGTATTCATACAACAGATGTTGCTGCAATAGGGGTTGCCACGCCTCTCCGCCCTTGAGCCCACACACTGAACGAAGGCAATGCTCTTGGGAACCTTACGGTCAGTTGGCCTTAAAAGCTCACCCCTTGTAACATATCCTGGGCCGGTAAGGATCTCAAACTCCCAAGAGGTAATGACATTTTCGTATTTAGTGTAGCGATATTCATCAAGTATAGTAGGATCACAGACATCCATCCCTGTCGCTACAATGGCCACTCCTACATCAAGCTCTAAGATTTCATCCTTTTGATCATAGTCAATGGCCCTTGGGTCACAGACCTCTGCACATGCACCGCAGGCGATTGGATTGTTGCCGAGACAATCCTCCATATCGATGAGATAGGACGCGGGAACGGCCTGAGCAAAGGGTATATATATCGCCTTCCTCGTTGCCAGCCCGAGTTGGTGTTCATCAGGTTTGACAACAGGGCACACCTTTACACACTCACCGCAAGCGGTACAGGCTATTTCATCCACATACCTTGCCTTTTTGCGAACCTTTACATGGAAGTTGCCGATATAGCCCGTGATCTCCTCTATCTCCGAATATGCGAGAAGTTTAATCTTAGGATGTCGACCGACATCCATCATCCTCGGACCGAGGATTCATATCGCTCAGTCCATAGTGGGGAAGGTCTTATTGATATAAGACATCAACCCACCGATGGTCGGTTCCTTCTCAACCAGATAGACTTGGTAGCCCGCGTCAGCAAGGTCCAAAGACGCCTGAATTCCAGCTATTCCTCCCCCTATAACGAGGGCGGCCTGGGTAACCGGGACCTCGAGCTCCTCTTGCGGCTCCAGGAGTCTTGCCTTAGCCACCGCTACCTTGACGATGTCCTTCGCCTTTTCAGTGGCCTTCTTCCTATCCGAATGAACCCAACTACAGTGCTCCCTGATATTTGCCATCTCAAAGAGATAGGGGTTGAGACCAGCGTCAGCGCAGCATCTCCTGAAGGTTGGCTCATGCATCCGCGGGGTGCAACTGGCAACCACCACGCGATTTAGGTTCTTCTCCTTGATAAACCGTTTTATCTCCTGCTGGCCAGGTTCGGCACAGGTATATCTGTTCTTCACCGAGAAGACCACATTGGGAAGGGTCCTGGCCCATTCTGTAACCTCATCACAATCTACCGTGCCAGCAATATTTATCCCGCACTCACAGACGAATACTCCTATCCTCGGCTCTTCCGCCAATCCAATCACCTCCTTTCCATTAGATTTTCTGCTACAAAGGTAGCTAAATCCTGAATTTCGATCTTGGCCCTTTTGGCCCTATCACGGTCAGCTTGCGCACATTTAAAATGGATCATACATTTGGGACAAGAGGTAATCAATAAACCTGCGCCCGTTCTTCTGGCCTCTTCCAGCCGCGCCACCTGAATCTGTTTAGACCAAGTGCCACAAGTCATCCATCCACTCGTTCCGCAGCAGATAGCTTCCCTTCTATTCTTCCCCATTTCATACAATTTGTTTCCCTCAACAGCAGCTATCACTTCCCTTGGTTCTTCATAAACCCCAGCAAATCTCCCCAATCGGCAAGGGTCTTGGAAAGTTACCTTTCTTGGTTTTCGGCCTTCGGCCTTCGGTTTTCGGAACTTCAGTTCAGGAAGGTTCTCCGATAGAAGCTGTGAAATATGGATTACCTCCACCTCCATTTTACCGACGTATTTCGGATATTCCTGCTTGAGCATATAATAACACTCAGGGCAAGAGGTTATAACCCTCTTGGCCCCAGTGGCTTTAATTGCCTCCCAATTCAGTTGGGCCAATATCTTGAAGCTTTCCAAATCTCCGGTCCAATAGAGGTCGTGACCACAGCACCTTTCATCAGGCATTAATACCGGTGTTATCCCCAGATAGTTAAGTATCTTAACGGTACTTTTAGCGATATTGAGTAGATCGAGATCGAGGTAGGCAAAAAATGTATCAAAATAGGGAAGACAACCAACAAAATAGAGGTACTCCCCTTTCTCTGCTGTTTCGAGACCCCTCGAAAGCCAGCCTAATCTATTCTGTCGCAGCTCCGCTGAAGCCATCATCCTCATTATGGACTGGAGGGCTCCGTTATGGGAAAGAACACCCCCTTGGCCCATTTTATGGGCTACAATCCTTAGATCCCTTATGAATTCCGGGAACCGCACATCGAAATCGCATCTCTCAAAACACAGACCACAATTCAAACAAGACCAGAGGAGTTCGTCCCTCAACAGCACATCCGTTGTTTCAAACAAGGCCTTTCGCACGGTAACTCGGGGGAGACACACCCCATTGAGAAGGGAGATGGGACATACCGAACTGCATTTACCACACTCAACGCAATTATAGGCTTTGGTTCTCTTTACTATATTCTGAATCTCTGTCTTAATTTCCACGGTTACCTGGCTTTCTTTATGGCTTCTGCAAATGAGGAGATGATTTCATCGAACCTCTCCGGTTCATCAGATGACAGCCGCTCAAACTTCACCCTCTCCGCACTAATGCCCAGGGTGCGCAAAATGCTCTTGGCCCTTTGGAAGTTTTGCTCTGCCGTTTCGTTACCGCTAATATAATGACACTCCCCCTGAGGGCATCCTATCCCGATGACCCCTTCGGCCCCATTCTCAAAGGCTCTAAGAATAAGGGCTGGGCTAATCCGGCCAGAACAGATAACTCGGATTACCCTAAGACCAGCGACTTCCTCCACATCTTCTATCAAGTTATATACCCAGTTACAGACAAAACAGACTATTCCCTTCTTGGTTAAGGACTGCTCAACAAAGCGATTAATCCGGCCATCACTGTAATGGCCCATCGTTATAGCACTCGATGGACAAATAGTCGCACAGACGCCACATCCCTTGCATAGGGCTTGGTCAATAATGGAGATCTTTACCCCATTCTCCTGCTCATATAATTGGGGAGCGGAATAGTCACAGATCTCCACACAATCCCCACAGCCCCGACAGAGGTCATCCCTTACCTTAGCAATTACGGGCTCCACTATAACGGGATAACCCTCCCCCTTAGCCCAGGACAATTCACCTTGTAGGGGTTCGTTGCTTAGAGGGAATTGAGCATAATCAACAGGGACCCTTAGCAATAGACCAGATGCCTCACCTGGGATGGTCAAGGCCACCAATCTCTTATCACAGTTGGGAGTACATTCAGCACATTCAAAACAGAGACCACACCTTAAACATCTCGTTGATTCCTCCACTGCTCTTTTTTTGGCAATCCCCAGCTCAACCTCCTTAAAACTCCTCCTCTTCTGGAGGGAAAGTTTACGCATCTGTGCCCTTTCCTTCTTTCCCTTTGGTTGGGTTGGTATTTCGAATTCCACCCTCTCCCTTGGTTTAGCTTCGTCCCTTAGTGGCTTACCCTGAAGGTACCTATCAATTGACCTTGCCGCTAAATGGCCTGCTGCTATAGCCTCAATCACCGTCCTGGGACCGGTGACGCAATCACCGCCGGCAAAGATACCTGGGAGATTGGTGGCTAGGGTTTCCTGATCAACAAGGAATGAATTCCATTTTGATATCTTTAAGCCGTGTACCTTTGGCAGCCAGGATAGATCCGGCTCCTGGCTGATAGCAGGGATTATTGTGTCCGCCTCTATCTGGAACTCAGATCCCTTAATGGAAACCGGGCGCCTTCTACCACTAGAATCTGGTGGCCCCAACCTGTTTCTTATACATTTCATACCAACTACTTTGCCATCTTCGCCTATTATCTGCACAGGGGAAGCCAGGTAGTGCATCTTAACCCCTTCCCTCTCCGCTTCCTCAACTTCCCATGCGTTAGCAGGCATCTCCCTCCTCGATCTTCTGTAGACGATATGGACGTTAGAGCCCAGTCTAAGCGCTGTTCTGGCTGAATCAATGGCCGCATTTCCTCCCCCGATTACCACGACCTTCTTCCCGATCTTCGCCTTCCCCGTCAGGTTTACTGCCCGAAGAAAGGTAATACAGTCCAGAAAACCCTCAAATTCATCTTCCCCCGGGATTCTAAGTTTTAAGCCCTTGTGCGCGCCAACGGCGATAAATATGGCCCCATAACCCTGTCTCTGCAGCTTATTAAGATCTCTGATTCTGGTATTCAGTTCGATTTTAACCCCGAGCTCCCTTATGGCGTCGATCTCGGTTTTTATGATCTCCCTGGGAAGTCTGTATTCAGGGATACCAGTGTATAACATCCCCCCGGCAACTGGCAATTCCTCAAATACAGTAACCCTGTATCCTAACCTGACCAAATCATGGGCAGCAGTCAAACCGGCTGGACCTGAACCAATAACGGCTATCTTCTCCCTTCTGCTGCTTTTAATGGGCTCATTTTTGATCCTCCCCTTGTTGAGCTCATAATCAGCCAAGAATCTCTTCAGGGCACAGATAGCAAGCGCTTGATCGACCTCGTTGCGGCGACACTCCGTTTCACAGGGATGGACACATACCCGTCCACAAATCCCTGGAAAAGGGTTGTCCCTCTTGACCACTTCGAGGGCTTTCTCAAACTTGCCCACGGATATTAACCCCAAATAGGCCTTCACATCTGTATCTATCGGACAGCCCACTTTGCACTTCGATGGCTCTATTTTTCGAATAGGATATCTACCCCGACCTATCTGGGGAAACTGAAGATAGACCTCTTTTGTCTTGAGCGCAGTGATGATGTCTGCAGTAGACGTTTTCATCCTCTAACCTTTATTCCCTCTTGGAACTTGCTGCCCACCCTTCCCCTCCTTCTCCCCTTTGGCTGTGGACCATATAGCAAACTCTGGACAGATCATCTCGCAAAGCCCGCAATTCACGCAGTTCTCGGGGTTTTTCACCCGCGGAGGGTGATAGCCCTTAGAGTTGAACTCCTCTGACATCTCCAGCACATCCCTTGGGCAGAACTCTACACAGAAACCGCACCCCTTGCATCTGTCCTTTATTATATGAACTTTGCCCTTGGGGACTTCTATTTTGTCTAAGTCATAAGGTGTTCGCCAGTACTTCACGCTTGGATTCCTATCTCTTATAATGGTATCCCCTGTTAAATGCCTCCAAGTTAAGCTTCACAAACCTTTTGGGTACTGAATCTGCAACTGCCTTTTCCATTCCTTCCTTAGAGACCAATTTGGTGACTGCAGTGAAGAAACCGAGCATAACCACATTTGCGATGATCCTGTTTCCCAACTCCTCGGCAAATCTTGTGGCGGGAATGGAAAAGACCTTAATCCTGCCCCGAGGCGGCTTGGGCTTCACCAAGTCCTCATCTATCAGAAGCAATCCTTCCTCACTCAACTCCGGCTCAAACTTCTCATAACCTGCTTGAGACATAGCCACAAGGACATCCGATACCGTAACATAAGGATAGAGCACCTTGCTCTCCGAAAGCACCAATTGGGAACTACAAGCTCCACCTCTTGCCTCTGGTCCAAATGATTGATTCATAGTGGCGAACTTATTGTCATAAATGGCGGCAGCCTTCCCAACGATGATCCCTGATCTAATGATACCTTGCCCTCCGTAACCAGCAAATCTAATCTCAGCCATCTTAACCCCCATATGGGATGAACTCATCACCCAATACGCTACTCAGTTGAGCATTGTATGAATCGATGAAAGTAGGCCGCTCTTTGTCCGTAAATTTCCCTACCACAATCTTCCCTTCAGGGGTAATCCCTACGTTCCTTGGGTCTTCACCGTCTCTGATCACCGAATTTTCGTAGTAGAAGTTCACCAAATCAGATTCAATCTCCTTAATCCTTCTGTAATAATTTGGCCCTGGTAAGAGGACTTCAATCACACAAAACCCCCGCTTCTTCAAAGCTTCGGAAACAGAGAGAGTAAGTTCATCCGTATGCAAAGCCGTCCATCTTGCCGTATAAATGGCACCGCAAGAATTGGCGAGATGGGGCACATTAAAGGGTTCCTCAAAAGTAGAATAAGGAGAGAACGATGGAGGGATTGAAGGAGCTAATTCTCCCGCTATCTTCCTATAGACAAAATTGTTCACACATATAACAAGGAGATCCATATTTCTCCTTCCCGCATGCACAAAATGGTTTCCCCCTAGGGTCACGAGATCGCCAATGATTGGAACTACCTGGAGAGCGGGATTACCCAATTTTAGCCCTGTCCCAAAAGCGATAGCCCGTCCCCGAATTGTATGAAAGAAGTCGATATGGAGGTGATTAACAACTCCAGGATCAAAGGGGATATCAGACACCACAGAGACCTTTATTGGATCCACCCCTGATCTCTCTATCCCCTTAGCGAAGGCAGTTATAAATGGGTTCATTTCGCCTCTTCCCATCGATTACTCACTTAGCTTAATCCTCTCCTCAAAGACCAACCTCTCCAATCTCGTCTTCTGTTCTATGACCCCTTCAACCCTCCCCTCCAATCTCCTCGCATATTCAATAGCATTATATATGTCATCGGGATGGTGAACTCCCGCCCCGCCGTGGGGAACAAGGATAACATTAGCCATTCCATGACTACAGCGCTCCACTTCAAAAGCAATCTGCCCATAATTTATCTCTGGGACCACAAAGGCCTTTACTTTTTTGGCCAGTTCAGCTATCCTCTCGTCGGGGAAAGGCCAGACTGTGACCAGCCTGAGGCTACCTACCCTGATCCCCTCTTCCCTAGCCATCTCAATCCCCCTTACCGCAACCCTCGAAGATATCCCATAGGAGATAACAACAACTTCCGCATCTTCTAACCCTTCTTCCTTTAACTCAATAATCTTATCCTTGTTAAGCCTAATCTTGTCCACAAGTCGTTTGGTATAAACAGATTGACACCCCCCATTTTCTGCTGGATAACCCCTTTCATCATGAGTTAGCCCGGAGATATACAGGTTATACCCATCACCTGCCTTAGCCATTTTAGGGATAAGGTCCTCATCTGGCTTGAATGGTAGATACTTATCCTTTGGACCAGCATAGAACCTTCTGGGCTCAATCTCAATTTCATCAGCGGGGGGGATAACTACCTTCTCTGTCATATGACCCACGCATTCATCAGACATTATCATCACAGGACAGCGATACCTCTCCGCTAAATTGAACGCCTTAATTGTGTAATCAAATAGCTCCTGCGGGGAATCGGGAGATAAGGCGATAAGCTCATAGTCCCCATGCGACCCCCAGCGTGACTGCATCATATCCGCTTGTCCTGTTTTGGTCGGAACCCCGGTTGATGGCCCCCCTCGTTGGATGTTTAACAGAACAAATGGGGTCTCCAACATCGCCCCAAATCCAATAGTCTCCATCATAAGGGAGTAGCCCGGCCCAGAAGTTATAGTCATTGACTTAACTCCTGCCCAGGAAGCCCCTACTACAGCAGCTATGGAACCTAATTCATCCTCCATTTGAATAAACATCGCCCCCGCTTTAGGAGCTATGCGGGCAAACGCCTCTGCTGCTTCAGTTGATGGTGTAATTGGATAGCCGGCCACAAACTTACATCCGGCCGCTAAAGCACCATAACCAGATGCGACATCACCGTCTATATAATATACACCTGTATTTACATCCTTTGGATTAGCTCTCATCTCGGTCAGAGTTTATGGGGTTCCATCCTTCATCTCACTGAGCCATCTATTATATGATTCTAAATATGAAGGACGCTCTCTATCGACGAATTTACCTACTATAATCTTCGTTTGAAATCCAATATCGAGGTTCTTCGTATCTTCCCCATGCTTTATCTCTGCATTATCATGATAGAATTTCATCATATCAAGACCATCTCCCAATCTGTTGATCCTGGAATAATACATTGCACAGGGGGAGATAACTTCGACCACTGAGAACCCCCTTTTATTTAGCGCCTCGACCAGAGAATTAGTGAGTCTGCGCACATGTAAAGCTGTCCATCTTGCCACATATACAGCACCCGATGAATCAGCTATATATGGAATATTGAATGGGGGCTCCACACACCCAAAGGGTGAAGTAGTAGCGTATGCCTTAAGAGGGGTGGTGGGAGCTACCTGCCCTCCAGTCATCGCATAGATGAAGTTATTCACACATATAACCAGCATATCCATATTTCTTCTCGCAGCGTGGATAAAATGATTTCCCCCAATTGATATCAAATCCCCGTCGCCGGAGAAGACAACAACTTTTATCTCCGGATTCCCCAACTTAATCCCTGTGGCAAAGGCAATTGCCCGACCATGGGTGGTATGAAATGAATCGATCTTCACATAGCCAGCTACCCTGCCAGTACAGCCTATACCGGAGACGATGGCTACCTTGTCTAAATCGATTTTCGCCTTGTCGAGGGCAGCAGCAAAAGCACTCACCGCTATACCGATTCCACACCCTGGACACCAGATATGAGGGATCCTATCCATACGAAGCAAATTGTCCATGGGATGTTTCACCCTGCTCTTAACCGCCTTCAATACCGTCATCTTTATCTTCTCCTGCTCACCCGTGATATTGGATAATTCCTTCTCTTACCTTCTTTTCTTGACAGACCTTTCTGATCGCCGAGAGCAAATCATCCTCGAACCCCTTCTCCTCATAAGGAACAAACACAACGTTTGCTCTCCCATGGCTACATCTCTCCACTTCAAGGACCATCTGTCCGTAATTCATCTCTGGAACCACAAAGGCCTTTACCTTCTTGGCCAGTTCAGCTACCCGCTTATCAGGAAAGGGCCAAACCGTAACAAGCTTAAGGCTACCCACCTTTACCCCAGATCTTCTTGCCTCGCCCATTGCCTTGAGTGCCGCTCTTGAGGGAGCTCCATAAGAAATGATCACCACCTCGGCATCCTCGGTGTCGGCTTCCTGGACTTGAACGATCTCATCCACATAGCGACGTATTTTCCTCACTAAAGGGTGAACGTTATACTCCTGACATTCTTCGGTCATAATGGGATAACCGCGATCATCATGGGTCAATCCCGTCACATGAAACCTGTACCCATCACCTATGTCTACCATAGGGGGGACGAAATCCCTATCCCTTTTAAACGGTAAATACCTACTCTTTGCTCCCCGGTAATATCTCCGTGGTTCAACCATAATCTCCGATGGAGGGGGAATCACCACCTCCTCCTTTCGATGAGCCACTTCTCGATCCGCCATGACCATAACGGGGACCCGGTAGCGCTCAGAGAGGTTAAACGCCTTGATGGTAAAATCAAACATCTCCTGGGGAGAACTGGGGGAAAGGGCAATTATCTCATAGTCACCATGGGAACCCCACCTGGCTTGCATCATATCACCCTGAGCTGGACGATCTGGAGTACCAATAGATGGGCCCACTCTTTGCACATCGACTATTACGCAGGGGGTCTCCAACATTACGGCCAAGCCAAGATGCTCCATCATCAAGGAAAACCCTGGGCCTGAGGTTATAGTCATAGACCTCTTACCAGTCCAAGAGGCACCCAAAACGGCGGCAAGGGCTGAGATCTCATCTTCCATCTGGATGAATGTAGCCCCCACATCTTTAGCCCTTTCCAAGAACCACTCCCAGGCCTCAATCGCGGGGACGATGGGGTAAGCGGCCAGAAAACGACACCCAGCCGCCAAGGCACCCTCGACACAGGCCTGATTTCCATTGAGGCTATGAACCCCAGTAAGAACTCCCTTTGGATCAGCTCTCATCAACCTTCTCATTTTAACGAAGCCTTCATCAAAATTCCCACCTCCGCAGGTTCCTTGGCCACCCTTATACCCACGCTTTCAAATGCCTCCATCTTCCCCTTTGCAGTTCCCGCCCCACCGGAGATAATTGCCCCAGCATGCCCCATCCTCTTACCTGGAGGGGCGGTGAGACCGGCGATGAAGGCCACTACAGGCTTGTGGCAATGCTCCTGGTAATACCTCGCTGCCTCCTCCTCATCCTGTCCACCTATCTCCCCGACGAGGACTACCCCCTTCGTCTGCTCATCCTCTTCGAAAAGTTCCAGGCAGTCAATGAACTTGAGCCCGATGATGGGGTCACCGCCAACTCCGATGCAGGTGGATATCCCCAACCCAGCATCGACGATATGGGTGGCTATCTCGTAGGTCAAGGTGCCACTCCGGGAGATTACGCCGATCTGCCCTGGCTTAAATATGTGGCCGGGCAATATGCCCACCTCACATTTGCCAGGAGATATCACCCCAGGGCAATTGGGGCCAATGAGTTTAACCCCCCTATCGGATAGAAACCTTACCACCTTCACCATATCCAGGGTAGGGATCCCTTCAGCTATACAGACGATCAGTTCTACACCTGCATCCCCTGCCTCATAGAGGGCATCAACCGCGAATTTATAGGGGACAAATATAACAGAGGTATTGGCGCCAGTCTTCTCTACTGCCTCTCTCACCGTGTTGAAAACGGGGATCCCCTCCACCACCTCCCCACCCTTTCCAGGGGTAACACCAGCGACCACTTTTGTCCCATACTCTCGCATTCTTTTCGTATGGAACGAACCATCCCTTCCGGTTATTCCCTGGACAACCAGCCTCGTGTTTTCGTCAACTAAAATACTCATAAAAGAAAACTCCTCATCTCCAAATACTCAACGATATAGGCTTGGTAGTGAACAAAGTAACCGAATTAAAAGGGATAAAAGATCCCTTGTCAAGGGCTTTTTTCGCCCTCACCAAGAAAAACTTAAGAATCAGCGCTCACCTCTTAACTGGCCCAGGCATCCGTCATTCGGATATGGAATTTTGTCGCCCCCTTGCCAGTTCTATCGCCTTCCTCGCTCCCTCCGCCATAGAGGAGACGGGGATAAGGGGAGTGGACTTTAGAATATCCCTTGCCCTCTCCTCATTGGTCCCGGTTAGCCTGACCACAATGGGGATATTCAGGGGGAATTTCTCCATCGCCTCCACTATACCATTGGCCACATCATCGCATCTGGTGATGCCACCGAAGATGTTGAAAAATACCGCCCTCACATTCTTGTCTCGGAGAAGGATCTCCATCGCATTGGTCACTTTTTCCGGTGACGAACTCCCCCCGATGTCCAAAAAGTTCGCTGGTTCCCCTCCATATCTCTTTATTAGGTCCATGGTGGCCATAGCCAAGCCCGCCCCATTTACCACACAACCAATGTTTCCCTGAAGTTTAATGTAAGAGAGGCCCTTTGCCTTGGCCTCTATCTCTTGCTCCTCCTCGGGGGTTACCTCCCGCATCGCCTCAATCTCCCTTTGCCGGTAGAGACCATTATCATCTATGTTTATCTTTGCATCTATGGCCCAGACCTCGCCATTGGGGGTGACGACCAGGGGGTTTATCTCCGCCAAGGAGGCATCAGATTCCATAAACGCTTGATAGAGCCTGGTGAGCACAGAGGATGCCTCTCTCACTGGCTGGTACTCTTCATAGAGCTTGAAGCACATACCCCTCGCCTGGTGGGGGAGGAGTCCAGTTAGTGGGTCCACAGCAAATTTGTGTATCTTCTCTGGGGTTTCCCTAGCCACCTCCTCAATGTCTACCCCCCCAGCAGGGGAGACCATAACCACGGGCCTTTTGCTACTCCGATCCACGACTATACCCATATAGGCCTCTGATTTGATATCTACAGCCTGAGTTACCAGCACCTTATTAACTACCTCCCCCTTTATCTCCATTCCCAGGATCTCCGTTGCATGCTCCTCTGCCTCCTCAGGGGTAGTGGCCAGCTTAACCCCCCCAGCCTTTCCCCTTCCCCCAACGAGTACCTGTGCCTTTACAGCTACCGGACCACCGATCTCCTCAGCGATCCTTCTTGCCCCTTTTGGATCTAAGGCTACCTTACCTTGGGGAACGGGGATACCGTATTTCCTAAATATTTCCTTTGCCTGATATTCGTGGATTTTCATGATCTACCCAGGGAAGATATAAGCCCCTGCTCTCCCTCCTAATAATGAGATTTTTTGCCCGAATACTCCTCTCACCTACCCCTACCGGTAGGGGCAGGTGATACTAACTCATTTGCCCTGAAAGAGACCAACTATATTGCCATCTGGATCCTTGAGGTGGGCGAACCAACCGACATTGGGGATCTCCGTCTTGGGCACGGCAACTGAACCCCCCAGTTCCCTTGCCCGCTGGAGGTAAGGCTCGATCTCCCCTACCTCTATGTAGACAGAGGGAGATTCCCCTGGATGAACTTCATCTACCTTCATAATCCCCCCACCTGGCCCCTCTGGTGGATCAAAGGTGAGGTAATCCCCTCCCAAAGGTTGGAACTTCCACCCAAAAAGGCCGGAGAAGAACCCTTTAGTCCGTTCCAGATCGGTTGAGGACCATTCGATATGACAGAATGCATGTCTTGTCATCTTTCTATCTCCTTTCCCTGGTTCAGAATATATCAATCATCCTGGCCAGGACTGCTTTCCCCCTATAGTCGGGAAGAAGCATAGGTGACCGTCTATCAGTTCTGATACCGGCCTCCTTAAGCTCCTTCACATATCTCTCCACATGGTTCAACCCAAGCTTGCCCACCCTCACCCCCTTCTTCACATACTGCGCTGCAAAGATCCCTGCCCTTCTCCCAAAGACCATACAGTCAAGGGTGGAGTTGCCCATCAACCTGTTCTTTCCGTGCACCCCCCCGGAGACCTCCCCTGCCACAAAGAGTCCCTCTACGTTCGTTCTGGCCTGGGGATCGATCTCCACCCCACCGTTCTGATAATGGAGGGTGGGAAAGACCAGGACGGGATCCTTTATCATATCAATCCCAAACCTCTTAAACATCCTCACCATACCGGGGAAGGACCTCTCTAAGTATCCCTCCCCATTGATCAGGTCGATCCGAGGGGTATCAAGCCATACGCCCTTCATCCCGGTAGGGGTAGTAATCCCATTGTTCCGCACATAGCATTCCCGGATAAGTGCCGACGCCTCAACATCCCGCGGCTCCAGGGGGAATACAAAGGCTTCCCCCCTCTTGTTCACCGGCTGGGCACCTGAGCTGCGCAGCTTTTCGGTGAGCAGAAGTCCCACTATCTGCTGCGGGAAGGCGGCACCCGTAGGGTGGTATTGCACGGTATCGGTATCCCTTAGTTTCGCCCCCGCCCGATAGGCCATAACCACACCGTCACAGGTGGCTCCATAATGGTTCGTCGTGGCAAAGCCCCTTATATGTAACCTCCCAAACCCTCCGGTGGCCAAGATGGTAGCCTTTGCCTTCACCACTTTGTATTCCTCCGTCTCCATATTCCACAATATCGCCCCTACCACCTTACCCCCCTCATCGGTGAGCAGCTCAATGGCTGGATAAAACTCCAGGACCGGAATCTCCCTGCTTCTGAATTCGTCCCTGATCACCCGCAGCTCCTCAAGCCCAGTATAATCCCGACAGGCGTGCATCCTCTTTCTACAAGTCCCACCACCCCATTTCTCCTCAAAATACCCATCCTCATTTTTATCGAACATAGCTCCCAACCCCTCAAGCCATTTGATGATAAATGGGGCATCCTCGACAAGTGCCCGCAGTACATCCCTTTTGTTGGTGAAATGTCCCCCTCCATAGGCATCGATGAAGTGAATGGCTGGGCTGTCGTTGGGCCTATCTGCCGCCTGGGTTCCCCCCTCAGCCATCATAGAGTTGGAGTCGCCATGCCGCAATTTGTTGGTAAGGAGGATCTTTCCCTTGGGTATTCCGGAATCATTTGCCCAGAGAGCAGCAGTAGTACCAGCCAGACCACCGCCGATGATCAGGATATCCGTCTCATAATCGACCTTCCCTAAATCGATCTCCCCCGGTTGTATCAGAGGATATGCCTCCAGCAGATCAACGACCTCGTTTGGCGCTATATCCCCCTTGTTCTGTCCTATCCTTATCTTCCTCTTACCCCCGGGGGCGTAATCGGGATGTAGTTTAAGGACCTCCTCCCGCTCCTCCTTGGTCATCGCCCGCGGCTGCTCCATCCTCTTAGGCCTAGTGCGATTGACCACTTCGATGGACTCCCGCATATATTCTGGATAGCCGCCAATGAATCTTAATTCGGGCATCGCTCCCTCCAATCAAAAATGCAGATAAAGACTACCTTACCACCTCAGTCCGGTTCCCTCTCCCTCTCCGCATAGATCCTCTCCAGTTCCTCATCCGTGGCTTTCAAAAGCCTATCCATCTCCTCCTTGAATCTGCCTTCCTCTATTTCCTTCACCCTCTGTTCAGCGTTCTTCTCCAATGGGTTGAGGTATTTCCCGTACATCCTCCTCCCCAGTTGAGCGACGTGATAGTGAACGATCTCCGCAGGGCATCTTATGGCACAGAGCCCACACTGGATGCAATCGAAGGAGCCGTCTGCAACGGCCCTAAAGTCGCCTCTCAAGGCGGCCTGAATATAATCCATCACCTCTAAATCTTGCGGACAGGCCTTCGTGCAGGTGTTACAGCTCACACATCTGGCGATCTCCGGGAAGTACTTCAGGAATACCGAGGGCTCAGGCTTCTCCCGGCCAAGGTCGTAGCTTGGCTTCTCTGCGGGGGAAAAGGGGATCTGCACGAGGAACATCCCATCTTCCACCCTTGTCTGGCAGGCCATCGCGGTCTGAAGCCTATACTCCCCCTTCTTCCTATAGACCGTGGAACAGGCACCGCAGAAGCCCGCTCTGCAGCCACACCCGCGAACGAACCTATACCCAGCGTATTCCATAGCCTGCATAATGGTGAGGGCAGCAGGAACCTTATATGCCTTACCCATTATATAGATTTCAACCCAATGTTCTATATCTTTTTCTTCTATACCAGTTGTTACCGACCTGCTTGCCTTTTTTATCTCGTCGATTACGTTTATCTTCCTCTCGGCCATAGTCGCTCCTTACTTTCGAAATCAGGGGAGGAGACCGGAGGTGGCCCTACCGGCCTCCTCCCTTAAGTTTATGGGCCAAAAGCAAGCGCTTCGCTGGGCCTTTTTAGGAACTTATCCCCCTCCATCGAACAGGCTCGACTTTGAGATTATCTCCTCAGCCAATTGGGGGATTTTGGCCTTTAGCTGAGGACTACATCCCTCGTGGAAAGTGGTTGTATCTGCAACCTCTATGGCGTATATCTCGATCTCCTCTGGGATCGGGCAACCCAATCTTCTCCCCAGCTCTATAGCCGCCTTCAGACCTACCCCATGGCTGAACGAGGGGGGTGGCCCATTGCCCAGATCCTCTAAACTCAACCTGTGGAGCTGCCCGGGGCAGGCCTTCTCTGTCCTCACGGAGTCAATGATCACCACCCTCTCATACCCGGCGATCTCCTCTACAAGCCTTATCCCCCCCACACTGGCTTCAGTCATCTCCACGCTGGGAAACCGCCTCTTCACCTCTCTGGCCACCAGAATGCCTACCCCATCGTCTGTAAGGAGGGGATTGCCAACCCCTACGAGGAGCGTCCTCATAACCTGCGTAAGGTCCTCTCAATCTTCCCTTCCGGGTTCCTGATGTTCACCTCCAAGGGCATATCTCCCGGCAGTGAATGGGTAGCGCAAGCCAGACAGGGATCGTAGGCCCTAAAGGCCATCTCTACCATATTGAGCAGTCCGTCTGATACCTTCCCCCCCTTTATCAGCCCCTTAGCTGCTTTCTCGATTGACATACAGATCGCCGCGGAGTTGTTCACCGTGGCCACGATCAAGTTCACCTCAGTGAGGATGCCCCGTTCATCGGTCTTGTAGTGATGATATAATGTCCCCCGGGGGGCTTCCACCACACCAATCCCCTCCTTGGGGGTGGCGGTAGGGACATTCCTCACCTGGGGGTCGAGGATCTCCTCATCCTGGGCCAACTCCAAGAGCCTCTCTGCCGCATAGAGAAGCTCCACCAGCCTCGCCCAGTGATAGGCCAGGGTATTATGAGCTGGCTTCCCCCCCAAAGTATCATATAGTTTCTCATACTCCTCCTGCGCAAGAGGGGTAGCCATCCCCTCAGAGGCATTTAGCCTAGCCAAGGGGGCAACCCGGTAGACACCGCTATCCTTTCCGTCCACAAAACCTTTCCAACCCACATCCTTGAGGTAGGGGAATTTTATGTAGCTCCAGGGCTCCACATGCTCAGCAATATATTTGAGGTATTCCCGCGGTTTGAACTTAACGAACTCGTGGCCGGCGGGATCGACTACCCGGATGTCACCATCGTAGAAGTTGACCTTGTTATTCTCATCCACCAACCCCATATAGTAAGTTTGGTGCTTATAGATATCCCCCACCACCACATCTACATACTCCTTGTTCTTCAGGACGATATCCTCAAAGGCCTTCAAGGCAAATCGGGCAAACTCCACAGCATCTTTCCCTGTCTGGATGTACTCCTCCCTGTCCTCCTTGCTTACGCCCTTGGAGACCCCTCCGGGGAGGTTACACACCGGATGGATAACCCGTCCCCCTTGCTTGGTGATGATCTCACGGAGCCTTTTCCTAATCTCGATCACCTTCTTGCCAGCATCGAGGCCGACCTTCTGGATCACTCCTAAGATGTTCCTCTCCGCTGCTGGCGCCTGGGGGCCGACGATGAAATCCGGCCCTCCTAAGAAGAAGAAGTGCAGGGTATGGTCTTCCGCCATAAAGGCTGAGTTCACTAGCTCCCTGATCTTCTTGGCCGCTGGTGGTGGGTCGACACCGAAGAGGTCATCGAGTGTCTTTCCCGAGGCCATGTGATGGGTAGTGGGACAGACACCGCATATCTTAGGAGTGAGCCTGGGCATCTCCTCAGCCATCCTCCCCTCACAGAACTTCTCAAACCCCCTTAGCTCAGGAACCTGGAAGAATGCCTTATCCACATCCCCTTTTTCATCGAGGAATATCTCTATCTTCCCATGCCCCTCCAACCTGGTTATGGGGTCAATTGTGATCCTTTTCATCTTTCACCTCTCATTGATAGTAGTAAGTAACAGGCGACAGGTGTTGGGGCCAATTGAGGGTTCTCCTCCACCCCCTTTATTAGCTTCAATACCGATCGCTGCTAAACCTCCCCTTTCGAAGCAGAACCCATAGCCCTGCCACCTCACCTTGAGACGTGGTCCCATAGCTTGTCACCCGTTACTTCATTATCCTCCTTCTTAACAGCGAAGAGGGAAGGCTATACATGTAGAAGAGGCCTGCCGGATCGGGGATCTGATCGATTAACTTCTCGACCTCCTCATCGGTCATCTTCTCCTCTTCCTCTATCCCCAAAAGGGAGGCAACAAAGGAGAGCGACCTCGCCCCTTGATCCCTGGCCCCCTTGGTGGGCCCGAAGCATCCCCGGCAGGGCATACAGGCATTGATACACCTTTCGCCGCAACCCGATCTTGTAGCCGGGCCTAAGCAGATAACCCCCTGGGCTAAAAAACACTTCTCCGGATCCAAGATCACCTCATATGGCCTCTTTACCTCCTTCAGCGAAAGCTTCTCAGGCTTAGAGTCAGCCAGAGGACAGGTATCGCACAAGGACTTGTCTGGGGCCAAGACCGCCCCCTTCTCCGGTAGCTTTCCCTCTAAGATGGCGGTTATTGCATTCATTATCAGGTCCGGTGGTGGAGCACATCCGGGGAGGTAGTAGTCTACCGGGATCACCTGATCGAGGGTGTGCACGGTATCCCAGAACTCCGGTATAGTGAGCTCCTTACCGGCCACCGCTGTCCTGGTCTGGGGGAGGACCCCTTCAGGGTTATCCATTGTAGGCACGCCCTTATATACCCTTTCGAATATCGTCTCCCTGTTCCAGAAGTTGGCCAGTCCAGGTATTCCGCCCAGGTGGGCACAGGAGCCGAAGGCAACAACGAGGCCGGACTTGCGCCTCAAGAGCTTAACCATCTCCCCCTGTTCCTCCGTGCGGATGGCCCCATTGATGAAGCTCACCGCTATCTCCCCATCGGCCATCCCTTCCACATCAGCCTTCTTGAAGTCCATGGCCACGGGCCAGAAGATGATATCCACAGCCTCAACCACCTTGAGGATATCCTCGGCCAGATCCACCACCGCCTCCTCACACCCCCCGCAGGAGGCGCACCAATAAAGTGCCACTTTTGGTTTAGCCATAACTAACCCCCTCACTTATCCTTAGGCCTGGCGACTACAACATCACGGGAGATATCCAGGCTTGGCTTGGAGATAGCTACGATTATCCCCCAGCAAGCAAATATGGCCACAGTGATGAGGGCCCCTAAGCCTAAATCGTGCAGTAAATTGTCAGAAACAAGGATGAGTTCGCCGTTCCAGATGTGGTCCACTATCCCGAAGATAGCCCCCCCAAGGAGCAAAAGGTTAAGCCACCAAACCCGTGGGCTCTTTCGGGACCTCCTTGTGGCCGATACGATGATCGATGCGGCCAATGGCACTGTGTAGCACATTCCAACCTCCTCTCTGAAATGGACTCAACCGCTAAGGGGTAACCGTAAAGGCCCCAACTCCCTAATTGTCTCCGCCATCTCATTTGCCACCTTGGCAAACCTCTCCCCCTCCCCTGCAGCAACCCAGTCGACCTTCACCCTTTCCGGTTCCACCCCAAATTGGGCAAGGGCCTTCCTCAACAGGAGCATCCTCCTCCTGGTTTTGTAGTTCCCCTTCTTGTAATGGCAATCTCCAGGATGACATCCCAAGATCAAGACCCCACTTGCCCCCTCCCTAAAGGCCTGGAGCACAAGCTCGGTATCCACCCTACCGCTGCACATCACCCTGATAGGCCTTATGTTTGCAGGATATTCCAGCCTGGCATTACCCGCTTTATCCGCCCCCTCATAGGAGCACCAGTTACAGAGGAAGCTGACGATGGTCGGCTCATTCATCTTACTACCTCCCTGATTTCGGCAAATATCTCCTCGTTGGTAAAGTGCTTTGCCCGGGCAGCACCCGTAGGACAGGCAGCCACACAGGTACCACATCCCCGGCAGAGGGTATCGTCGACGACAGCCACCTTCTTCTCCTCGTCTCGGGATATGGCGGAGTAGGGGCAGATGGAGATACAGGTATTACAGCCCCCGCAGATCTCCTCGTCTATCACCGCCACTATCGGTTCCAACTCCAACTTCTCACCCGGTATGAGCCGGGAGAGTATCCTTCCGGCGGCTGCTCCACCCTGGGCAACCGCATCCCCGATATCCTTTGGACCCTGGCAACATCCCGCGATGAAGACACCCTCAAGTGGGGTCCCAAAGGACTTCATCAGGGGGTGCTCCTCGGAGAAGAAGCCCCTTTCGTCAAGGGGTATATCGAGGATGGCGGCAAGTTTTGCGGTGTCCGGATTGGGTTCAATGGCAGGAGCCAGCACAACCATATCCACAGCCAAGCTCTTGCTTGTGGAGTCGGCCTTGTATTCTACAACCAGACCCTTACCATCTCTGCTAACCCTCTCGCTGCCATTGCTTCTGATGAACTCCACACCCTTTTCAACCACCTCTTCATATAATCTCTGATGTTCCTTCTTGGGCAGACAGAGGTCGGTGTAGAAACTATACACCTCCACCCCAGGGATCTTCTCCTTTAACAGATGGGCCAATTTTACCGAATACATACAGCATATACCTGAGCAGTGTCCCTTCTCCTTCCTGCCCACACAGTAGACGAAGGCGACGGACCTGGGCTCCCGGCCATCCTTGAGAAGGATCTTCCCCCCAGTAGGGCCATTGGAGGCGTTCAACCTCTCCAACTCCAGGCCTGTCAAAACATTGTCGAACCTCCCATATCCGTATTGGGCAAGGGAGGAAGGGTTAAATTGGGTAGAACCCGTGGCCAAGATAATCGCCCCCACCCTCTTCTCCTCAATCCTATCCTGATCATCGAAGTCGATGGCATCAAACGGACAGGCCTCCTGGCAGGCATTGCACTCCCCTCCTTTTAGCTTTATGCAGTTGGCCTCATCTATAACCGGCACATTGGGAAGTGCACCGGCAAAGGGGATGTAGATAGCCTTCCGCTTGGAAAGCCCCTCGTCGAACTCGTTGGAGACCTCTACCGGACAGGGCTCAAAACAGGCACTACACCCAATGCAGGCCTCCTCCGATACATACCTCGCCTTTCTCCTGATCTTGACGGTGAAGTTCCCATACGAGCCAACAACCCCTTCCAGCTCACCATAGGTAATGGCCTCGATGTTCTCTTTCTGCAGGACCTCCTGAAGTTCAGGGGCGAGCATACAGGGGGCACACTCCATGGTCTGATAGACCTCCTCGAACCTGGCCCCCAACCCCCCAATACAGGGGCTCTTCTCCAGTAGGTAGACCTTTCTCCCCTTCTGGGCAAGGGTGAGCGTCGCCTCCAACCCCGCCACCCCACTCCCCACTACGAGGACATCGGGGTGGATCTCAATCTCCTTTTTCTCTATGGGCTCCTGGAGGGTGGCCCTCATCGTTGCCGCCCGCACCAGGCTCTTTGCCTTGGCTGTGGCCTGGGCCGGGTCTGGGGTAACCCAGGCACACTGCTCCCTGATGTTCGTCATCTGCAGGAGATAGGGGTTCAAACCCACCCCTTCACAGGCCCGCATGAACTTCTGCTCATACTGCTTGGGGGTACAAGCGGCGATCACCACCCTCGTTAGTCCACCCTTGCGTATCTCCTCCTGAAGGAACCTTATCCCATCCTCCGAACAGAGGAGGTTGTGGCTCTTTGCCGTCACCACATCCTCGATCCCTTCAGCCTCAGCCACAACGGAGTCGACATCGATCCTATCCCCTATGTTTGGCCCGCACTTGCATACAAAAACGCCTATCCTCTCTGCCATTCTCTCCTCCTTCATTCTATCGGCCCCAATCCCCTCATCTCCTCCACAAAACCCCTTATGGTCTGCCCTAACTTCGCGCTCTCCCCGGTGGAGAATGACTCAAACCTTACCCTCTGGGGTTCAATCCCCATCTGTGCCAGAAGGTTTTGCAGCAACAGGACCCTCCTCCTGGCTTTGTAGTTCCCGTTGTGCTCGCATTCCTCAGGAGGGCATCCGGCAACCAACACCCCCCAGGCACCTTGGGAGAAGGCCTCGAGGATGAGCTCCGGGCTAACCCTCCCCGAACACATGGTGACAATGGGGTCAACCAGGCCCTTGGCCCCGGTGGGGGCCGCCGAATGGGAGAGCTGCAGCCCTGGATAGACAGACCAATTGCAGCAGAAGACGACTACCTTTGCTTCTTCCCTCATCTGGCCCCTCCCTGAATGGAGCTTAACACCCTTCCACGGAGTTCCCTCTGGGATACTCCCCACCCAGGGCTTTGGGTGATCGCCCCTGAAGGACAGGTGGCCGTGCACACCCCGCAGCCCTCACATTTGACCCTATCGACGAGGAGCTTCCCATCCTCTCCCTGTGAGATCGCTTCTGCCTTGCAGACGGAGATGCAGATCCCACATCGGCTACAGAGCTCATCATCAATTATCGCCGTGGAGCCCTGAACCTCCAGTCCCAGCTCCCGCAACTCCGCCCTAACATCCCTGATGATATCTGTGACAGGGACATTTGCCGAACAGTTCTTCTCACAGTTTTTGCAGTTGAAACACTGGAAAAACCTCTCGGCGACATAGAGGGATGGCTTAACCTCACCGGAGAGCAGCCCATAGGCGAGTAGAAGTTGGCCCCGCGGCGTATCGGCCTCCCAATGGGAGGTCTTAAAGAGATGACAAAGTTCGTAGCAGTAACCGCATCTAATGCAAATGTTTAACTCCGCCTCCCATTCCCTCAATCTCTCAAATCTTCCTTTCATAGTTCCCCCCTCTAATCCTTCAATGGTCCCAGCTCGTCGACCCTCTCTATAAATTCATTAACCACCTGAGCGAACTTTGCCCCCTCAGATGCGGATATCCACTCCAGTCGTAAGCGATCAGGCTCAATGCCGAAGTCGGAAAGAAGCTTCCTTAAAAGAAAGATCCTCCTTTGCGTCTTGTAGTTCCCATTCTGATAATGACAGTCCCCGGGGTGGCAGCCAGCAACCAGAACCCCCCAAGCACCTCTCTCAAATGCCTTCAGGATTAGCTCTGGATCGACCCTGCTTGAGCACATCGTAGGGATTATTGTGAAATTGGGCAACATCTTCATCCTTGACGTGCCCGCCAAATCGGCTGCTGCCGATGAGCACCACTTACAACAAAAGGCAATGACTTTAAGCTGAAAATCCGTTTCCGTTTTCATCCTCTATACCGTAGCTGCATTCACCATTGCCATGGTCTGCTGCGATTTGAAGCCCAGTTGTTGGATGGCTCCTGATGGACAGGAGGAAGCGCAGTTGCCACAGCCCTTACAGAGCGCCTTATTCACTTGCGAAACCCTCCTGTTTCCCCTCTCAATCAGTTCCGGCGCCTCATAAGGGCAGACAGATACACAAACGCCGCAGCCAGCGCAGATATCCTCGTTCACCGAGGCGGTAATCGCCTCTGCTTCGTATTGCTGCTTGGAGATGATAGTGGCCGCGCGGGCAGCAGCCGCTTTCGCCTGAGCAATGGTCTCTTCAATTGCCTTTGGGCTGTGGGCTAAACCGGCCAAGAACACACCTTCGGTGGCAAAATCAACGGGGCGAAGTTTAACATGGGCCTCCAAGAAGAAGCCATCATCATTTAGGGGCACTTTTAACATCTGAGAGATGTCTGGGGCATCTCCCCGGGGGATTATGGCCGGGGAGAGCACTACAAGATCTGGCTCGATCACCAGTTGACCTCCCAAAATGGGATCCTTTACCTTCACAATCAAATCGGTTTTCGGCGATGACCGAGTGACTATGGGCTTTTCGTCCTTGTCATACCTGATGAACGTTATCCCGCTCTGCCTCGCCCTCTGGTAATACTCTTCAACCAGCCCATAGGTCCTTACTTCCCTATATAAAATGTATATTTGGGCCTTAGGGTTTAGCTCCCGCAGCTTGAGTGCGTTCTTCACCGCCTCTTGGCAACATACCCGTGAACAGTAGGGATGTTCATCATCCCTTGAACCCACACACTGGATCATTACCACGGTCTTCGGCAGCCGGTATTTGGTGTTCGGTTCCCGGGTTTCGGGCCTCCGCGACAACCGATGACCGATGACCGATAACCGGTGCTCCAGCTCGAGCTGGGTTATAACCCTCTCATCCTCTCCATAGAGGTACTCTTTTGGCCTCGATTCCACTGCCCCAGTTGCTATGATCACCACACCATGCTCAATTTCGGTACTCATCGCCGGCCGATTACCATTTACCGACAACCGTGTTTTATAGTTCCCAATGTAGCCCTCTATGGAATCGATGCTTGTCCCCGTATATAGTTTAATTCGCGGATTCCCTTCCAATTCCTTGATTAGGGAGTTCAGATACCCCTGCACATCGTTACCATCAATAGTGTAGTAGATGTTCTTTAGGTTGCCGCCTAAGGTCTCCTCCCTCTCCGCGAGGTAGACCTCAAAGCCCTGTTCGGCAAGGGAGAGGGCAGCAACCATCCCGGCCAGCCCCCCCCCAATGACTAATCCCCTCTGATCAACGGGGAGCATAACCTTGGGCAGGGGCTCTAATAACCTCGCCTTGGCCACAGCCATCTGGAGGAGGGCCTTTGCCTTGGCCGTTGCCCTTTCCGGCTGGTTCATATGGACCCAGGAACACTGGTCCCTAATATTGGCCATCTCAAAGAGAGAGGGGTTAAGCCCTGCCTCCCGCAGCGTCTCCTGGAACAGGGGCTCGTGGGTTCGCGGGGAACAGGAGGCAACAACTACCCTGTTTAGCCCATATTCCTCTATTGCCGCTTTGATCCTCTCCTGGGTGTCCTGGGAGCAGGTAAAGAGGTTATCCTCTGCATAGACCACATTGGGTAAGGTTTTGGCATACTCCACTACAGAAGGGACATCTACCACACTGCCGATGTTTATTCCACAGTGGCATACAAAGCAACCGATCCTGGCCGGTTGACCTTCAACCTCCTTCTCCGGAGGGTATCTCTTTTCGATGACCTCCTGACCACGGGCTACAGAGAGAAGCTCGGCCGTTGCGGCAGCAGCACCTGATGCCTGCATCACCGTCTCCGGGATATCCTTGGGCGAGGAGGCGGCACCACAAACGAATATCCCCGGTCTGGTTGTCTCTATGGGGGAGAACTTCGGAGTAAGGAAGAACTTATGCTTGTTTAATCGTAACCCTAATTTATCGGAGAGGGCCAACGCCTTCTCTGAGGGCTCAAAGCCAACGGAGAGGACGACGAGGTCAAATTCCTCAGATACCTGTCTGCCCTCCTCAGTGGTATAGTAAACCTGTAGATTCCCTGAGCCCTCTATCTCCTTAACCTTACCAACCCTTGAACGAACAAACCTTACCCCGTACTCCTCTTTTGCCCGCTCGTAATATTTGTCAAAGTCCTTTCCGTAGGCCCGAATATCCATAAAGAAGATTGTGGCTTCAACCTCCTTTAAATGCTCCTTAGCGATAATAGCCTCCTTAATTGCATACATACAGCAGACCGAGGAACAATATGGATGACCGACATCATCATCCCGAGAGCCCACGCATTGTATCCAGGCAATCCTTTTCGGTCCCTTCCCGTCCGATGGACGCTGCACCTTTCCCTGATAGGGGCCTGAGGCAGAGAGGAGCCGTTCAAATTGAATACTGGTGATCACGTTTGGGTACTTTGTATAGCCATATTCGTGCTTCAACTGGGGGTTGAACTTCTCTGCGCCAGGGGCCAAGATGACTGAGCCCACATCGATATCCAGGCTCTCTCCCACCATTGAATGGAGAACTGCATTGGCCTCACATACCCTCTGGCATTCCAAGCACTCCGAACAGAGCCCACACTCCAAACACCGATTTGCCTCTTCAACGGCCATCTCCTCAGTAAAGCCGAGTTCCACCTCCTGGAAGCCACTGACTCGCTCCTCGAGGGGGAGGAGGGGCATAACCTGCCGGGGCCTCCTCTCGGCGAATTGGGGCGGTTCCCTCTGGGGGAGTTCTCTCGCCGAATCCTCCCTACCCCTCCGCAAGTCCTCTCCCCTTAAGAACCTGTCTATAGATATAGCAGCCTCATGGCCATGGGCCACGGCCTCCACCACTGAGGCAGGACCACTCACCACATCACCCCCAGCAAATATGCCCTCGACATTGGTGGCCAGGGTCAGCGAATCAACTTCAATGGTCCCCATCGGTGTTATCCTGATACCCATCTCCTCCAGAAAGGAGGTCTCCGAGACCTGACCGATTGCTATTATCACCGTATCACAATCGAGAGAGGTCTCCACCTGGGGATCAAAGGTGGGATTGAAGTTGCCGGCGGCATCGAAGACAGAACTGCAGCGAACAAGCTTTATCCGGCTTATCAGACCGTCATGGCCCACAATCTCTTTCGGCCCCCAGGAAGGGTGGATCTTTACCCCCTCTTCCAATGCTGCCTCGATCTCCCACTCATGGGCAGGCATCTCCTGGCGGCGTTCCAGGCAAGCAAGGTGCACCTCTCTGGCTCCCAGGCGCATGGAGCAACGGGCTACATCGATGGCCACATTGCCGCCACCAATAACCACCACCTTCTTACCTATCTTCACTTCCTTATCGGTATTTACTGCCTTCAGAAAGTCTAATCCAAGTAGTACCCCAGGAAGGTCACCCCCCTTGAGCTTTAATCCCTTGCTCCCCTGTGCCCCAATGGCAAAAAAGAAGGCTTTATAACCCTCCTCCCTTAACTTCTCCAAATCCGTTTGTGAAGTAATCGGTGTATTGGCCTTCAGTTCGATCCCCTCCTCCTTGAGGATCTCATTGATCTCCCATTCTATCTCCTCCCTGGGCAACCTATAGGCCGGAATACCCATCCTCATCATCCCTCCCGCTGCGGGGCTTGCCTCAAATATGGTCGTTGGATAGCCAAGGGCAGATAAGTAATAGGCACAGGCCAAGCCTGCTGGCCCAGCTCCAATAATGGCTACTTTACCCTTCCCCTCTGAGGGTTTTCCTGGCTCGGTCTTACCTTCAGCGGTGGGGAGCTCATCCTTATGGGCGGAAACCCAGTCAGCGACAAACCTCTTTAGTGTGGCAATGGCTATTGGCTCATCATATTCCCCTCTTCTGCAGTAAGTCTCACAGGGGTGATGACAAACCCGGCCACAGATCGAAGGGAAGGGGTTGTCTTGGCGGATGAGATCGTAGGCCTCCCTATATTTCCTTTCCGAGATGAGGGCAATGTAGCCCTGAGCGTGTACACCGGCAGGACAATTTACCTGACAGGGGGGCCTTGCCTTCTTGTCTATGGCAAAGGCATTTGGATAGGCCTGGGGGAAGAGCCTGAAGACTGCCTTTCGATTTACGAGGGCCTCATCGAATTCAGAGGCCACCTCCACTGGACAGGCCTTCTCACACTCACCGCAACCAGTGCATTTATCAAGATCAATATATCTTGGCCGCTTGAAGACCCTCACCGTGAAGTTGCCTGCTTCCCCGGTTATCCCCTCTATTTCAGCGCCGGAGAGCAGCTCTATGTTCAGATGTCGGCCACACTCAACCAGCTTGGGGGACATAATACACATGGCACAATCGTTGGTGGGGAATGTTTTGTCCAATTGGGCCATTATCCCTCCAATGGCCGGAGAGTCTTCAAGAAGGTAAACCTTAAATCCTGAATTGGCTAGGTCTAAGGATGCTTGGATGCCAGCTATCCCGCCGCCAACAACGAGGACAGCACCAGTTTTTTTATTGCCCTTTTTCATCTATTCTCACAGACTCGTCTTGCTGTTCACCATCGTGATTATCGCCTTCCGTTGCCCTTCTTCAGGCTTTAAGAGGTACTTCACCATATTGCACCTCAGGTCCTGGATGAACCTGTCCAATTCCTCTATCTGGGAAAGTCTTTCTTTGGGGGCATATCCAGCCTTTACGGCCATCTCCCGTAAAACACCCATGACATCAGCGAACTCGACGTTTTGGGGGCAACGGGCATAACAGGTATGACAGCGAGCACACATCCAGATTATATCGGAGGAGAGCACTTCCTTACGCATACCCAAGATTGCCATTCTGATAATCTTCCGAGGATCATATTCTTCATTTACCTCGGCAACAGGACAACTGGCTGTGCAAGTCCCACAGGTGAAACACCGCTTGAAGTTTTCTGCCCCTGGATAGGAGGTGATCTCGTCTTTAAATCTTGGATCTAACTCGCTTAACTTAATTTCATCCATCTTGCCTCCAAAAGTAAGTAGCAGGTTTTAAAGATTTCTTTAGATCGATGGGAGCCCATCCCCAAGGACAACCTCAGCAAGCGTTACCCCCCTTCCCCTTCACCCCTCATATTCTGGTAATCTCTGAAGCTCCGCATACGAAAATACTGGTCCATCCAGACAAACATATTTTGAACCGATGTTGCATCTGCCACACTTACCAATCCCACACTTCATCCTCCGTTCCAGTGAAGTATAGATCCTCTCCGGTGGAAACCCGAGTTCCAGGAGAACAGGTAGGGTAAATTTTATCATTACTGGAGGCCCACAAACCACTGCCCAAGCACCCTTTGGATTGGGAGCTATCTCTTTTGTCACTGTGGGGACGAAACCAACCCTTTTATCCCAGCCAGCTACTGGTTTATCAATCGTCAGATAGAGGTTGAGGTCACCCCTCTTCTCCCATTCAGCCAGTTCATCCCTATAGAGGAGCAGACCTGGCCTGCGAGCCCCATAGATAATCGTAATGTCCTTAAATTCATCCCTATTGGCACAGAGGTAAACCGTTAGCGCCCTCAGGGTAGTAAAGGCGAAGCCACCTCCGATGATGACTACATTTTCTCCTCTGAACCTCTCTATAGGATAGGAATTGCCCAGTGGACCCCGTAGGCCAATTATGTCCCCTTCTTCAAGATAGTGAAGGGCTGTGGTCACCACCCCTATCCTGTTCACAGTGAATCTCAGGAATTCACGCTCAGTCGGCGAGCTGGCAATCCCGAATGGTGCTTCACCTTTACCCATAATGGAGAGCTGACAGAACTGTCCGGGCATAAACTCAAACCTCTCCTCTTTACTATCGAAGCTGACATCAAAGGTCTTCAGGGTTTTATCATCAGACTCCACCCTCACCCTGCTCACCTTTACTGGGATTGGGATGTAGGGATTTCTCATGGTTCGGTGTGCGGCATTCGTTTATCGGCTTTCGACAATAAACGATTTAACGGCCTTAATTACCTCCCTTATATCTAAGTTCACCGGGCAACCCCTAATGCACCTTCCACAGCCCACACATCCAAACTCCCCCAAATTATCTAAAAAATAACTAAATTTATGCATTATCCTCTGCCTCAGCCTCTCCTTTGGGGTTGGCCTGGGGTTAGTGCCTGCAGCTTCTTGAGTAAAAAGCTTAAACATACAGCTATCCCATATGCGAATTCGCTCCCCCTTCTCCTGGCTGCCTTCCTCTTGAATATCAAAACAGTGACAGGTGGGACATAAGTAACTACAAGCAGCGCAAGAGAGGCACTTCTGGGAGATATCCTCCCAGAGGTCCTCCTCCCATAGGGCCAGCAACCTCCCCTTAAGGGAGCTGATCTCCACCCGCTCGCTCAGGGATGACTCTGCCTTCCGCCTTATCTCCTCCGCTACTTTTCGGTCATCTCCTGTCGCTCCTAAGAGGGAAGTCCCTCTTAGACATTCCTCCCCCTTTTTGCTGCAGGGTTCAACAAGGTAGGCATCCCCGATGTCTGTAAGGAATATATCTGTTCCCTCCTTATTAAAGGGACCTAAGTTAAACCAATGACAGAAGCAGGTGGATAGGGGAGCGTTACATCCCAAGGTGAGAAGGAGGGAATTGGTCCGCCTCGCCTTCCAATAGGGGTCCTCATATTCACCTTCAGCAAAGACCCTATCCAATAGAATGATGCCTTTGGTATCGCAAGGCCTTACACCAAAGAGGGCTATAGGTTTGGCTTTGTAAGTCGAATGCTTTACCTCCCCTCCTTCATAGCTGAGCAGGGTTTCTCTTTGGGGGAAGAATACCTCCTTGGGTGGGAGGTCGGTATTGAAATAGTGATCAAGGCTTGGCTTCCCTCCGGGTTTCATCTGCCCAAAGGAGAGCTGGTCGTCCACCCTCCGGGGGAGGAAGAGGTTATATTTCTGGCTCAAATATAAAAGGAACCCTTCTAAGTTATCCTTCTCCAGCTTGAAGATCTCTTCACTCATAAGATAAACTCTTGCTTATCGTTCTCATCATAAGTGGCCAGCGGTGGTGTGACCTCAAGGCTCAGGCCGGCGGTGTAGCCAAACCTCTCCTTTACCTCCTTTTCAATTCTCACCCACAGGGGGTTCAAATTTATACCTACTGGGCAGGCCCGCACACAGGCGCCACAACTGACACACCTCCCCGCAGTGTGCAAGGCGCGCACTATATGAAATATCAACGTATCAGAGCTGTCTGGTCCCTTGCCGAACCATTGGGGATGGGTCTCGTCGACGAAGCACTGCTCACAGTAACATAGTGGGCAGGCATCCCTGCAGGCATAACAGCGGATGCACCTACTTGCCTCGTGTTCAAAGTATCTCCACCGCTCGTCAGAGGAGAGCCTCTCAAACTCCTCCAGGGCTTTAAATTCATCCCGAGCCGAACTACCCTCCCTGGGTCTGCCGATAAAGAGATCATAAAGGGGAGGATTGGGGTGTTGACAACCCAGGCAGACATCGCAGAGGACCTCCTCTTTATCTAAGGTGATCTTGAAACCCCTCCCCTCAACCATAATCTCCCTCCCCCCAGAACCCGGGAGAACTGGAAGACTTACTCTTAGGACCTCCTCCCCACCCGTTTTCTTCCTCACTTTTCTGGTATCTACAACCCCCTCACAGGGCACCCCAATTATTACTATATCCTCTCGCTTTACCTGCCCTTCAATTATAAGCTGAACTACTGACCGACCATCGCACCCCTTGCACACTATTCCGATCTTTGAACCCCTATTTTCGGTTTTCACCCTTGGTAGATACTTCGCCAAGTTATTGCTGGAGGTGAGATCAAAGATGAGGCTACCCGCCTCCTCCTCAGTTTTAACTAAATAGGGAGTGGAACGCAAGGGGAGGCTACCCTTTCTATAGCCGATGATAAGGTCGACAACCTTATCTGCGAGCAGTTTTCTTGCCTGTTCCCTCAATTGTTCGTTTATCGAGGCCATATTTTCTCTTCTATCTTGGCTTCACCAACCTTTTCGCTGGCCCAAGCTGTTGCACATCATAAGTGACCTTTTTCACTACTTCAGCGAATTTCTCCCCTTCACCCGCGGATACCCAGGAGAACTGCACCCTCCCCGGTTCCACCCCAACGAACTCCAAGGCTGTTTTCAGGATAGCAAACTTCCTCCTGGCCACATAATTGCCAGAGATATAATGACAATCTCCCGGATGACATCCGGAGATAAGCACACCATCGAAACCGTTCTGAAGACATTTAAGGACGAAGAGAGGGTTTATCCTTCCAGAACAGGGGACCCTAACCACGCGGATATTCGGCGGATATTGGATACGGGACACCCCGGCCAAATCTGCCCCTGCATAGGAGCACCAGGTGCAGAGGAAGGCGATTATTTTGGGTTGCCAGGGTTGGTCTTCGGTCTTCGGTTTTCGTCCTTCGCTCATTTCCTTAGCGCTTTAATTAGGTTCCTGATCATCCTTGAGATGTGACCTGTCTCCTCCAGGATATTGTTCACTTCCTCTAACCGGTTACTGAACTAACCGCCTCAAATATCTGTTTGTTGGTGAATCCCCTTAAATCTATGGCCCCAGATCTACAGGATGCACTACAGGCGCCGCAGCCTTTACAGAGCGCCTCATTTATCTCGGCCACTTGCCTATGATCTGTGGTCTCCTCTTTCATCTCTATCGCTGAATAGGGACATACCTCGATACATACTCCACACCCTGAACATAGGTACGGGTTGACCCAGCATATCGTACCCTCTGACTCGATGGTCTTCTTGCTTAGGAGGGTCAAAGCCCTTGCCGCAGCGGCCTTGGCCTGCACAATTGATTCATCGATATATTTGGGGCTATGGGCAAGCCCACACATAAAAACTCCATCATTGGCGAAATCTACTGGCCTTAACTTCAGGTGGGCCTCCAAGAAGAATCCCTCTTTGTTCAGGGGAACCTTAAGCAGCTTTGCCAACTCCTCATTTTGAGCTGGAGCATCTATGGGCACGGAGAGCACTAACAGATCGGCCTCGATGACAATTTTTTGCCCCAGTATTGGATCAAAGACGGTTACACTTAAACGACTTTCCGGATCTTCCCTGTCGATAGGCTCAACCAGGGGTTTATTATCTAAGTCATACCTAAGGAAGCAGACCCCCTGATCACGTGCCTTCCCATAGTATCTCTCTCTTAACCCATAAGTTCTAATATCCCTGTAGAGAATGTAAACATTTGTGGTAGGCCTCATTTCCTTTATTTTTATTGCGTTCTTTATTGCCTCGCCACAGCAGACACGGCTGCAATAGGGACGATCCCCCTGACGAGAATCCACACATTGAACCATCACCACTGTTCGCAGGTCGAGGAACGGTAAGTGGGAATTGGCCAAGTAACTCTCTAACTCCCTTTGGGTGAGGACCCTCTTGTTTTCACCCCTTAAGTATTCCTTAGTCTTATGTTCCTCCGCCCCAGTGGCCACGATTACCACACCGTGTTCAATCTCAGTATTCGGTTTGCGGTCTCCGGCCTTCGCCGATAACCGATTACCGTTAAATGACAAGCGTGTTTTAAAGTTTCCTACATATCCGCTAATCTCCTCAATATGCGCATTGGTATAGACCGTGATATGTTTCTCCCCTTTTACCCTCTCCACGGTCTCCTGGAGCAGTCTCTGTGAATCTTCGCCCTCCAATGTATAGTAGATATTCCGCAGATTGCCTCCCAGTTGGTCCTCCTTTTCCACCAGGATGACCTCATAACCAGCATCGGCCAGGGATAGGGCAGCCACCATACCGGAGAGTCCACCCCCAATCACCAGGGTTCGAGGGTTAATCTCTATAGGAAGCCTCTTCAACGGGGAAAGCTCCCTGGCCTTGGCCACCCCCATACTCACCAGGTCCTTTGCTTTCTCTGTGGCCAATTCCGGTTCATCCATATGTGCCCAACTACACTGATCCCTGATATTGGCCATCTCAAATAGGTATTGGTTCAAACCAGCCTCCCGCAAGGTCTCCCGGAAGAGTGGCTCATGGGTCCTGGGGGTGCAGGCGGCAACTACGACCCTATTGAGGTTATGCTCCTTAATCCTTTCCTTAATGGTATTCAAACAGTCCTGGGAGCAGGCATAGAGGAGATCCTCTGCATGCACCACATAGGGCAGACCTTTGGCAAATTCGACAACCTCACCCACAGCCACAACCCCAGCGATATTTATCCCACAATGGCAGATAAAGCAACCAACCCTGGGGCGATCACCGACCACATCCCTCTCCTCAGGGAATTGTTTCCTCGATAACTTCTCTTGTCTTTCTAAAGCCAAAAGTCTCGTGCAAGAGGCAACAGCAGCAGAGGCCGACATCACCGATTCAGGGATGTCTTTGGGCCCACTCGTCGCCCCACAAACGAATATGCCGGAACGCATCGTGCTCAATGGGGAGAAGGGGTCAGTTTGACAAAATCCATATCGGTCGAGTTTGATGTTCAGCTTATCTGCCAACTCCCCTAACCCTTTCCGGGGTTCTAAGCCCACGGAAAGGACAATTAGATCGAACTCCTGGGTATCCCTTTTACCGTTTTCGTGAGTGAACTGAAGCCTTAAGCTATTACCATTTGATCCGCTGATCTCAGCTCCTCGAGCGCGAATGAACTTAACCCCGAACTGGGACTCTGCCCTCTCATAATACTTATCAAAGTCCTTCCCAAAGGCTCGGATATCCATAAAGAAGATGGAGGTCTCTAAACCCTTAATATGTTCTTTGGCGATAATTGCCTCTTTGATTGCATACATACAGCAAACGGAGGAACAATAATCGTTGCCCATTCCCAAGTCCCTTGAGCCCACACATTGAACAAAGGCAATACTCCTTGGGGGCTTACCATTTGATGGGCGCAGGATATGGCCCCTCTGTGGGCCGGAAGCTGAGAGCATCCTTTCAAATTCAATGGAGGTTACTACATCCCTATATCTTTTATAACCATATTGGCCATAAGCTAATGGGTTATAAGGATCGATCCCAGTTGCTAAAATAACCGCGCCACAATTTAAAACGATCTCCCTGTCCTCGTCCTCAAAATTTATGGCCGATGCTGGACAGGTCTTCTCACATAACCTACATGCCCCCTTAGTTAGATAGAGACAATGTTGGGCATCTATGAGGTAGTTCGAGGGGATGCTTTGCAGGAAATATCGGTAAATCGCCTTCCGTTGGCGAAGGCCCATATCAAACTCATCGGTTACCTTTACTGGGCACTTCTCCTCACAGAGGCCACAGGCCACACATTTTTGGGGATCGACGTATTTGGCGCGTTCTACTATGGAACAGGTGAAATTGCCGGCTTCACCGGATATGGAAGCAAGTGAGGAGTTGGTGTAAAATGTAATACTGGGATGCCGCGCACACTCACTCATCTTCGGGGCGAGGATACATATGGAACAATCGTTGGTGGGAAATGTCTTGTCTAATTGGGGCATCCGGCCGCCAATGGAGGGGGTCTCCTCTACCAAGTGAACGTCTGCACCCAATTCGGCCAGGTCAAGGGCGGCCTGAATCCCCGCTATCCCCGCGCCGACGACTAAGACGGATTTATTATGGTTACCCTCCATAACCTCAGAATTTTCTCTTATCTTGAATGGAACCTTCTTCGTGGCTCCTGTGGCTGCCCATTTAGTTAGTTTGGACAACCACTGCTTAATTAAGCTCCCCTGATAGTTACCTTTTTTCTATAATCCTTGACTTATAAATAATCTTGTAAGACCAAAATTTTTATCTCTTTTACTTGCTTAAGCTTATTGTCGTTGGTAAGAAAAACCTCAGCTCCCACCTCGATGGCAGTAGATAGCTGGATCGCATCCAAGCCATGTAGTTTGGAGTATTTCCCCCTGAGTCGTCCTGCCCTCTCCGCTATGTCCGCTGATATCTCCATAAGATTGAGATTCCTTCCCTTTCTCAAAAACTCTGCAAACCTTCTTGCCAACTCCTCTTGCCCCATGTGAATCGGCTTAGGAAGAACTTCAGCAAGGGTTATGACTGAAGAAAAGGCAACCAATGTCCCAGCTTGAAAAGCATAAACTACTTCCTTAGCAAGAGGGCCAAATTGAGGATGAGCCTCAATATAATAGATGATAGGTGCAGTGTCTATGAAGACCGTATTGATCTGAGAAAGCTCGTGTGCTAATGTCATTCCCTATCTTCCCTTAATCGGTTAATATACTCTTGGGCATTCTCGCCTTCCCAGAGCCCTTTCCCAAGCCCATAAAGCTCACCCCAATCAAGATATTCCCTTTTAATAACCCCCTTTTCCCTTAATTGATGGATAAGTTTCTCCACCAATTCTAACTGCTCTTCAAGTGTAAGCTTCTTAGTTTCCTTTTGGATTTTCTCTAACAGGGTCTGCATCTTCCCCTCTCTCCCATCATCTATTTATGGCTTTTTGTATTCAGCCTATACTCCTTACTGCCTGGATAAGGCTTAGATCCCTTTGCGCCTTCAAACCCTAACCCCTTCCTTTATATATGAAGCTTCGCCCAATTTATCTCATCTATACTTGATTGAGGCGAAGCTCCGCCAATCCTTTAATCCGTTAATTTCCTAACTGTTTTACAGGAAGACCTCTTTCTTTACCGGATTGGGACCCTTCTTCTTTATCCTCTCGGTGTAATCGGTAATCACATCGGCAAACCGCCGCCCCTCGGAGGCAGAGATCCAGGAGAGCCTCAACCTATCTGCCTCCAGACCTAACTCCTCAAAGATCTTCCTCAACACCGCGTAGCGTCTCCGGGTATAATAGTTCCCTCGCTGATAGTGGCAGTCGCCTGGATGACAGCCGGCCACCAGCACAGCATCCGCCCCCCTTAAGAAGGATGATATCACAAAGAGCGGATCCACCCTGCTCGAACACATCACCCGGATGGGCAGGATGGAAGGTGGATACTGGATACGGGAGACCCCAGCCAGATCGGCACCTGCATAGGTGCACCATTTACAGAGGAAGCCTATTATCCGCGGCATAAAATCTTCTTCCATAACTCCTTCCTATTCCTCTATTTCGGTAAGTTCCACCTCTTCAAATGTGGCCAAGGGGACATCCTCCTCCACATCTTTGCCAGGGATGTAATCAAATATCTTCTGAACTGCCTCCCCAACCTGTAGGAAGATGGCCGAAAGCGGAATGTCAACCGGGCAAACATCGGTGCAACTACCGCATCCGACGCAGGATATGCCCACATGGGTAAGCCTCCCTAAATGATAGAATATCGTATTGGGGGGGATCCTTACCCCACCACGCTTCTTCAGTTCCTCCTCATAAGTGGAGGGCTCATACTCATAGTCAAAGGAGTCAAAGGTGCATAGATTACAATAACAGATTGGACAAGCACTGCGACAACCCCGGCAGCCGATACACCTACTAAAGATCTCTATCAATCCATCCATACCCAACCCACTCAGTTGCCCTTGATCGTAGAGGCTCTTCTTCTCCGCCAACCTCTCCTCCCGGTGAGCATGCAGCTCGGCGGTTTCCAACTCCCCTTCAGAGAGTTTACCCCCTACCCCCTTCACCAATTCGGCTCCCTTGGCTGTGTTGAGAAAGAGGATACACCTCTTGTCCACATCTTTGTTACCAACAAGAGATATGGTAATATCTGCGTTATAGGGGATGAAATGCTCACAGGCCCTACAGGTGGGCCTTATCTCCGGAACGACCTTGCCACTTTTCACCGCTTCCCAATATTGGGTCTGTTTCCCCTCGATCTCTCCATTGGCAGAGGCCTTTAAGGGATAGACCCCAGGGCAGGTGAAGGAGATAAACAAAAAGCCCTCTAAGCTGCCCTGTTCCCTTTTCACCAGCTCCACCAAAGCCCTGAGCTCGCAAGGCCTAACCACCACGGCCACCGGACCTTCAACAGGCCCCTTTAAGGTGAGACGGGAAAGTAACTGACCGGCATTACTGGGCATTGAGGGAAATAAGGGCACGGCTTCCTCCATCATCTGAGGGTCGGTTATCAGTGAGTAGTTCACCGCTCCATTTGTGGTCCTTCTCAACGCAAAGACAGCCTTGACCTGGCCATTCCTCAGGCTCTGGCCGAGCAGCTCGCGAATCCCCGCCTCAGTGCCCTTGTCTAATTCCAGAAACTTAGCCATCTTTCTCCTTGGTTTCCGAGGATGCTCCCTGTGGGGCGTCCTCTACCTCCTCTAATTCTTCCTCCTTATAGGTGGCCAGAGGGATGGGTTCATCCGTGCTTCTCCCAGGGAGATACCCGAAATACTCCTGGGCCTCATCGGCAACCAGGCTAAACACCTGAGCTACTGGGATATCCATTGGACAGGCGTCCTCACATGTCCCGCAGGATACGCAGGAGAGGCTCATATGGGACATCCTACCTACCTGAAAGAGAATTGTATCGGGTAAAAAACGGATGCTTCCCCAATCCCCTGCCCTTCTCAAGTAATCATCGGGGGGATGTTTTACCGCCTCCGAGTCGAAGTAGCAGAGCCGACAGTAGCAGACAGGACAGACTCGCATACAGTTGTGACAATTAATGCATTTGTCGAATGTTTCCAGCAGATTATTCAACCCCCTCACCTTAGATTTCATCTCCTCTTGAGCCCTTCTTCTTTCCTCCCCCCTCTTTTTGGTCAGCTCATTGGCTCGATCTCTCCAAGCAGAAAGGATATCCCCTCCCGCCGCAGGGACGAGATCCAACTTCGCCAATATCTCCTCGCCCGCAGGGCTGTAAGGTATAAGAAGAACCTCACCATCTTCTATCCCTAACAGTCCAATGTGCAGGTCCACAACCATACCAGCTCCATCATCGGATAGGGGAGCAGTAAACCGATGGCATATCTGGCAAACTGGCCTTACCTTCCTATCCCCCCACTTTTCCAACACCTCCCCGAATGCGGCCATCCCTTTCTCTGGGTCGGCAGCGAAATCCTTCACCGGTAGAACACCGGGGCAATCGATGCTGATCAGAAATATGTTCTCTAAATCCACTTGGGCGAGCTTAAAGAGCTCTATAGTCGCCCTTACCTCACAGGGACGCATCAGGGCAGCGACTTTCCTTGGTGCCTTACCCCGGCGGGTAAGACTAGAGACTGCCTTCCCCCCCTGAACTGGCATAATTGGCGGTAACGGAGAGCCCCTATCCTCAAGAAGTGCTTTGTCCTGCACCAGAACATAGGGGAAAGAATCGCCGCCTGGAGCCTTCACCGGGAGAAGGAGGGCATCAAAGCATCCCTCCGCCAATGTCCTCTTCAGGAAACCGAGGACGGTCTCCAGAGAGCTTTTCCCCCCGCTGAAAGCTGCCCCTTTCAAGCCCTCCCCTTCCTTCTTGGGATCACTCATCTCAATGTCTCCATAAGCTCATGATAAATCTGTCTAAATGTAAAATGTCTATGCCGAGCAGCGCCTGAGGGACAGGCTGCCGCACAATTGCCACACCCACGACAGAGGACCTCATTGACTACAGATATCCTCCTGAGCTCATCAAATGTTATCGCATTGTAGGCACAGACAGAGATACAGGTCTTGCAACCGATACAGAACGCTTCCGATATCTCGGAGACCTTCACCTCTGGTTCCAACTTGCGCCCCGGAACCAGCGAAGCCAATATCTTCCCCGCGGCAGCCTCCGCTTGCACTATGGATTCAGAGATCCCCTTTGGCCCCTGAGCGCAGCCAGCGATGTAGATGCCCTCCAAGGAGGTGGATACCGGCCCGAGCTTCTCATGTTCCTCGATAAAGAAACCCTCAACTCCCCGGCCTATATTCAGGATCTCCGCAAGCTTAGCGGAACCATGAGCCGGCTCCATTGCTGTAGCCAAGATCACCATATCAAAATTGCGCACCTCTAACCTACCGGATTCAGAGCTGTAATTTACCGCTACCCCCCCTTCCCCTTCGGAGATCTCCACCTTTTCAGCCCTAATGAAGTCAACTCCCTTTCCTTTGGTCTCCTCGTAAAACCTCTGATAAGGCTTGCCCGGGAGACAGAGGTCGGAATAGAATTGGCAAACCTGCACCTCCGGGATTTTTGACTTCAAATACTGGGCTAACTTGAGGGAATAGAGACAACAAACCCGGGAGCAGTAGCCCTTCTCCTGGCGGCCGACGCAATGGATGATGGCTACCGAGCGGGGAGCTCTCCCATCCTTGAGGAGGACCTTCCCCTGGGTGGGACCATCAGGGGAATTCATCCTCTCAAATTCCCCGGCAGTATAGACATTGTCCACCTTCCCATATCCATACTGAGGCAGCCCGCTGACATCAAACTCCTGCAGCCCAGTGGCCACAACAACTGCTCCCACATTGAGCTCCCTCTCCTCACCCCCCTTTTTCCTCACCGTAACCACAAAGTTGCCGAAGAAACCCAAAAGTTGCTCTACCTCGCTTTCAGTCATCAGCTCAATGTTCTTGTTCTCCACCACCTGCTTGATCTTTGGCTCCAATAGGGCAGAGGCAGATTCCATCCTGGGGAAGAGTTGCGCAAACCCCTTTACCTTACCGCCAATTGAGGACTCCCTCTCCACCAAGTAGACCTTCCTGGCCCTACTAGCCAAAAGCAAGCTGGCCTCAATCCCAGCAACTCCTGCCCCGATTACCAATACATCTGGGTTTGCCTCTATCTCCTTCTTTTCTAAGGGGATGTGGTAACGGACCCGACTAATTGCTGCCCGCACATACCTTATCGCCTTTTCGGTGGCTTCATCCTTGTCCTCGATGATCCAGGCACATTGCTCACGGATGTTGGCAAGCTGAAAGAGGTAGGGGTTGAGGCCGGCCTCTTCACACACATTCATAAAGGTGAGCTCATGCTGCTTTGGGGAACAGGCAGCAACCACCAAATGGGTCAGGCCGTGTTTCTCGATGTTCTCCTTGAGGAACTTCTTCCCCTCTTCGGAGCAGAGAAGTTTGTACCTCTCCGCCACTGCCACACCCTCAATGGAAGAAACTGCAGCGAGCACCCTTTCAATGTCCACCTTCTCCGCTATATTAGGTCCACATTCACATACATAGACGCCTATTTTCTCTTCCATCCCAGCACCTCTACATTTCCTATTCAAGGCAAGAGTGAGATTATTCTCCCCACCGCTGCCTCCGATTGGGCCACCGAGCCCTGAATATTCTTTGGCCCTTGGGCACAGCCCACGATAAAGATCCCCTCCCTCGGTGTAGCCACAGAGGAAAATTCTGGATGCTCCTCAGCAAAGAATCCCGCATCGTCTTGGGCGATGTTAAACACCTTGGCTAAGTCCGCTGCATCTGCCCTGGGTTCAATTGCCGGGGCCAGAATCACCATATCTACTTCCAGACTACCTGCTTTCCCACTGGGTAAATTATATTTAACCCGCAGGTTCCCATTCTCCTTTGCCACCTCCACCACCTCAGCCCGGATGAGATCCCCTCCCATACCCTTCACCTTCTCGGAGAACCTCTGGGCAGACTTCCCTGGAATACAGAAGTCAGTATAAAGCTGAGCCACCTCAACCGTAGGGAGCTTGGACTTTAAGTAGTGAACGAACTTGAGCGCATACATACAACAGACTGCAGAGCAGTAACCCCTCTCCTTCCTCCCCACACAGTGGATGATGGCCACGGACTTTGGTGGATTTCCATTGGGGAGGAGGATCTCTCCCCCCGTTGGGCCATTGGAAGCAAAGAGCCTCTCAAATTCAAAGGCGGTGTAAACCCCGCCGACCTTCCCATACCCATATTGGGGGCTCCTCCGCGGATCGAAAAGGTCATATCCAGTGGCTACCACGATCGCCCCCACCTTAATCTCGAGCTCCTCATCCTGCTGATCAAAATCTATAGCCTCGAAGACGCAAGCTTCCTGACAGGCTTGGCAGGTCTTGTCCTCACCAGTAAAACGGAGGCAATGCTCCCGATCAATGGCAGGGACATTGGGCAACGCACCAGCACAGGGGATATAGATTGCCTTCCTCTCCCCTAACCCCTCCTCAAACTCATTCTTTAAGCTGACCGGGCAGGGGTCAAAGCAGGCACCACATCCGATGCAGGCCTCCAAGTCTACCCAGCGGGCGTTCCTCTTCACCGTTACCTTAAAATCGCCCAACCCCCCCTCAACTCTCACCACCTGGCTCAAGGTGAGGAGCTCAATCCTCTCAGCCTGGAGCGTCTCCTGTTGTTTTGGCGCTATCATACAGGTAGAACACTCCAAGTTAGTAAAAACCTCCTCAAACTTAATAACATTACCCCCTATGGAGGGGGACTTCTCCACCAAATAGACCTTCCGGCCAGCCTGGGCAAGCAACAGGCTGGCCTCAATCCCGGCGATCCCCGCTCCCACCACCAACACATCCTTACTCTGATTTGTGGCTTCCAACTTTTCACCCCTCAAAGAGAAGTCTTTTCCTTAACCGGATTTGGCCCCAACCCCTTTATGTGCTCGGTGAATTCAGTAACCACCTCCTTAAACCGGGGCCCCTCGGAGGCGGAGATCCAGGATAGCCTGAACCTCTCCGGCTCCAGGTCCAGGGTCTCCATAACCTTCCTCAAAAGGGCGAACCTCCGGCGCGCATAGTAGTTCCCCTTTTCATAATGGCAGTCACCTGGATGGCAACCAGCGACCAGGACACCATCTGCCCCGCGGAGAAAGGCGGTCACTATGAGCACTGGATCTACCCTGCTGGAGCACATCACCCTAATAGAGGATATGGCTGGGGGCATCTTCAGCTTGCTTGAACCGGCAAGGTCTGCCCCGGCATAGGAACACCAGTTACAGAGAAAGCCAACTATCTTGGGGTTGTATTCCTTATCCGCCATTTTAGACCAATTGCCTCATGGTTAGAACTGGATCTGGGCCTTGAACTTGCCACCCCCTTCATCAGCACAGACGAGCAGGGTTTTGCCCGTCTTCTGACACCAGGCCTCTATATCCTTGGGAAACGAAGGGCAATCCGCCAATACCTCTAAGAGATCCCCCGGCGATAGCTCTTTGGCCTTCACTGCTACCTTCAATACCGGCTGGGGGCACTTCAACCCCAATACATCAAGCGTATGGGTAGCCATCTTTCCTCCTTTTTAAAAAGGTGTTATTTTCAACCCATTAGAACGAAAAGGTTATCGTCGCATCCTTGATCTCGTTCATAAAAGTGGTCGCTCCCACCACCTCTACCCCCTCCCGGAGGTCTTCTTCCTTCAAGCCCTTTGCCTCTAAGGCCAGCTCACAGAGATATATCTTGCCCCCTAAACTCCGCACACCATCATATAGCTCAATTAGGTCAGGCAAACCCTTAGCCTCCCTCATCTCCTCCATCTTCCCCTTCACCAGGGCAAGGGAGCCTCCGGGAGTGAAGAAAAGAACTACCTCATCCCCTGACGCCGCTGCCGCGGAGCCCAATATAAATGGAGGGAAGATCTTCCCCGGCTCCGCACTATTGCATACCATCGCTACCTTAGCCATCATCTACCTCCTTTAAGTAAAAATTGGGGGGAACTACTTTATGGTAACCGCTTCGCTCATCCTGAACAACTGACTATCCTGGAGGTTGCGCTGCTGGGCAGCTCCGGATGGACAGGCCGCTACACAACTGCCACAACCCTCACAGAGCACCTCATTGACCACTGCTATCCGCTTGCCCTTTATGACCTCTATCTCCCTTGCCTCGTAGGGACACAACGGCACACACAGTCCACAACCGCTACATATGTCCTCATTCACTGTAGCCACCGCTGGGTCATGGTGTAGTTGTTCTTGGCCAAACATCTCCAGGGCCTTCGAGGCAGCACCGGAGGCTTGAGCCACAGTATCGGGGATGTCCCGCGGCGCCTGGCCACATCCAGCAAGGAATATCCCTGGGGTAAGCGTCTCCACTGGCCGCAGTTTTGGATGGGCCTCAGTGAGGAACCCATTTGTATCCACCTGAATCTTCAACTTCCGGATTAGCTCCTCCACCCCTGGGGAGGGGACGATGGCCATTCCGAGGACAACGAGGTCGCAGCTTACCTCCAAGGGCTTTCCGGAGAGGGTGTCTGCGGCCATAATAACAAGCTCTCCATTGTTCTCATAGATCTTCGAGACCTTGCCCCTTATGTAAGTTACATGATCCTCCTCCTGGGCCCGCTGGACGAACTCCTCGTATCCCTTGCCATCCGAACGGATATCGATATAGAAGACGATGGCCTCTCCATCAGGCACCCGGTGTTTGTAGAGCATAGCATGCTTAGTAAGATACATACAGCAGACCTTTGAACAGTAAGGCTTATGGAGTTCCGGGTCTCGTGAGCCAACACAGGAGATGAAAGCTACCCTCTTGGGAACCTTGCCATCGGAGGGGCGCCGCACCACCCCTTGGGTCGGTCCCGAGGCGGAAAGCAACCTCTCAAATTGCAGCCCATTAATCACATCCTGATACCTCCCCCCCCCATACTCCCCTATGTTCTCCATCCCATAAAGGTCATAGCCAGTGGCCACCACTATAGCCCCTACCTCCTCCTCGATGATCTCCTCCTGCTGTTCATAATCTATCGCCCCCGTGGGACAGAGCTTCTCACAAATGCGGCACTTCCCGGTTTGGAACCAGAGGCAATGCGCGGCATCGATCACTGGTTTGGCAGGAACAGCCTGCGGGAAGGGGATGTAGATGGCCTTCCTCTTGGCCAGCCCCTCCTCGAACTCGGAGGGAACCTCCACCGGGCACTTCTCCATACATATCCCACAGCCAATGCACTTGTCGAAGTCCACCCACCTCTTCTTTTTCCTTATCCTTACCTTGAAGTTGCCCACATATCCGGATACTTCCTCAACTTCAGAGTAGGTGTATAGCCTGATCTGCGGATGGTGACCGACCTCGACCATCTTAGGGGTGAGTATACACTGGGAGCAGTCCAGGGTGGGGAAGGTCTCCGATAGCTGGATCATATGTCCACCAATGGAGGGCTGCTTTTCCACCAGGATCACCTCATATCCCGCGTTGGCCGTATCCAGCGCCGCCTGGATCCCAGCAATCCCCCCCCCGATGACCAAAGCCCGCTTGGTTATTGGTATAGCTATGGGAGTAAGCTCCTCATTCAGTTTGACCTTTTCGATGACCGTCTTCACGATCTTAATCGCCTTCACGGTGGCCTCGGCCCGATCGGAGTGAACCCAACTGCAATGCTCCCTGATATTGGCTATCTCACATCGATAAGGGTTTATCCCCACCCGGGCAACTGTATTCCTAAAGGTTACCTCATGCAAGGTAGGTGAACAGGAGGCGACAACCACACCATTAAGGCTCTTCTTCCTTATCCGCTCCTGGATCATCCCCTGACCGGGGTCTGAGCACATGTAGATGTAGTCCTCAGCATGAACGACACCTGGATAATCCTTTATCGCCGCAACCACCGCCTTCACATCCACCGTGGTGGCGATGTTTATCCCACAATGGCAGACAAATACACCTATCCTATTCTCCATAGATTAGCTCACTGGGATTAAAAAGGTTGAGCTCGAACCCTAAATCCTCCCTCCCTACCCCCAGTGCTGCGCCCAGGATTTGGGTAAAGTAAACAACTGGCATCTCCTCAAAATCCGTCCATTTCCCCTTCACATCCTTCTGTCTGGTCTCCAGGTTGAATTGGCATAAGGGGCAACTGGTGGCCAGGATGTTGGCACCAATGCTGCGGGCTAGGTTGATCATCTTACGGGTCCTCTCCGCCACCAGGTCCACCTGGTCTACGGTCTGGTAGGCTCCACAGCACTCATTCCGGTAAGGGAAATCAACGGTCTGGACACCTAACGATTCAAATAGATCTTCAAAAACGCTCGGATTCTCAGGGTCATCAATGGCCGCTTCACCTGGCCTGAGCAACAGGCATCCATAGTAGGGAGCAACCTTTAACCCTGCGAGCTTCCTCTTCACCTTCTTAGCGATTTGGTCAAATCCTATCTCATCCCTCAGAAATCCTAAGATATGCAATACCTCCACATCCCCCTCATAATCCCTCTCCCGATACATAAACTCGTTCATCTTTTCACTGGCCTCTTTGTCCTCCCTAAAGAAGAGGTTTGCCTGTTTTAACGTATTGTAACACATGGAGCACAGGGTAAGGACCTTTGAACCATCCTCCTCCCTTACCCTAATCAGATTCCTCACTGGAGCCAATTTGTGCATTAGGTCATCAGAGGCAAGAGAATAAACCGTGCCACAACAGTTCCATCGTTTCAGCTCAACGAGCTCAACATTGAGTACCTTGAGGGCGGCGATAGCGGAATCCTCGAAGTTCTTCGCCGTGGTCTTCAGTGTACATCCTGGATAATATGGTATCCTCATCTTATGCCGTCTGCTTTCTGAAATTTCCCACTAAGGCAATCGGCGGCAATTCGTTGATCTCCCCTTGGGCTACCTTCTTTATATCTATGTGATCGACATTCCTCCGGAGGTGGATCTGTCTCAGAGCCTCCATTATTTTGGCCAAATCGATCCCCCGGGGACATCTCACCGTGCAGGTGAAGCAACTTGCACATATCCATATCGTCTTGGAATTTAGTGCATCATCCACTCGCTTGGTCTGCACCAACCTGATTACTTCATTGGGAAGTATGTCCATCTGCCACACGCTTGGACAGCCACCAGAACATTTCCCGCATTGATAGCAGCCATAAAGGTTTTGTCCGGAAAGCTCGGCAACCTTATCGATTAGCTCCTGCATAGTTCCTCACTAAATAAATTGACCCTTCAAATCCCTCATTACCTCAATGCCTCCCAAACAAGGTCAAGGAGATTCACAACCTTGAGCTTGCCACCACCCCTTTGGGCTGCATTCCCAATATTAAACTCACAGGTTGGGCAAAGTGTGGCCAGGATATCTACCCCTCTTCCCAAGGCTTGATCCATCCTCCTCTCCGCAAGCCTTTCCGCAAGTGGACCGTCAGAGACAAGCAGTCCACCACCACCACCACAACATTCTGCCCCTTTGCCCTTGGTGGGAAGCTCTATTAAATCTACACCAATCTGTTTTAATATTTCCCTGGGCTCATCAACCATACCCATCCCTCTGGCCAAGTTACAGGGATCATGATAGGTTGCCTTCAATCCAAGCTTCTTGGGATTATAATAAGGCAGCCTCTTGGCAACCTCCTCAATTATATACTTGGGCTTGAGGTCGGGATAGTTCTTCCCAATGAAAAAGGCGCAGGTCGTGCACATACAGATAAATTCTTTGTAGGGAAACTTTTTGCGAAATTTGTCCTGCTGAGCCTTGAGTTCGTCCTTATACCCTAAGACCCCAAAGGGCATACCACAACAGGTCTCATCCACCACTTTTGGCTTTATACCAAGTCTCCTTAAGATCTCCAGGTATCTTTTCGCATCATCAGCCCTCTCCAAGAAGCGACATCCCAGCAGGACTGGGGTCTCTCCCCCCTGGATGGGGGGATGGATCTCTCTCCCAAAGATGTTCCCCGTGCGTTTGATCTTATCCAAGAGGTCCAGATGAGCATCGTACTTAAAACCGGCATTAACAAGGTCTGCCCGGGCCGCGGTGAGGATATCGGGGATGGAGACATTTGCCGAACAACGTTCCACACAATCCCGACAGAAGGAACACTGAAAGATCTTATCCGCCAAATATTTTGTTGGCTCAACCTCACCGGAGAGCAACCCATAGGCCAACACAGCTTTTCCCCTGGGCCCATCCGCTTCCCAGCTTAGCTGTTTGAATACAGGGCAACCCTCAAAGCAGTAAGCACACCTTATGCAGATATTAAGCTCATTTTCCCATTCCTTCAAATATTTTGTCTTCATCTTCCCTCTCTCGAGGAGAAATCAAGCTTGGAACTTATCTGGAGCTATATAGTCTCCATATCTCCCCTTCGCCTCAAGCAACCTCTGCCTCTCTTCCTCTAAGACTTGGAAGAGCAGGGGAGGTGGATCGGAGACAGTAGTCTCGTAAATCTCCTTAATCCTATCGATCTTGGCCAAGTTCTCGGGTATCCTGAGGGTGAACTGAGCTCTATAGTCCACCTCCGAATACTCCTTATGCAGCACTTCCTTAAATAACCGTTTCAGGTCCTCATATTTGGGTAGGTAACCAACTGGTGTCTTCAGAGCATCAATATCTTTATGCACCCTCAGTTCCATCCATTTAAGCCAGACCTTCTTATCGGTCTTTTCATTCATAAAATTCCCCTCTTTGTCCTTGAGGAAGTAGTTCACCCCAAAGATGAGTGGGGGATTGCGAAGCGATTTACCGAATTCCAAGTTCATCTCGATGTATTTCTCTATAGGAACGGAGAGGAAGTCGAGGTTGGACATAGGGTTAAATTTCCTCACCCCCTCTTTGCCCAGGGTAGCGGCTGTGGTCTCCGACTCCAACGATGCCCCCTTAGTAATTATCCCATGTGCCCAATCAAAGGCCTGAGCCACTGGCACCCAGGTATCTGAATCCCGTCCACCATAGATTATCCCCCCCAACTCCACCCCTTTTGGTTCATTGAGCATGGGATCTAAATTCTCTAATCTCCTTAAATCTATTGTAAACCTGGCGTTCTTATGCGAAGGTGGTATCTCATTCCCTTCAGCATCTTTCTTCCCCCGGAACCACTCCCCGGAGTGATTTTGCCCTCTATCTGGGATTTCCTCCCCCATTCCAATCCAATAGGGCCTGTTGTCTACCCCAATGAGCACATTAGAGAATATGATCTCATTGGGACTATGGAGCACTTTCCATATTATGGGGTCGTCCTTGGCGTTGACACCCATTATTATCCCAAACATTCCTGACTCCACATTAACTGCATAGGCCTTGCCATCCCTTTTTCTAATATAGGCTATGTCATCTCCAACGATGGTCTCACCAGGGATCAAGGCAGTAGAGGTTTTCCCACAAAGGGAAGGGAACGCGCCACTAAAATATGTAACCCTCCCCTTTGGGCCGTGAACCCCCATAATGAGCATATGCTCGGTCAACCAGCCCTCTCTTGAGGCCCTGTTTATGGCCAGCCGCATTGCCAATTTCTTCAGTCCAATGGTATTGCCCCCATACTGGGTATTGGCACAATATACAGTGTCCTGCTCCAAGTCGATGTATACCCTCCGCTTATCGATATTTACGCTTGTCTTCCTTTCATCCAACTCCCCGGCACTGTGCACAAACTTGAAGAACCGAGCAGATCTACCCTGTCTCTTAAACTCCTCATACCCCCACCTATATAACAGGTCCTCACTGTGGGCCACATAAGCGGAATCGGTGAGTTGCACACACGGTATGGAGAACTCTGAATTGGTGGGGCCAAGGCAGAAGAACCTAACATAAAGCTCGTGGCCCTGCATGATATTCTCCATAATCTGGTGGATCTCCTTTAGCCCTTCGGCTCTATCTATCGCATTGAGATTAGAGCCCAAATCAACTCCCTTTGGTAAAAGGAACTTGGTACGCGGTTTATCCCTTGCCTGGTCATAATACCCATCGAAATGGACGGTCCACCCCTCAACAGCAAGCCTCTTCTCCTCTCCATTTCTTATTGCCGCTTCCCTAATGTAGCGGATGTCCTCCGGTGAATCGGTGGAGACAAATACCTTCTCAGGGTTGCACAGCCCCACATACTGGGCAACGAACTTATGGAGTTGGGGATTATCTATTCCTAAAAGTTTCTGATAACCTTCCTCCCCCAATTTTTTCCTCAGCATCTCACTGTCCATGTTATTCTCCTCAAATTAGGATAAGCATCCAACCTTTAACGAATTCCCAGACAGTTCTATAATTTTAACCTCAACATATACCTCTTCTGCATTCCCAGGAATTAATCGCCTTAACCCCTCACTAAGTATCTCAGCTTTGTCGCCGTTACCCAATCATCTGGGGCATCCTGTAATTTATGGGGGTTCAGGATGTTGTTCGGGTCAAGGGCTTTCTTAATCGCCCTCATCACAGGAAGAAGATCATTCCTTGCCTTCTTCCAGGAAGGCGCCTTAGAAAGGGCGATTCCATGTTCGCCGGATGTGACCCCACCTATTTTGTCCACATAGTCGTAGAGCTCCTCCACTACCCTTCTTGCATCTTCCCATTGCTCCTTCTTCCGCACATCCATCATTATCTTCGTATGGATGACCCCCGATCCACAATGGCCATATACGGACATTATCACATTGTTCCGTTCAGCGATCTCATGGATCTTCTCCGCGCACTCCGCTACCTTAGAATTAGGAACAGCCATATCATCAGCTAAATCAGTGCAAATTATCCCTTCTTTATATCTGGATAAGGAGGCGAAGAGCTTCTTCCTTCCGGTGTATATCCTGGTCCGCTCCTTGGCATCATAACTCATTTGGATCCCGAAGCCATTGTGTTTCTCACAGATCCTCTTCATCCCCTCCATCTCATAATCCACCGCCTCCTTAACCTTGCCATCAGCTTCGAAAAGTATGATTGCCGCCACATCAGGCAAACCCAAGCTCAGGTTTTTGTTCACCGCAGTTATGCCAATGTTGTCCATCAGCTCAAGCATCGAGGGCGAGGACCCGCTGGCCATTATTTCTGATATCGTCTCCCCAGCCTCCTCCAGCTTGTTGAAATTGGCAATCCCAAGGCACCTGAACTTCGGCAAGGGAACAACTTTTAGGGTCGCCTCCACCACTATACCCAAGGTGCCTTCAGAGCCAACCATAAGCTTCTCCAGTTGATATCCCGCCGTGGATACCCGGGTGTTTGCCCCCAAGTTAACTAGATCCCCATTCGCCAATACGACCTTCATCCCTAAGACTGAGTCCCTTGTCGCTCCGTATTTCACTGATCTTAAACCACTTGTGTTAGCTCCGATCTCCCCACCAATAGTGGCTATCCTGGAGGAGGCCGGTGCCGGCGGCCAAAAGAAGCCATAGGGTTTAAGGGCCCGGTTCAGATCATCATCAACCACGCCAGGCTCAACCCTGCAGAGCACATCTTGCAGCCTGATCTCCAAGATGCGGTTCATCTGTTTCATATCCAACACGATCCCACCATCTATTGGAGTAGTATGGCCAGAGGTACTGGAACCCGCCCCTCTGGGAATGACCGGGATCAACTCTGCATTGGCATATCTCATAATCCTCTGCACTTCTTCAATAGTCTTCGGCCTTACCACAACCCAGGGCAATGCCTCGTGCACAGATGCATCAGAACCATAGACATAGAGATCAGCGGGATTATCCCTAATGTTTTCCTCACTGACGATCTTCTTTAGGTCCTTAATAAGCGCCTCTTTCATTTTTTCCCCCAATTAAAAATTCTGATTTGGTCGTCTTATTAGCGGCACTGTTATGCTCCCATCCATTAAAAATAACACCTTTGCCTCAGGCCCTTTCTCCTCAATTGCTCGATCGATTGCCTCCTGGACCGAATGGAAAGGTTTGATGAAGACGGCCTCCATCTCCTGGGCATCAAGGTCTGTTACCCCCCACATCTGGGCCCAGGTGGCTATCTCCGCCATCTTCGCCGCCTTATGATAACCCAACTTGTAGCCCTTCTCTATCTCCGCCAGCGCCTCCTCTGGGGTATGAGACCGGGAGAGCAGATCGAAGAATACCCGGTCCCCAATCCCGGTTCTGCACTGGGAAACCATAATGAGGATACCCCCCTCCTTCAAGGCCAATTTCCCGTTGTCCAAAGCCTTCTGGGATTGATAGAGGTCAACATCCATCGGATAGGGCGCGACTGAAACAACTACATCTGCCCTCTCCTCCGTCTCCACACAGAATACCTCCCTTGCCTTGGCTATAGCAGCATAGAACGAGTCGTGAATATGACCTGCGGTAGCTGCATATAACCTTCGTTCGCGGTCAAGCACGGTCTGGATGGAGAATATCTCTTTATCTTTAATTGTCTCCAAGGCGTCTATCATATCCTCATGGACTGGGTTCCCTTCTAAGGCAAGGGCGCGAGCCCGGGGATCGAGAGCATACTTGTGATTTTGCTCTACCGTCTTATAGCTGGCGATACCGGGGAGAAACGATTTTCTGCCCCCCGTGTAACCGGCGAAATAATGTGGTTCCACAGAACCTATGGGGACCAGTTTATCCGCCTGAAGACCTAACCTATTTACCCACATCTCGGTGCCGTTCTTCGAAGTTCCTATATACACCATATCCTCGGTTTTCTTGGAGTCATGAACGAAGATCCTCTCCTGGAACTCCCCATAATATCTCCCAAAGATAAATCTAAACTCCTCATCCGTAGGTGCCCGATGAATCCCAGTGGCCACTATGAATCTGATGGCTTTATCCTTGATCTTATCATAAATGATCTCCAGAACCTTCGCCGTTGGGGTTGGCCTCGTCCCGTCATTGACGATGAACAAAACATCCTTGGCATCGGAGAGAAACTCCTCAAATCTCTTGGAGTTTATTGGGTTCTCGATAGCCTTGACTAAGGTCTCCCTCTCATCTGAGACCTCCACCTCATTGGGATAGAGGATCCCTAACACATTTCTCTCGGGGACCTGAACCCCAACCTCTCCCTTTCCATAGGGAATTTTTATCTCCATGGCCATAAGATAATATGAAGTTACCTTTCAGTTCGTTTCAGATCTCCCCACCACCGAGAATCATATCGAGCAGCTTCCGCGGCCTTTCATCCTCGGGATTATATTTGATGGCCAGTTTGAGGCTCTCTACAGCATTCTTCCATTCGCGGACCCCCCAATAGGCCTCACCGAGATGGTAATAGGCAGTGGTGTGCTCCGGGTTCTTCTCAATAACCTTTTTTAGATGGGGGATCGCCTCCGCATACTTCCTGCGGGTTAGATAGAGAATCCCCAACCTATAATGGGCAATTGTCGATTCAGGGCTAACTTTGAGAAATGCTCGATAATCCTCAAAGGCCCTGTCCATCTTGCCCCGATAGAAGTGCACCATCCCCAGCCAATAATGGGCTATAGAGAAGTCCGGGTCCAATTCAAGGACCTTCTTCAGCATTAATTCGGCATCCTTAAGTCTCGCCACCCGGAAATAAGCGATGCCCAGGGAATAATAGGCATTTGCATAGTCCGGTTTGAGCTCTATGGTCCTCTTATAACTGGAGATGGCCCCGTTGACATCGCCCATTAAGTAGAGAATAACCGCATAAATCATATTAGCTTCAGCATCATCTGGAAGAAGCTCGACCGCCCTCTTCGCCTCCTGCAGGGCGAGTTTCATCTTCCCCATCATCCGATATGTCAAGGAGTTTCGTACATGAACTTCTGGGCAGGGGCCCTCCTGGAGTTCAGTCTTATCATAGGGACACCAAATATAATCTTCAGGGAATTTCCGACCACAAATTTTACATATCATAATTGAATCTCTCGGCTATTGGTAACCTCTCTCAGAAATTGCCCTAAGAAGATTTGACATCTGGATCAATAGGAGATAGATTGTGCATACTATCACAGAATCAACATACCCAGAATACTGAAAATAATAGGTTTCTTTGCCTTGTCAAGGATTTTTTTTGTTTTTGATGAAAAAGGAGGGCAATATTTATTCTCTAACTTGTGAAAAAATTCACAAAATTTGCCTCATATTGCTCAGGCAAAAAATTGGAGAGCGAGGGAAAATTCACTTAGGGAAATCTCTCAGGCTGAGGAACCCGAATTATTCATAAAAATAAAAACCTGCAGGTAGCTGCAAACTGCCAATAGCGGAGCGCTCAGAACCCCTGATCTGACTGAGGCATCCCGACTTATCGGGATGTCACCTCACTTTTGGTGATCTGGTTATCCCTAACATTTGGGGTGATGGCAGGCTAAAAAGGAATCGAAGAATTTCTGTTCCTTATTAATTCTTTGTAGCATGTTTGGATTTCTGTTCATCCTGTCAATCCCCTCTAAAATGGTGGGAAGTGCTGGGTCAAGGTAATCGACGTACATCAAAAAAAGCTTGACAGAAAATGATTTTTGCTTTATATTTGATGTTGGGTTTTGTGAGTTTACAGAGCTACGGGCTTTTTTTGTTTCCTCACACTTGCCACAATAACCAGGAAGAACTTACCAATTTGATTATGAGGTGGCAGAACCCTGATTCTGCCACCACCTGCTTGTGGAGTGGTGTGACTCCTGTCACAGCCTACGCCAACAGGAGTTGCCACACTCCATACTTGCCGTCAGAACCGGGGTTCTGACAGCTCGGTGAAAAAGGTTTTTCATTCTTAATTCTCAATTCCCCCCCTTGTGAGGTGATGGTAAGATGGTAAAGAAATTTTCGGTTGGCCTGTTGGTTTTGGTGGTTTTGCTTGGTCCTATTAGTAGCTTCTGGGTAAAGCCAGCACAGGCCAATACCGGGGATGAGCGTCGGGTAATGCTCTGCGCCGCCTGGCCGTGGGAGGATGGGGGATGGAGTATGGCAACTCCTCCGGGTTCAGATCAAAATCCGGCAACTTCCCCAACCAATTCTGTCAGGTCAGCAGGCAAACCTGAGCTCCAAAAAGTTCAGCGGAAACCGCAGAAGTCGTTCTGGTCTCGCTTCCAATTCTTCCTTTTTAACCTCGGGCTACCCTTTGGGGATAAGTAGGGATGGAGGTGGGTAGAATGAGAAGAGCCAGGACAAAGCCACGGAAGGAAGAGGTGGCACTGCGGGAGCTAAAGGAGAAGGTGGAAACCCTTCTCAAGGCGGGGGAGTATGCGCAGGTTGTGGAGGAGATAGAGGCTTTTTCCCAGGGATATACTCCTAAGGAAAGGGACCTGGATTGGGCGGAACTACAGGTGAGATTGTCCTTTGCCCAGGAGCAGTTGGGCAGGTATGATACTGAGGCAGCCGAGGCGGCATACGAGGCATTAAAGCTCACCGACAGACGAAGGGAAGTAGGTACGGTTGAGTGGATATTGGGGAAGATACTCTTGGGTTTGGGAGAAACAAAGAGTGCGCTCAGGTATTTGAGGAATAGTTTCTCTGAATTTGATAGAATGGAGGATGAAAAAAGGAAGGCCCAGGTTCTTAATACGTTGGGTCAAGGCTATTTCCTCAGCGGGTGTTTAAAGGAGGCCGTTAAATATCTCACTGAGTCTCTCGATTTATGCAAGAGGGAAGCTAAGGATGATCAGCGGCTTAAGGCAATGATTTCGAGCAACCTGGGGACTTGCCATATCTTGACAGGTAAGTGGCCCTTGGCCTCCAAGTTGCTTAGATCAAGCTTGATGTTCTATGAAGCGTTGAATGACACATTGAGAATTTGTAGGAGACTGTGTGGGCTTTGTAGGCTCTATATCCTGCAGAGGAGGTGGGATAAAGCCTCTGAAATCACTGAGCTCTTGGAGCGGGCCCAAAGGCTGGCCCAAGAGGGCGGGTATCAAAGGGAGTTGGCCACAGTCTGGGAGACAAGGGGCTGGTGGGAGGTGGCTCTGGCCCAGCGGGAGGGTGGCTCTCATTTAGGGGCAGCAGAGCAGGCTTTGATACAGGCCCTGCAGATTGGCCAGCGGATAGCCCCCCAGGGCGATATAGTGATGGAGGCAAGTGAGAGGTTAGGCTGGGTCTGCCTTATGCGGGGCAGCCTGGAGGGTGCTTTAAGCTATGGGGAGCGCAGCCTGAGGCTTGCCCGGCGGCTGGGCTCCGTTTATGACGAAGGGCTGGCCCACAGGCTCTTAGGGGCAGTCTATCAGAAGAGGGGCAAGAGAGGAAAGGCGAAGGAGCATTTCTCCCGCAGCATCTCCCTTTTGGAGGAGGCGGAGGCTCGGTATGACCTGGGGATAAGTCTCCTTTACAGTGGAAGCCTTCTGGTTAAGGATGGGGACTTTCGCCCTGAGGGGGAGAGGCAGTTGCTGGAGGCTGGGAGGGTATTTGAGGAACTCAAGCTCAGCTACTGGCTGGGAAGGTGCATTGCCCAGAGGGCTCGGGGGTTGATCCTGGATAACCGCTTGGACAAGGCCAGGGAGGCTCTTGAGAGGGCAAGGTCGTTGCTGGAGGAGGCTGGAGAGGGGGAGGCCTTGAGGGAAGTTGAAGAGGTGGAGGCCCAATGGGAGGGGGCCTCTGGTCAGGCGATTGCCCAGGCCAGGGAGGAGCAGGAGCTTTTGGAGAGGTTGGGGCAGACATCTGTTGAAGAGCTGGGTAAGCTCCTCCAGGAGGTAGCTCAGAGGGTAGCAGCCCAGCGGGGGCTTATTGGATACAGGGGCAGTGAGAGGATGGTCTTAGGAGGGCATTGGGGGATGGAGGAGGGAGAGGCCAGGGAGCTTCTCCAGGAGTTGGTGGATGGGGAGGTGCTTAGGCCCAGGCAGCCAGTTATCTCCTCTTTCGGCTCAGAGGATGCGAGATTTCCCTTTCTGAGGGGCAGGGGGATAACCAGCCTGATGTTTGTTCCCTTTGGGTTAAACAGCAAGGTAGAGGGACTTCTCTATCTGGACAGGAGATCAGGGGGGCCCTTTCGGCAGAGGGAGATGGATTTCTTTGTGCGGGCAGCAGGGATGTTGCAGTTTAAGGTGGTGGAGTTTCAGAGGGATGAGCTCCTTCGGGAGAACCTTCTGCTCAAGGAAAGGCTGGAGGAGGAGTATGGCTTTGGCAACATAGTCACTGTCAACCCCAAACTGAAGCAAGCTCTGCGGACTGCTCAAAGGTTCAAGGATTCCGGACTTCACATTCTCCTCCAGGGGGAGACAGGGACCGGAAAAGAACTTTTGGCCAGGGCCATTCACTATAGCAGCGAGAGGAGGGGAAAAAAGTTTGTGCCGGTAAACTGTGCCGCCTTCACCGACACCCTTTTGGAGAGCGAGTTCTTTGGCCACAAGAGGGGTTCCTTTACCAATGCCCTTCAGGACAAGAGGGGGCTTTTTGAGGAAGCCGATGGGGGGACCTTGTTCTTGGATGAGGTAACCAATGCCAGTGAGGAGTTGCAGGCTAAGCTGTTGCGGGCGATAGAGGAGATGGAGGTAAGGAAGGTAGGGGAGACCAGATCTAAGAAGGTGGATGTGCGGATAATTGGGGCCACCAACAGGGACCTGGGGGAGATGGTAGAGGCTGGTAAATTCCGCAAGGACCTCTACTACAGGCTCAAGGGGGTGGAGATAGAGCTACCTCCCTTAAGGGAGAGGAAGGAGGATATCCCGCCGCTTATCAACCATTTCCTCAATCTCTCTGCCCAGAAGGGAGGGGGGAGGATAAAGGGGGTAACCCAGGAGGCGATGGAACTTCTTGTTGCCTATGACTGGCCGGGGAATGTGCGGGAGTTGAAGAACGAGGTGGAGAGGGCGGCGGTCTTAGCCGAAGGTGGTTGGATTACTCCAGAGCATTTGTCCAAGGGGGTAAGGGCAGCCAAGTCGGATGCCCAGGAAACCTCATTAAGCCTTGAGGTAAGGGGAGCGCTAAAGGAGATGGAAAAGAGGATCATTCAGGAGGCGATAAGGAGAGCTGGAGGTTCGAAATATCAGGCTTTAAAGCTGTTGGGGATGAGCAAAAGCACATTTTATCGCAAGGTTAAGGAATATAGGATAGATTAGGTTTCCATTTTTGGGAATAGTTCTAATTTTGGGAATTTAATTTATCTTCTTATTTTAAAGGGAGATCCTGGATTAAAAGAGTCCCATTAGTGGGACTCTTTTTTATTGTTTAGACGGAACTCTAATAAATGTAATCCGTAACTCTTTGATTTCAAGTGGTTTGGCAGATAGTCATTTTTGGGCACGCTTTTTGCTACATAGCTAAGTGTCTCCGCTTGTCCGTGGCTTGGGTGGGCAAGGAGAAGCTGATGCTGTCTTCTTTGGTGGTTGGAGGCAGCATTAGGGGACATTGAGGTGACAGAACCCTGTTCTGCCACTTAACAGAGCGGAGACGCCCGTAGGCTCTTCCTTGTCTGCCCCTCCGATAGGGGATACAATGACCCAAATTACATCGAGGTGGCAGAACCCCGATTCTGCCACCCACTACCTACCTGCCCTGACGGAAGATGGAGAAGGGGCAAAGCGAGGGCAGGGTAGAGTGTGACCCGATAGCCTCCTTACGGGCCGGAGGAGAGCTATTGATGGGGGGAGCTGCCCTCGGATGAGCTTGGTCACCGCAGAATTCCGGTTTGCCTCTCGCCTTGCCTCTCACCAACCTGGCGGGCTCCATTGGGTTCCTGGGGTCCGCCAGGAGGCTCAATGTAAAAGTTGGTAGGTTTCCCCTCCCATTCGGGGAATGCACCTATCACCTTCCACCTAAAACCTGCTATTTGAGGAGGAATGATCCTTATGCCTGCCGTCAGAATCGGGGTTCTGACGGCTCGGTGAAGGAAAAACCTGCTATTTGAGGAGGAATGATCCTTATGGAATCGAATGAGAAAAAGCCGAGGGGGAAGATGAACTTAGAGCTTGACCAGGAGAAGCCACCAAAGAAAAAGAAGGGGGTGTGGCAGAGGATCTTAGAGGTGTTGGAGGAGGAGGTGAGAAAAGGGAGGGAGGAGGAGAGCAGAGATCCCAGTGACTGGTAGAGGATTTTGGGAAATAAAAAGGGGTTGACTAAACCTGGCATTGGTGGTAAAATGTTAAACAACAGTGCACAGGGATCAGCAAAACTTCGAATGTAAAATAAATAATGTCGAAAGCGAAGTGGTAGAACCCTTCTACTCGGCTTTAGCCGAGGGCTTCTCAGAGGTGGCAGAAGCCCCCTTCTGCCACCAGTTGGAATACTGAGAAAAACCTACCACGGATAAACACGGACGATGCACAGAAAAGTAGGAATCAATATAAACCTCATTCTTAATTCTTCATTCTCAATTGCCTTTCCCCATGAGATTCAGTGGTAAACTGTTACAAAAACCCTAACCAAAAGGAGGGTGATATGAAAGCTTTGATAAAGTTTTTGGCCCTGGTGTTCGTCTTGGGCACGACAGAGGGGAAAGTTATTCGCATCCCTCAGGACTGGCCCTATATCCAGACGGGGATAGAGATGGCCACTGATGGGGATACGGTATTAGTTGCCCCAGGCAGATATTTAATCACTCACCCCTCTAAGAGGATAAACTTTCAGGGTAAGGCGATACTTTTGACCAGTGAGAAGGGGGCTGATTCCACTGTTATAGATGGGTGGGAGGAGTATGGTCCCATAGTTACCTTTGAATCTGGGGAGGATACAAATTCAATCATAGATGGGTTCACCATCACTAATGGCAGAAGCAAGCGGGGGGCAGGGATACTCTGCAGGAATAACTCCTCTCCCAAGATTTGCAACAACATAATAACTGGTAATGAAGTCGATGATGTCTATGATCCTGATTTTGGTGGCCTTGGCGCTGGAATCTGCTGTGATACGGCCTCCCCAGTGATAGTGGGGAATGTGATCACAAAGAACCATTGCCAGGGGGCCTACGATTTCCTCGGTTCAGGAGGAGGTATATTCCTGAGGAACTCGTCAGCATCAATACTGAACAATACCATCTCCGAAAATTGGGCCACATGGGGAGGTGGAATCGCTAATGTTTTTAGTAATTATGTAAGGATAGAGAGGAATGAAATAGAAAGAAATGAGGCTAAGGAGGGATGGATAAACGCGGGAGCTGGCGTCTATTGTGTTTTTGGATCATCCATTCTCATTGCTGATAATACAGTTACCGGGAATTTTGGGACTGAATACTGTGAAGGAGGGGGAATATACTGTAAAAGCAACTCCGTTATCATAGTGGGAAACACCATCACCAATAACTCAGCCTCCCCAGTTGGGGGTATCTACACCTCCAGCTCTTCTGCACAGGTTTCGGAAAACAACATCTATGGCAATACCCATTATGGCCTCTATAGTTCGGACACCACTGGGGTAGTGGACGCGGATAGCAACTGGTGGGGAGACAAGACCGGGCCCTATCACCCTACCTTAAACCCTGGAGGGCTGGGGGATACGGTGAGCAACTGGGTTGATTTTGAGCCCTGGCTGAGCAAGCCCGCTGGGGTAGGTGATGATCCATCGCCCAGAGCTTTGCCTCAGGGTTTCAGCCTCTCCCAGAACTGGCCGAATCCGTTTAACGAAAATACCGTGATTCGTTACTCGTTGCTCGTAGGTCGTCAAGGACAGTCAGGGGAGGGGGGGTCACGAGCACGAACTACGAGCACGAGCTACGTTAGCTTAAAGGTCTACAACATCTTGGGTCAGGAGGTGAGAACCCTGGTGGACGAGAAGTTGAAGCCTGGGAAATATGAAGCAGTGTGGAATGGGAAGAGTAATAGCGGGATGGCTGTAGCATCAGGAGTCTATTTCTATCGGCTTAAGGTAGGGAAGTTCGGTCAAACAAGGAAGATGGTGCTTCTGCGGTAAGAGGATAGGTAGGGTGTCAGAATCGGGGTTCTGACGCCTCAGGAGGAACCGTCTGGGAGAGGGGATAATGGAATGA
>JAOZPP010000092.1 GCA_029932675.1 bacterium
TTTATAACCCATTGTTATTCCAAAAGTTATAACTGCAACTGTCAAACTTGGGTTGAGAGAGGAGGATTCCCTTGCCGGCTTTTCGGCAGATTCTTACAGCTTCCTCCCAAACCTGGGAGAAAAGGGAGCCGAACCTCTTCTCTACTTGTTTTTGAAAGTCCTCTTCGGTTTGAACCTCATCCCCTATAATGAAGAGCTTCTTTCCCCCTACAACTACGGAATAGGCGTATTCATCCCCCAGCCTATGAATGCCAAAGCTTTCCTGGAGCTCCCTTCTTCTCTCCTCGGCCATACCGCTAGGCATCCTGATCCCCTCTGGTCGTAGTGGTCTTTTACTTTGAAAGCCCCTCTTGGCTGCTGCATAAAAGATGGCTCGATTCAATCCCCAGCTTTTGGCTGAATCTAAGGGCAGTCCCAGAACAAATGCCCTGGCCGCTTGAAGGAGAGCCATTACCTGAAATCTTCCAACTCTCATGGCTTACCTTCTCTTTACCTTTCTCCAGTTTTGGGTGGCCAGGGGAGCTTCTTTTCCCACCTCATAGGGTGAAGAGAGAAGTTTCACCACTATTCCCTCATATCCCCTCTCCAATGTCTTGGATAGACTCTTCCTCAGGTCAATCACCCGTTGAAATCTAAGGAAGCGTAAAGGTTGACGGAGACCTAACCCTTTGAGGATAGCCTTCCTTTGTAAGAGGGGGAGATCCCCAATGAAGTCACCCCTATAAAAGATGATGTCAAAAACCCAGACCAAGGGTTTGAACTTCCTATGTTTGGCAAAAAGGCTAGGTATGAACCTCCTTCCCTTTTTGGTGGATAGCTCGCAATCGAGAAGGGTTCCAGGGGGAAGGTCCCTTTCGCCGGCCTCAACCAAAGAGGGTAACTTTTTGGTCCAATTAGGTTCTCTTTCTAACCTTCTCCCCCAGACTTCAACCCTCCCATCTCCAAACCTAATAAGCTGCATCCTCCATCCATCTATTTTCGGTTCCCAAATCCAACCATCTCCTATGGATTCACCAAAATAGGGGATGGGTTGCATAAGCCATATTGGTCCATTAAGTTTCACCGCTCGAGTGTAATCCTATCTGGGATTGATTTCGTCTCAGAGTTGATTACCTTAAGTTAACTGAGATAGCAGGCGGCGTCAAGGGGTTAATTGTGGGGAGATGAAAATTCGCTAACTTGAAGCCCAAAAGGTTAGAAAAAATTTTGACTTCTCGTCCCTCAATGTTTATATTCCTTCCTGAGGAGGGGAAGATGATAAAAGCCATAATCTTCGACTTAGATAACACATTAGTCGATTTCATGAAGATGAAGAGGGACTCGGTCGATGCCGCCGTGGAGGCTATGATCGATGCCGGCTTGGATATGCCCAGGGAGGAGGTAAAGGCTAAGATTTACGGGATATATGAAGAGGAAGGGATAGAGTATCAGAAGATCTTTGACCAGTTTCTCACCAGGGAGTTAGGGGGGATAGACCCCAAGATCCACGCGGCAGGGATAGTGGCCTATCGGAAAGCAAGGGATGCAGCTTTAGTCACCTATCCCCATGTGGATTATACCCTCATCGAACTGGCCAAGAGGGGGATAAAGTTGGCTGTGATCTCAGATGCACCCAAGCTTCAGGCGTGGCTTAGGCTCTGCCAACTTAAACTTCATCACCTATTTGACTGCGTTGTTACTTTTGAGGACACCGGAGAGCTCAAACCAAGCCCAGCCCCTTTCCTCAAGGCTCTCCAAAGCCTAATGGTGAAGCCAGCGGAGGCTATTATGGTGGGGGATTGGCCAGAGAGGGATGTGGTGGGAGCGAAGAGGTTAGGTATCAGGACTGTGTTTGCTAAGTATGGTGATACCTTTGGCACTACTAACTCCGGAGCTGATTATGAGATAGAGGACATCGCCGAATTGTTGAAGCTGGTCGATGAGGAGAACAGCCCATGATACGGGTGGGAGTAGACCTGGTAGAGACGGAGAGGATGAGGAAGACCATAGAGAGGTGGGGGGAAAGGTTCCTCTTCAGGGCATTCACCCCTGAAGAGAGGAGCTATTGTGCCAGCAAAAGCCATCCTCACCTCCACTTTGCTGCCCGTTTTGCCGCGAAAGAGGCGGTTCTCAAAGCCATTGGTGGGGGGGTGAGTTACACTGAAATTGAGGTGCTAAATGATCACCGGGGTGCACCTTCAGTCAGGCTGCCCCAAAATTTATCTTCCCAATTCAAAGTAGCTATATCCCTTTCCCACACTAAAAGCTATGCCCTGGCTTTCGTTCTGGCAGAAGAGAGGGTTACCTCTTACCATTAATCGAGTTTAGTTTTCCTCAGTTGTTTATCTAATAGGCCGACCAGGATTAAATTAGGAAAAACTGCAATCCTCGACTAAGGAGAACAGATGATTAGGTCCCCTTTATTATCCCTCCTTTGTGTAATCCTTTTCTCCACTCCCTCGCTGGCAAAGCCTCCTTACAGACAGGGGGATTGGATAAGTTACTCTGATTTCAGGTATGTGACCTCGATCGCCCTTAGCCCCAGATATGTATATTTTGGGACAACCAGGGGAATAACCAGATACAATCGTTATACTGAGAGTTGGGAGTATCCCTTTACCACAAGCACAGGGATGTTGAATGGTTGGGTGGAAGATCTGGCCTATGACCCCAGTCGAGGTGAGCTCTGGGCGAAAACAAGGGGTGGGGTCTGTCGGTATCAGCCGGCATTTGAAGATTGGATCTATGGAGGTTCCTTCCCGGAGAGTTTGGCTCACTCCCACCAGGGGAAGTTTAACCCTCCTTATTTCTTTCCTCCCTTTGGCTATAATTTCTTCACTGAAGGCTATATAATGAATGGTCATCTCCGGGAATTCCCCATCCGGGCTTGGCTAAAGGATAATTGGGACCACCTCTGGCTGGGCACATGGGGGCTCAATGTGGGGGTTGGTAATTATCGCACTCGCCAGCTAAAACTTTTTAGGTATGGGCTAATGGGGACAAATGTGGAGGCTATTCTGAAAGATGGGGACAAGTTATGGTTCGGAGGGGAGAACGACTTTGGGGATTTCTCCGGGATAACTGTTTACGACCGCCGGAAGGGGGAATGGAGGTATTTTGAATCTACTTATACAGATGGTCTCCTCAGTGATCAGGTCACCTGTTTTGCATCCAGTTCCACCTATGTCTGGGTGGGGACCACCCAAGGGCTCTCTCAATACAATAAGTTTACTGAGGAGTGGAATTCTTTTACTACATTTGATGGTCTGCCAGCGGATGAGGTAACCGATCTTGATCTTGACGATGGGTCCCTCTGGATAGGGACCTCATCGGGGGTGGCTAGGTTGTCCTTCCCCAATGATTCTACTATCTCCCTTGCTAATGTGGGGTTGAAACTTACCAGGATCTATGACGTGGAGGTGGGAGAAGATCTTGTTTGGGTGGGAACTGAGGATGGCCTCTATGGATGGGACAAGAATCGAAGGAAATGGGTTAAATTTTCATCGGCTAAGGCTCCAATAGTGGGGGAGATAACGGCCGTTTCTCTGTGGGGAGATGAGGTTTGGTTGGGTACCCCCCATACCATTTCCTGTTTTGATAAATCCACAAGGAAATGGAGAACTATCAACCCTCCTCTCTATCCTGGGGGAGAGTTTATCCTCTGTTTAGCTGCCAGTAAGAATACCGTTTGGGCGGGTACCCCAGCGGGAGCATTAAAGTATAATCGGCAAGATGGTTCCTGGAAGCTTTACACCACCCAGGATGGCCTTTTGGATAATTTAGTGCAAACCCTTCTCATAGAGGGAGATTACATCTGGTTTGGCACAAGGCTTGGGGCCACTAGGTTTTACTGGAACAGCCCTTATAGGATAAACTGAGCGGAAGAGATGATAGCCGGTAAGGGAGAAAAAAGTAAGAGGATAAACATCACTATCTTCGGGCCTTGGGAGAGAAGGACCCTTCCCCAAATGGCCGATGCTCTCCCCTCGTCGGTAAAGCCTGACCACCTTACCGCGGTGGCCATGACCGGAGCCCTTTTAACTGGGTTCAGTTACTGGTTCTGTAACTGGGGGAAGGGGTTTCTTTGGCTGGCCAACTTCGGGTTACTTATTCATTGGTGGGGGGATAGTCTCGATGGGACCCTGGCCAGGGTGAGGAAAATAGAGAGGGAGAAGTATGGTTTCTTCGTTGATCATATCTGTGATGCCCTTTCCGTTTTTATTATCTGTGCAGGTTTGGGAGCCTCCCCTTATATCCATTTAAGCATTTCCCTTCTTCTGGTTATTTCCTATTTTCTCCTTATGATTCTCGTTTACCTTCTTACCTACGTGCGGGGTATCTTTAAAATCTCCTTCGGATGGGTGGGGCCTACGGAGGTTAGGGTGTTCATATTCGCCCTTAATGTTCTTCTCTACCTTTTCCATCATCCTCTGGGAGATCTCCATTGGTGGGGTCTCCACTTTATGGATATCTTAGGAGGTAGTGCTACCCGTATTTTATTTCTTGTATTTTTAGTTGATACCAGCAAAAACCTTATCTACTTGGACAAGTTAGATAGACCAGGGACTAATAAAGCTATGTTGGCTCACCGAGAGCAAAGGAGCTAAGGGATTTAAACCACACCAACCACAAATACCTTTTTGAAAAGTCAGCCTAATTTGTTAATCGATTTAGGGATAATCCAGGTAGGTATAGATTCCCATGGTCCAGTAAAGCTCTTTACTGATCTGCTTCCTATTTAAGCACGCACCGCGGGTGCACCAAGGACATTAAATGAAACTGGAAGATATAGGAGAATTCGGCCTTATCGAGCTGATCAGGAAGGAACAATCCCCTCAGGGAGGAGAAGTCCTGGTGGGGATAGGGGATGATACCGCAGTGATTAAACAGGGGGGAGATGACTACCTCCTGTTGACCTGCGATGCCCTAGTTGAAGGGGTCCATTTTCACCTGGACTATACCGCCTATAGGGAGCTTGGGTGGAAAGCAATGGCTGTCAACCTATCGGACATTGCCTCCATGGGAGGGGTACCTAAGTATGCCCTTGTTTCTCTTTGCCTTCCTCCTTTAACAGATCCGTTGAAGGTAAAGGAGTTTTATTGGGGGCTGAGGGAATTGGGTGAGAGGTTTGGGGTGGGGATTGTGGGTGGGGATACAACTTCCTCACCGGTTTTAATGGTCTCTATAGCCTTGATTGGGAGGGTGAGGAAAGAGCATTTAGTCACCCGTTCCGGCGCTAGGTCTGGAGATAGTCTCTTAGTCACCGGAACCTTGGGGGGGGCAGAGGGGGGATTGAAACTGCTCAAAAGGGGGAGGCCCTATCCAAAGGGCATGGAAGGAATTATTCGCAGGCATCTTACCCCAATGCCGAGGTTAAAGGAAGCTAAGCTATTAGTGGAGAACTTAGAACCTACTGCTATGATCGATATAAGCGATGGATTGGCTTTAGATCTTTCCCACCTAATTGAAGAGAGCGGGGTAGGGGCGGAGATATGGAGGGAGAAGATACCCCTCCATCCTCAAGCTGAGGAGGTGGCTAAGATTCTGGGAGGATCACCCTATGATTTTGCCCTCTACGGCGGAGAGGATTATGAGCTCCTCTTTACCCTTCCCCCTGACCAGGTGGAGAGGGCCAGGGAGCTTCTTAAGGAGACTGACTTGACCTCAATCGGCCAGATCCTTCCCTCAGATGAGGGACTAGTAATCTCTGTGGGAGGTCAAAAGTCGCCATTGGTAGTCAAAGGTTATGACCACTTCAGCAAGTGATGGCCCTCAGGAAGGGTAGATGGATATATTTTCTTCTTCTCGTGTCCATTCCTGCGCTGGCGGGTCTAATCTACCTGAAAGCCTGCGGGAGAAAACCTAAAAAAGCTCTTCCTAAGTCCGAGCTTCAGTTCTCCGCTGAGAAGGTAGAGATGAGGATTACTGGAAGAGAGGTGGGGCTTAAAGGTTATTACTATTTCAGAAACAATTCCTCTCAGAAATCTATCCATAAGTTACTCTTTTACCCTTTTCCGGTTGACAGCGGCCATAATTTCCCTTATATTATTAATGTTTATTATTTCCCCAGCGGGAAGAAGATTACCTATGGGTCAAAAGAAAAGTTAATTTACTTCCCTATTGATTTGCCTCCTCGTTCTACCACTGCTGTGGTTGTAGAATACCGCCAGTGCATTCAAACCAATAGTGGCAGATACATCCTCCATACGACAGAATGTTGGGGCCGTCCTTTGGAAAGAGCGGAATTTCTAATCTGGGTTCCCAAAGGGTTTCAGGATGTGCAGCTCTCCTACAGCCCCACAAAGGTGGAAACATTGCGATCTCAGGTCAAATTTACCATTAAGCGGCGGAATTTCCTTCCACATAAGGATTTGGAAATAGAGTGGAAATAACCCCTCTTCCCGAAATGGCTCGATCTGACTGTGGCATCCCAATAAATCGAGGTGCTACTTGAATCTGCGTGAACCTATGGTTTACCTACAGCCTTGGATGGGTAACCTCTTCTGGGCTTTATCCCTTTTTGGCGTGCTATGATAAAGTTCACAGAATTCCAAAATTATTGTAAGGGATGCTTCAAAACTTGAGATTAACCAAGACAACTTTAGTAAAGGGGGGTAATATGAGAAGAGTTTTATTGGAGGTAATCGTGCTTTTTCTTTTGCGTTCCGCTTCGGTCTTTTCCAATCCCTATATACTAACCCTAATCAATGAGGTCCAGAGCTCGCCAGATTCCTTAGAGGCCATAGAGTTACATTGGACACCTGAATTGCCTGATGTTGGGAATATCGATTTGGGAGGCTGGTTTGTTACCACCTCTATGGGGACGGCTTACATTGTTCCGGGCGTGGTCCTCTCTCCAACTGGCTATGTTGTGATAAACTCCTCAAATACTTATGGAGAATTTTCCTTGAACGATTCTATTGAAACCATTAGTATTCACTCTTCGGATTTCCCCGATCCTTTCGACTCGATCTCCGTATTCTTGCCTCCAGAGGGGAAAAGCGTATCCCTCTGCAATGAGTTCCTCGTAGATCCAAATGATCCATGGTCTATCAATCAGGTGGTTTATTTCTACTGGGATAGTTCACCCACTATGGGTTATGAGAATGACGACCAACATTCCCGGGGAGTCGTAAAAGGAATGGTGAGGGATAGGAATAATCAACCAGTTTCCGGTGCTTTAATTGTGGCTCTCTTTAGAAACTTCAGTGGTTGGTTTAAGCCTGATTCTGTAATCACTGACTCTGATGGGCAATTTGAGGTTGATAAACTCATTCCTGGTCCATACAGACTTACGGCACAGATAGATACCCTCTCTGATACCCTTTGGGTGGATGTGTTTAGTAGGGAGACGACCTCGGTGGTTTTTCCCTTGCCCTTTAGTGGTGCAAGTGGTGGCTATGCTTCTTCATCCATTCTGCCTCAAAGATTGCTCCTATTTCCCAACTATCCCAACCCCTTTAACTCCTCCACTAAGATAAGGTATTTTCTGCCTCGATCTGGCTTGGTTAGGCTGGCTATTTATGATATTTTAGGGCGGAGGGTAGCGACGCTTTTTACTGGTTTTCAAAATGCCGGCTACAAATCCCTCTCCTGGGAGCCAAAAGGGCTTTTCTCCGGTATATACCTCTGTCGCATCTGGACCTTAGGGGAAGAGGCAACCCAGAAAATTGTTCTGTTGCAGTGAGTTTATGCGCTGGTGATCCGAAAGATGCCACGCGAATAAAGTTGCGTTAGTGGTGGTATTCTCCTCGATTTAAGAAAATCGTATCCCTCTACCCCTCTTTCCCGTGCTGATAGTTAATAATGAGGAAGTTTCCTCTTTTCTTATCTATGGCCAATACTTCTTTCTTCCTTCCTCCTTCTTGAACTTAGCTCGCTTCGCTCGCAACTTCTCGGAGCTTCTAAGAGACACCAGTACCAAATTTTATAAGGTTGCTGAAAAAGTCAGTTTTTGTAAAACGAAGGCTTTAGGTGGATTCCCCGGAAAACCCGCCTATCCCCTCTAACTCATCTTTAACAGTTTAAGAATACAAGTTCTTTATTAACAGGTAGATACGG
>JAOZPP010000041.1:0-24329 GCA_029932675.1 bacterium
CATAACTCATTGAAAAACAAGGAAAATTTTTTCAAAGAGCGAAAGTTGGGTTAAGGCCCCACTTATGATCAAAGATGTGTTGGGGGAGAACTCTATCCGGGAGCCAGGACTGATCACTAAGGCACAGGTGTCCACCGCGCAGGTGCAACAGCTTACTGGGACAAGAGGCCCGATAGACTCGCAAGCAACAAAAGGATGGACTTCTACCACTACATCACCAAGCACCAGATTATTGCCCTCCCAGATAAAGGGTTCCTTTATTATCCCCGCCCACCTGTTGTTATAAAAATTGGCCTCAATGGTAAGGGGGCTCCGGTCTCTGGTTAGCCCCTGGGCAGAAAATCCAGTGGCCATAGGCTGACTTCCCAAGAGGCTGTCTACTCCAGCATTGGGAGGGTATCCCCCTGTGCTGGGTGTGGAGACTGGTGTAAAGGCATCCTTGCCAGTGTTGCCTGGCCACAGATCTCCCACAGGATCAGCATAGTCATTGTCCGCTCTCTCCACCATCTCGTATATATGAGGCCCCCCTGCAGGCCAAACTGTATGCCAGATCAGAACGCCATCGGTAGAGGGATCAGGAGCGTAGTAGGTGTATTTGTCAAATTTGTAGCCCTGACCCTGTGTTGTCCTGTATTCCACCACAAAGAACTCATCAGTGCGCTCTCGCACCGGGTAGATATAGGCCTGAGCGCTTGTCTCCACCGGAAAGAGCACCTGGTCTAAAAGCTCAGAGTTTACATATGTTGGTTCCAGCCAGCCGAATTGTTGCTTGCTGAAGGCGCTTATATGTGCCGGGCAGGCACCGAGGATGCGGTTGCGTGGCTCTTGGATCTCGGAGGGCAAAGGCAGCCTAAGCCCATACCCCATCAAGTCCCAGTCTACAGGTTCACCATGGTAGTCGTATTTGTCAGGCAAGCCCAAGAGATGCCCGATCTCATGACAGTGAACCCCGATATGGCAGAAATATTCCTCGAATGAATGACTGCCGTAGCTCTGGGTCTCGCTCATAAAATAGTAGTTGCCGGAAGAGACATGGGGCCACAGCCCATTTCCATAACCTTGGAGATTCCAGTTTCCCGCATAGAGGATGCAGAGAAAGTCGTAACTGTCTGGATCGAATCCGGCGGCCTCAGCGGCCTCCTTGGCCTCCTGATAGAGGTTCCCGGAACCTGTGTTGTAGTAGTCCATATAATGGGCCGCCTCATACCAGACCGGATAGCCCTCATCTTCTGGATTGAGTATATCCCCGATGATGGAGATCTGCCCATAGGAGACCTCCTGCCAGTAGTCATTTACGCTGCCGAAGACCTTGTCTTCGTCTTCTTCCTCGTAATCACATTGCGGAGCATATGGGCCATAGGTTTCATCTGAGAAGAAGAGGTTCTCAAAGGCGGCCATTTCGTAAGGCACCTTCTCCTGTATACAGATCTTATGCCTCTCGTCTGGAAATTCGATGAGGATGACCCCCAGACTTACATTCTCATAGAGCGGTTTGGCAGTCCTCTGGGCATTCACACTATCCCTCACCGCCAGCAACTCCTCTCTTTTGGGATCGGCGAAATCAAGATATGGAGGGATACCCTTCTCCTCCGGATCTACCTTCCCTACCTTCCACTCAGTGGGCACCAGATCACCCTCAGCATTCACCTGAGCATAATAATACCAGTGGTCGGTGTAGTCTTTGACGAAAGTAAAGCCATCCTCAGTCTCAAACCGATGGATGAACTCATCGCCAAAGCCCCGGCCCATAAATACAGAACTGTCAGGTTGCATAAATGGCCTCAGGTGGCCATCATCCGGCACAGCGTAAACCTGGCTAAAAAAGCCTAAAGCCAGAATAATTACGCCTGCTATAAGAAGGATTTGCCTTCTCATTTCAATCTCCTTGTTTTGAAGGTTAACGGATTAAGGCGAGTTTCCTCACTTGACTGAAACCACCTGTGATCAGGCGGCAGAAATAGATCCCACTTACCAGCTCCTTTCCTTGGTTATTCCTCCCATCCCAAACTACCCGGTAACTCCCCGCTTTTTGTTTCTTATCTACTAAGGTTACCACCTCCTCTCCTAAGATATTGTAGATCTTCAAGGTGGTGCGGACAGGGGAATTCTTAATTCTTAATTCATAATTAATAATTGTGGTTGCGTTAAACGGATTGGGATAGTTCTGTAAGAGAGCAAATTGAGAGGGCAAAACCTCCTTGTACCCTGGCTCAACCCAATCCACCACCCCTAACTGCCCTTTCCCATTCACCTGCTGCCCATAGACATCCCAATCAGTTTCGTAGTTCAACTCTGTCCAGACAATTATGGCACCACCGGAACCATCTGATACTATGCTCTGACAATCTTGAGTCCGAAGCTTCCTCGATATGGGAATGCCATTTTCCTTCCATCTCACCACTCCCGCAGAATCTATCCTCTGGCCGTAGATGTCACAGTCCCAATTCGTCTCATTCCGTCTATCCTCCCAGGCTATGATCACCCCTCCAGTGCCATCCGTGCACATCCTTCTCCGACCCGGACATCCCACGGCTCCATCGCAGATCAGCACTCCCTCCTCATCCCACAAGAGATTTCCCAGGCTGTCAATACGCTGAGCATATACACTCCGATGCACCCCCCAAAGGGTGTCCGCAACAGACCAGACTGTGATAGCACCGCCTCCTCCATCCGAAACAACCTTTCCTCCTCCACTAAGTTCTAATCCCACAGGGGAGACCTGAACCCCACCCTCCCCCCATAGAGGGTTACCATCTCCATCCAGCCTCTGAGCCTTCACGCACGAATAATCGTGTCCGCCATGCCTTCCCTCATACCTTGAACCAACTAAGATGACCCCTCCGTCCCTCATAGGAAGCATATAGCCAACAACGGTGCTCTCCGGTGCCTCAGGCCAGGGGTGAATCAGATTCTCTCCCCAGAGTTTGTGGCCATCCCTGTCCACCCGTTGAAAATAACCATTCTCATAACAGAATACAGCCCCTCCCTGCCCATCAGGGACCAGATCGGTAAACCCGAAGTAGAAGCTATCCGGATCGTGATAGCAGAGCATCTGCACCCCTACCGAATCCCACATAAACTCCCCCTCCGGGCTCATCCTCTGCAGCCACACCTTCATCTCCTTGTCCTTGATATACCTGGTCCTCACAAAGATGATGCCTCCCTCCCCATCATTAACCATATGCTCTGCACCATAAAAGGTGTCACCCATCACTGAATTCATCGGGGTCATCTGGATGCCCTTCTCCCCCCAGAGGGGATTGGCCAGGCTATCATACCTCTGAAAGAAGACCATAGAGCTGTCCTCCAGAAGAGTCTGGTGATTAAAATAGACATCACGAATGATGAGATACCAGCCACCATCGTTGTTCTTCAGGATCCCATCCCGAGCGATGGATCTCCCATGATAGTTGCCTGGTGAGCTCTCTATCAACCTGGCAGAGTTTCCCCAAAGCAGATAGCCCTCTCTGTCTATATGTTGAGCATACGCATCTACCTCCCACTCGTATGGGCCTGTTCTGTGACCGAAAATCACTATGGCTCCCCCAGCACTATCGGATAACAAAGTTCCGGCAGCTCCCTGATCACCATACCAGTTGCAGATAGGGGTGTTCTCAGTGCAGCTATGTGACCACTGGGCCTCCACCGAAGAGGCCATCATAATGAAGCCAACAACCAACAAAATGCCCTTTGCCATTTTCTTCATCGTTATCCCCCTTTGGCTGAGTCTCTTGAGTTCATTGAGTTCACTCAGTTTATTGAGTCCTTGAGTCAATTGAGTCATAGAGTTTATTGAGTTCCTTGAGTCATTGAGTTAGTTGAGTCCACTTTTCGTCATTCGTCTCTCCTCTCTATCCCTATCTAATCTCCCACAGAGGCGTCAGAACCCTGATTCTGACGCTTCCCCGTGCTGTCAGGAGTTACCTCCTGACAGTCCCCCCCGAAGGCAGAAAGACTCACCGCAAGAGTAACATCTTCCTCGTCTTTACCACCTTCCAACTATCACCTTTCACCTCTAACCTGCAAAAGTATATCCCTGAACTCACATCTCTCCCTCCTTTATCCTTGCCATCCCACACTACCTGGTAAAAGCCAGGCCTTTGCCTTTTGTTTACTAAGGTCACCACCTCCTCTCCTAAGATATTGTAGATCTTCAGGGTGGTGCGGACAGGGGAATTCTTAATTCTTAATTCATAATTAATAATTGTGGTTGCGTTAAACGGATTGGGATAGTTCTGAGATAAGGAGAAAGAACGAGGCACAAACCCAGGCCTAATAGTCTGCACACCTTCCAATTCAAACCAATCGTGCAGGATGTGCCACATCAGGGTATCCGCCTGGGGGGTAAGGGTGCTGGTATCGGCACAGTCAACAATTGCCTCAAAAGACCAGGGCAGAAAGACTGTCTTAAACCCTTTGGGACCACCTAACCTGGTGCCACTATATTCTCCGCTCTCCCCTCCCTTAAAGATGTCTACTCCCTCTCGTGTAGCCTGGGTGTAATCAGCCCAGTTGGCTACCCCTATACAACTTGGATGTAACTCCACAGGGTCATCATAGAAACTTCCAGATACAGGATTATCAACATCTACCCCATAAAATGTTGTATCTCCAAGGCTGATGGTATCCTGCATATGGGGGTCGCTCACACAGGACTCCACTCCTAAATAGTCATAGGCAAACTCCCCAGGGTGGAAGCTTGTCTCTACCCCACTGGGTAAACCTGCCTTCCAGAAATAGTCCTGATCAGCAATGAAAAGTTCCCCCCCATTGTTTAGATACCTGATGAGCGGATGATCAGCCTCCAAGGCATCAGGCCGAGGCAGGTTGCTACATCCCCATCCAAACCAGATCACCGCATCCCATGCCTTTCCTTCATAGCTATGGAGAACTACAGAGCTGTCTATCCCGTGGTTCTCCTCAGTAAACCAGGTGGGCTCATAGGAGTAGCCCAACCTGTCCAGCAGATTCTCATAGTATCTAGCCCTCTGCCCGCTCACATCCCCATCTCCCACCAGAAGTATCTGTGCCCCCGGATTCTGCGGCTCCTTGATGATAAAGGACTTAACCTCCTCTGTTGGAAAACCCATCCAATCACTGGAGTTGCCATCGTTGTCCACACAGGTGCACCAGTAGCTTATGGTATCATCCACTACAAAAGGCCCAGGAAGATAACTGACGGCTGTATAGTTGCTTCCCTTTGTCTCTGTCAGTGTCATAGGGACCTCGGCCGTATCCTCAGAGCCGCTTACCGTATAATGGAGGGTGGCCTCAGTTATCCAGCCATCAGGATCAGACATCTGGGCAGTTATCTTGATGTTCTCCCTCAACCAGGTGTTACTCCTCTGTTCGGATTTTGCTGTAGGACGAAAACGCGGATTCCCGTAATAGCCAACTACTGCCTTCATCATAATCTCAGGGCACCAATGCTCCGGCCGTCCCTGCGAATAGTAGTAGACAAAATACCAGTGGCCATCGTGGCCATAAGTAAATCGCCAATGTTGAGTATAATTATAAGGAGGATAGATAGGTTCATAGAGACTGTAATCGTCCATATAGATGTAAGGCTTCCCATAAACATCCGATCCAAAACCTACCCCAAAGAGGCTATCCCCTGGAAACTGCAATACATAACCCTCAGGGAGTATCCTGAAATCATACCACTCCCAACCATCAGTTCCAGAAATATCCCACTCGGCTGGGCCAGGCAACTCATTATCGGTTACTGGCCAAGGGTGTGAAGAATCACTGGAGGAGTATCCATACCTACAGATAAAGAGCCTGGCAGTCCCTGAGCTGGAGAATACACCACCAACTGCGTAAAGGGAGCAGGGGGCAAGGGGCTTGAACCAATTCACTGTGCTGTCATAAGGGCTTAAGTAATTGCCAAAATCTCTAAGGGGAACTCCATTACACCAGGTCATCGTATCGATGACCATACCATTGGTCGATACCAAGTGATGCCTCAAGCCTGTCTCCTCTACAAACTTGGCTTCTCCCCGATTTATCGAGGTCAACCCAAGTTTATACCCCCCTGCACCTGAGGCACATAGGGGAATAGCAGCCAGGGCCAAGATAATTACCAAGAATACGGGTCTCATACTTATCTTATGCATTTCTCCTCCCCCTTTTTTTAACTAAATTTCTCTTGGGACAAAGCTGGTGTATGCGGCTTTGTTCTCCTATGTCCCATACAAGCACTAACGCCAAAAATCTTAACTGTTCCTCAATTGTCCCTCCTTGGTAAGACATTTCCGATAAATCTATACTCCTCCTATCCTTCCAGGTCAAGGGGTTTCTATCAGAATCCTTACCAGTCACTGGGATCCCTGCTCTCCTCCTCCATCCCTTTTTTTACCTCCTCCTCCAACACCTCTAGGATCCTTTGCCACACCCCTTTCCTCTTCTTTTGTGGCTTCTCCTGGTCAAGCTCCAAGCTTATTCTTAGCTCTGGTTTTTTATCCTCATTCGATTCCATAAAGCTCACTCCTCCTCATGGAAAAATAGGAAAAATAGGGACACTTCCTATTTTTTCCCTGTAATCCGCTCCTTTCGGACAGAGCTAAAGTCTTGTCCCCACGATTCTTTCACTCAGCTTTAGCTGAGGAACCTTTTCCCATTGAGGTAGGGAAAACCCCCTTCTGCCACCTCTGCCGTCAGAATCGGGGTTCTGCCAGCTCAGGGAAACTTGGGACAGGGCTTCAGCCCTGTCCCTGATGCCTCTAAAAATCCAAAAAACAAAAGCCGGCCTACCTCAAACTCGCAGCCCGGCTATCCGCACTTATTAGACTCCAGCTTATATTGTTGTTTGCTTCAGACCCCGGGCTCTGTGCCCTAACTCCCCTCGGCCACACTCTCCCGCAGGTCAGATGGGATGATCCTCCGTTTGCCTTTTGTTTAAAGATAGGAACCCTTCCCCTTACAGTCAAGGATTTTTTTGAAGTTTTCTTTGGGTAAGAGTGGCACAAAGTTGCTTCCCTCTATTAGCTTTCCGCTAATAAATTGCAAGAGGGTATCTAATCTTATTTCCTGTTACTTTCCCTGTTCTCTTTGCCCTCAGAATCGGGGTTCTGACGACTCAGAGGGCTTATCCCGGATTATTCATAAGCCAATGACGATCCCATTATCCAGAGGTTGTTCGGTCATCCGTAGGGACAGACATTTATGTCTGTCCGCTTCTTTCGGACAGGGCTTCAGCCCTGTCCCTACAACACAAAACCTATGCATATTGCAGATCCTCACCCTAATTTATGAATGGGTCGGGTTATACACAGCTCATGATCTTTAATTTATTAATCGGGTAATCGAGAAGCAGGGGCCGGAGGTGATTCTCGAACCAGGCATAATCTTCACCCTCTCCTTAGTCCTTCCCCATCAAGAGGACGGAGATTGTTCGAAGGCAATTGAAGCGTTTTTCCTTTTTGCAGGCAGGTGGAGGCAGCTTTTGCCAGATTATTTTTTAATTTAGTAAATCTGCGTTAGTCTGCGTCCCTTTGCTATTCCGGCCTCTAATGGGATTCCTAAAATCCCTTGACAACTCCCCTTCCCATCTCTATAATTGCTCAGTCAAAGAGGGGAGGAAAAAGCTATGATAAAGACCTTTTATCTGAAGTTCGTCCCGGCAAAGGAGATGGAGAGGAGGATCAAGGACTTGGGTGTCCTCGCCTACAGTTGTTTTATCGATGTTGACGAGAGACTCAATGCCCTTACGGTGAACACACCCCACGAATCGATATTGAAACAGATTGAGGAGTTCATCGCTGCTGTGGACAAGGAAGCCCCGTCCAGTGGTTGAGGAGTTTAGGAGGGGATGGGTTGAAGATCACTATCTTGGGTTCAGCCTCTGGTCAGCCGGTTCCCCACCGGGCAAGCTCCAGTTGGCTCTTAGAAGTTGCAGGAGGTGGCTACCTCTTCGATATAGGCGAGGGATGTAGTTCATCCCTCTTGCGTAGGGGTATCGATGAGGAGGTAATCAAAGCTGGGTTCATCTCCCATATGCACGCTGACCACTCCTCTGGCCTTCCTTCCCTCATCCAGCTTATGCATCTGAACGGCCGGAGGACCCCGTTTGAGGTTTGGCTTCCCGCTGAAGCCGTGGAGAGGGTAGAACTCTGCCTACGCACCCATTATCTCTTTCCGGAGAGGCTCTCCTTTCCTCTCAAACTTCTCCCTATAGGGGCCAGTCCCCTCTACTGGAGGGAGGGGCTTTCCATTTCTGCCTATCCCAACAGGCATCTTCAGGGTTATAAGGGGGTAGCAGATAAGCACCAGAGCTTGGAGAGCTACTCATTCAAGATCGAGGTTGAAGGGAAGGTAATAGACTATTCTGGGGATATAGGTTCCTTGGCTGATTTAGAGAACTTTGTCTCCTCTTCCCATCTTTTCATTACTGAGTGTATGCACCCGGAGATAGAGGAGCTTTTGAAGTTTATCTCCCAGCGGGGGATAGGGGAGACCATTCTCACCCATATCCCACCCCAACTGGAGGGCAAGGAGGAAATCATAAAGGCCTTAGCCAAAAAGTTAGGGGCAGGAGGGGTGAAGATGGCCTGTGACGGTATGCAGGTTGAGTTATAGCAAAGGTGCTTGACATAATCTTTTTTAGTCCCTATATTCAGGGCACAAATCTTGCCGTTTTAGAACTTCTTGGAGACCGCAGAACCAGCAAATAGTTCCTGTTCTCCGGGAGTAGTTTACCCTCTACCCAGACTCCCCTGTAGGGGAGGAGAGCCCCTTTGGTGTGCGGGAATAGCCCACCGGGACCAGGGACTAGGAAGCTCAGTGCCGATCTATGCCGGTGTAGAAATAGTAGAAAGGAGCGGAGATGATTCGGGAGTTTAAGAATGAGACCTATGTTGACTTCTCCCAAGAGGAGAATCGGGCAAAGATGGAAAGTGCCCTTGCGGAAGTAGCCTCGCATCTGGGCGAGGAGTATGAACTGATCATTGGCGCACAGAGGTTGAAGGCCCCAAAGCAGTTTAAATCCATCAACCCCTCTAATAAAGATGAAATAGTGGCAGTGCACCAGAAAGCGGATAAAGGATTGGCCCAGAAGGCAATTGAGGAAGCCCTGAAGAGGTTTGAAAGCTGGAGGTGGGTCGAGCCTGAGGAGAGGGCAGAATACCTTTTTCGGGCCGCTGAACTGATGAGGGAGAGGAGGTTAGAGCTTGCCGCCTGGGAGGTTTACGAGGTGGGAAAATCCTGGCCTGAGGCCGATGCGGATGTAGCTGAGGCCATAGATTTCTTGGAATTCTATGGTCGGGAGATGATCAGATATGCCCAACCCCAGCCCCTGGTGAAGATCCCTTCAGAGGAGAACGAGCTGGTTTACATCCCCTTGGGCGTGGGGATAATCATCCCCCCCTGGAACTTCCCTTTAGCCATCTTGGTGGGTATGACTTCAGCGGCGCTAGTCACCGGAAACACCGTCGTTCTGAAACCTTCCAGTGATTCTCCTACAATTGGGGCCAAGTTCGTGGAGATATTGGACGATATTGGCCTTCCCCCGGGAGTGCTCAACTTCCTGCCCGGAAGTGGGGCTGAGGTGGGGGATTACCTGGTTTCCCACCCGAAGTCCCGGTTCATCAGCTTCACCGGCTCCAAGGAGATCGGCTTGAGGATAAATGAATTAGCCGCCAAACAGGCTCCAGGGCAGATCTGGATCAAGAGGGTTGTTGCCGAGATGGGGGGCAAGGATGTGATCATAGTGGAGGAGGATGCCGATTTGGAAGAGGCTGCCCAAGGTGTGGTGAGCTCCGCATTTGGGTTTCAGGGGCAGAAATGTTCCGCCTGTTCCCGGGTGGTAGTCTCCAGCAAGATATATGATCGCTTCTTAAATATGCTTGTGGAGAGGACGGAGAAGATAAAGGTGGGACCGGCCAAGGATCCGGAGAACTATATGGGGCCGGTAATCAATGAGAGGGCCCTGGCCTCCATCTCCGAGTATATCGAGATCGGGAAAAAAGAGGGAAGGCTTTGTTGTGGTGGGGGAAGGGTAGAGGGAAATGGCTACTTCCTCCAGCCCACGATATTCGCCGATGTGGACCCTTATGCCCGGATAGCCCAGGAGGAGATATTCGGTCCGGTCTTGGCGGTAATCAAGGCCGATGGATTTAACCAAGCCCTGGAGATTGCCAACTCTACCGAATATGGACTTACTGGATCCCTTTACAGTAAGGATAGGAAGAAGATCGAGAGGGCGAAGAGGGAGTTTCATGTGGGCAACCTCTACATCAACCGCAAGTGCACAGGGGCTTTGGTGGGGGTTCACCCATTTGGCGGGTTCAATATGTCTGGAACAGATTCCAAAGCGGGGGGAAGGGACTATCTTCTCCTCTTCCTGCAGGCCAAGGCCATCTCCGAGAAGGTTTAACCCCCCAATCGCATTTATATCACCTGATCCTTGTGGGCTTGATAAAACAAGCCCCTATGGTTTATAAACCTCCTGCAGATTTCAAATCTGCAGGAGGTTGCAACACCATAAGTAGGGCTTGATCTTTGATTTTTTCTTTAGGAGGATCGATATGGTTAAGAGAAGACGGGTTATCATCATGGGAGCGGCAGGGAGGGATTTTCACAATTTCAATCTCCGCTTCCGGGAAGAGGAAAACTATCAGGTGGTAGCCTTTACCGCTACTCAGATCCCCCATATAGAGGGGAGGAGGTATCCACCTGAACTCTCTGGCCGGCTATACCCAGGGGGCATCCCCATCTATCCCGAGGCGGAGCTATCTGATCTGATAAGGAAGGAAAGGGTAGATGAGGTTTGCTTCTCCTATTCAGATGTCTCCCATCAATATGTAATGAATAGGGCCTCCCAGGTGCAAGCAGCAGGAGCCTCCTTTACCCTCCTTGGCCCTCAGGATACAATGCTTTCCTCTAAGCTTCCTGTAGTGGCCATCTGCGCAGTGCGCACTGGCTGTGGGAAGAGCCAGACGACTCGCCGGGTCTGTGAGATACTTGCTGGGTTAGGGAAGAAGGTGGTAGTGATCAGGCACCCTATGCCCTATGGTGACCTCTCTAAACAGGTGGTGCAAAGGTTTGCCAGCTTAGCCGACTTAGACAAGCATAATTGCACTATAGAAGAGAGGGAGGAGTACGAACCTCACATTGTGAGGGGGAATGTCGTCTATGCCGGTGTCGACTATGGGGCTATCCTTGAGGAGGCGGAGAAGGAGGCGGAGGTGATCATCTGGGATGGAGGAAATAATGATATGCCCTTTTACCAGCCCGATCTCCTCATTACCGTAGTTGATCCCCTAAGACCTGGCCATGAAATATCTTACTACCCAGGGGAGACAAACCTGCGGATGGCTGATGTGGTGGTGATAAATAAGGAGGATCGAGCCAAATTTGACGATATCGAAAAGGTTAGGGCTAATCTGAGGAGGTTGAACCCCTCTGCCCAGATAGTTGATGCTGCCTCCCCGATCTTTGTTGATCAACCTGAGCTGATTAGGGGCAAGAGGGTGTTGGTAGTGGAGGACGGGCCTACCCTCACCCACGGAGGGATGGGGTATGGCGCTGGTCTGGTCGCTGCCCAAAAGTATGGTGCAGAGGAGGTCATCGCCCCCAGGCCCTATGCGGTGGGAAGCATTGCCGAAACCTTTGTTAAATATCCGCAGACAGAGGATGTCCTCCCCGCAATGGGCTATGGGGATGACCAGATAAGGGATTTGGAATCCACCATTAACGCAACGGGAGCGGATACGGTTATTGTAGCCACTCCCATAGACCTTTCCCGCATCTTACGCCTGAAGCCCAAATCGGTGAGGGTGAGATACGAGCTCCAGGAGATCGGCAGACCTGATTTAAGGGAGATAATAGAGGGGTTTTTACAGAGGAGGGCAAATAATTGAACAGTCTTTTGATAGCCGTTATCACATTAGTCCTTCTGTGGTTAGGCTACCGTTTCTATGGTTCATTCTTAGCTAAGTTTTGGGGGGTTGATCCGGGAAGGGCAACCCCGGCAGTGGAACTCTCAGATGGGGTTGATTACGTCCCGGCGAAACACTGGACGCTTCTCTTTGGTCACCATTTCTCCTCCATCGCTGGGGCAGGACCGATAATTGGGCCGGTGATTGCCTGTGCGGTGTGGGGCTGGCTACCTGCTGTGGTTTGGATTATTTTAGGGTCGATCCTCATCGGGGGGATGCACGACTTCTCAGCACTGATGGCCTCCCTGCGGCATCAGGGTAGATCGATTGCCGATGTAGCTGCAGAAAGGGTTAGCTATCGCACCAAACTGATCTTCGCCTCTTTCCTCTGGCTTTCCTTGGTGCTGGTGGTGGCTGTATTTGCTGCGGTGGGGGGGAAGACATTGGCTACCAAACCCCAGGTGGTTGTTCCCACCTTTGGCCTCATCCTGGTGGCCCTCTTCATCGGTTTGATGCTCTACCGTTGGAGGGTAAATCAAATTCTGGCCACTATCATTGGAGGAGGTCTTCTCTTTGGGCTCATCGTTTTAGGCTATCATCTGCCGGTTGGTTTAGGGCCACACTCCCAGCTTATCTGGACGGTTGTTCTCTTGCTCTATTCCTATGTGGCTTCAGTTCTTCCAGTGAATATCCTCCTTCAACCGCGAGATTATTTGGCTGCTTTGGTTCTCTTCTTTGGCCTTATCTTCGGCTATATCGGGGTTTTTCTCACCCATCCCCAGCTCCATACCCCGGCATTTCTTGGCTTCACTGGGAAGAGTGGGACCCTCTGGCCGATGATGTGTGTGATCATTGCCTGTGGAGCTATCTCCGGCTTTCATGCGATGATCTCCAGCGGCACCACCTCCAAGCAACTCTCCAATGAGAGAAACGCTTCCAAAATCGGCTATGGGGGTATGCTCACCGAGGGGGGACTTGCTATATTGGCCTTGTTAGCCGTAGCTGGTGGACTTCTCTGGAAGGGGAGTCCAAATCTCTCCTATCCCCTTTTAGTGAAGAATAAGGGTTGGATAGTCGCCTTTGGAGAGGGCTATGGAAGGTTAACTTTGCCCATCTTCGGTGCCCTGGGGAGCCTCATTGCCATCACTACCCTGAAGACATTTGTCCTCACTACCTTAGATTCCGCGACCAGGATTGGTCGCTACATCGGGGAGGAACTCTTCGGCCAAGCCCTCAGGATAAGGCCGATGCGCAACAGGTTTTTCTCTACCCTCTTTATTACTGGTTTTGCTCTCTACTTGGCCTTGGGGAACTGGAAGGCCATTTGGCCTGTATTTGGAGCAGCCAATCAGTTGGTAGCCGCTTTAGTCTTTTTGGTCGTTACCCTCTATCTTTTGGGGTTGGGGAAGAGGATCAGATATGCATTCTATCCTGGCCTCTTTATGCTCGCCACCACCTTGGCTGCCCTGGGCTTGGAGGCAAGGGACTTTTGGGCTCAGCAAAACTACCTTCTTGCGTTTATCTCTTTAGTTCTCATTGGATTGGCTGGCTTTATGGTTGTGGAGGCGGTTGGGGTGGCCAGGAGAAAGACCAAGTGCAAGGGGGCTTAATGGAAAGAACTCTCTGTATAGTCAAACCAGATGGGGTAAGGAGAAAATTGGTCGGGGAGGTGCTGCGGAGGATAGAGGGGGCCGGTTTCCGAATAGAGGGGTTAAGGATGTTGAGGCTAAATAGGGAGCAGGCCGAACTCCTCTATGATATCCATTTAGGCAAGCCCTTTTTTGAAGATTTGGTGAAGTTTATGACCTCAGGTCCGATAGTAGCTATCCTTTTGGAGAAGGAGAATGGAATAAGCGACCTGCGGGATTTAATAGGGGAGACAGATCCTTCGCTGGCCAGGAGGGGGACGATAAGAGGCGATCTCGGTGGGACTAAGCAGGAAAACTTGGTGCATGCCTCAGATTCCCCCCTCAGAGCAGAGAAGGAGATACCAATATTCTTTCCTAAAACAGAAGGGGAATATAAGTCCGCGGGGGAAGTTAGGTAGGTCCGACCAATCAAGTTATTTCCTTGACAAATCGCTGAAGAGGGTTTAACTTGGGACGATGAAATTGAGGTTGGGAGAAATAGAGGAAAAGCCAGGGAGGGTGACTCTGAAAGGGGAACCCGAGGATCTGGAGTTAGAGTGGAAGGATGGATGTTTTCGTTCCCCGGTTTGCTTGGAGTTAAAGGTCTTCCGGAGAGGGGACAGATTCCTTGCTCAAGGGGAGATAACCACTTCAGTAGATGCGAGGTGTAGCAGATGTCTGAGGGAGTTTCCCCTTCCCGTGAGGACTCAGTTTAAGCTTACCATTGAGCTTACCCCAAAGGGGAACAATGGTGACAACGTTGAAGAGGATTATATTCTCCTCTCCCCACAGAGTGAAGTCTTAGATCTAAGGGAGAGGGTGCGTCAATTGATTCTCCTCTCCCTTCCCGTTAAACCACTTTGTCACCCAAACTGTCGGGGCCTTTGTCCCATATGCGGAAAGGACCTCAACGAGGGGGAATGTGGCTGTAGAAGGGAAGAATATGATCCCCGCTGGGAGAAGTTGAAATCCTTAAGATAAGTTCGAAAGGTAAGGAAATGCTTGCGGAGGGGGCCCTAAGGGGTGAGAGCGGTTTATAATCTAAGGAGGTGTCTACTTTGGCCTTACCGAAAAGGAGGATATCCAAATCGCGCGGCGGCAATAGAAGAAGCCACTGGAAGTTGAAACTGGTCAATTCCGTGGAATGCCCGCATTGCCACCAGCCTAAATTGCCACATCGAGTCTGTCCTAACTGCGGATATTACAAGGGCAGAGAGGTAATTACCATAAAAGAGAAGTGATCTCTTGAAGGGCAAACTTAAAATTGCTGTAGATGCGATGGGGGGTGATCAGGGACCGAGCGTGGTAGTTGAGGGTGTAGTTGAGGTAATCCCGCGCCTGAATCAAGGGGAGGAGCTGGTCTTAGTGGGAGATAGCGAACGGTTGAAGAGGGAGATAGGGGTGTTCTCTACAAATTTCCTCCCCATATCCTTGGTTCATGCTTCCCAGGTCATCCAGATGGATGAATCACCCATTACCGCTTTGAGGAAGAAGAAAAACACATCTATTGCCGTAGCGCTCAGTCTGCACCGCCAGGGGAGGGTGGATGCGGTGGTCAGTGCGGGGAATACAGGAGCGGTTATGGCCTCTTCAGTGTGGACGTTAAAAAGGTTGGAGGGGGTCGATCGGCCGGCAATTGCCTCCTTCTTCCCCACGGAGAAGGAGCCGATTATCGTCTTAGATGTGGGAGCAAATGCTGACTGTAAACCCCTTAATCTCTATCAGTTTGCAGTTATGGGCTCTATCTATGCACGTTCAATTTTAGGCCGGAGAAACCCCAGGGTTGGCCTCTTGAGCATTGGCGAAGAGAGCTCAAAGGGGAACGAGCTTACCTTAGAGGCCCATCGGCTTTTGGGGAGAAGCTCCCTTAACTTCATCGGCAACCTCGAGGGGAAGGACATACTCACAGGGGATGTGGATGTTGTTGTCTGTGATGGGTTTGTGGGCAATGTCATCCTTAAATTTACCGAGAGCATTGAGAGAATTCTTACCACTCACTTCAATAAACATCTCCGGTCGAACCTGAGGTCCAAACTGGGTGCCCTCTTGCTTAAGCCTGTCTTCGAGAACTTTAGGAAGGATTTTGATTATGCCGAATACGGTGGGGCCCCCCTCCTGGGTATAGATGGGGTTTCCATCATATGTCACGGGAAATCATCCCCGAAGGCCATTTCTAACGCTATCCTCGTAGCCAGAAGGATGGTGAAGGAGGGGATTAATGAAATGATTAAACAGAGACTAAAAGAGAATGGTATTGGGAAGAGAGGCAATGGTTGAAATTGTAGGAACAGGTTCTTCAGCTCCGGAGAAAGTTTTGACCAACTTTGATTTGGAGAAGATGGTTGATACATCCGATGAATGGATAAGGACGAGGACGGGGATAAGGGAAAGAAGGGTGGCTGATAAAGACACCGCTACTTCGGATATGGCTGCTCAAGCCGCCCGGCGCGCCCTTGAGGATGCGGGGATGGGGGCTGAGGAGTTAGAGATGATCATTGTAGGAACGGTTACCCCGGATATGAATTTCCCCTCTACAGCCTGTTTAGTGCAGGATAAGATTGGGGCAAAAAGGGCTGCTGTGTTAGATATAGGTGCCGGCTGTTCGGGGTTTATCTATGGGCTTTCCTTAGCCAGAGGCCTGATAGATATCGGGGAATATAGCACGGTTCTGGTTATTGGAGCAGAGACCTTGACCAAGATACTCGACTGGGAGGATAGGAATACTTGTGTCCTCTTTGGTGACGGAGCTGGTGCTGCTATCCTTCATACTGGGGATAAAGGCAGGGGCATCTTGGCAACCTACCTGGGGGGGGACGGCAGCTTGGGAGCCCTTCTCGCCCTACCCGCCGGTGGGTCCCGCCTACCAGCCTCTCATCAGACTGTGGAGGAGAGGCTGCACTACATAAAGATGGCTGGAAATGAGGTCTTCAAATCAGCGGTGAGAGCCATGGGCAAGTCAGCGGTAACAGTGTTGGAGAAAGCGGGTTTGAGCAACCAGGATGTGGATTTGCTCATCCCCCATCAAGCGAATCTGAGGATAATCCAAGCCACGGCCAAACGGATTGACCTCCCTATGGAAAAGGTCTATGTGAATTTAGATCGTTATGGGAACACATCTGCCGCTTCCATTCCCATTGCCTTAGACGAGGCTCGCAGGAATGGGTTGATTAAAAAGGGGGATATCTCCCTGTTGGTGGCTTTTGGAGCTGGATTCACCTGGGGTTCGGTGGTGATCAAGTGGTAGGGGAGGGGAAGAGAGGACCCCCTAAGGGGTGGAAAATTGAGATTTTACCATGCTGGCAGGGCTCTGCCCTGACTGAAATCCACTTGTAGAGACTCCGACTTAGCGGAGTCCGAGGGAAACTGCCACAGTGGGGTCAGCCGGGAACTTTTTGTAATGTTCAGGAATGAGTAAAGGTCCTAATAATTATGAATGCTGATGGACATTTGAAAAGAGCCCATTCCATCCAGCAAAGTCTGGATAAACTGCTTCCTGATCCAGAGGGAATCAATGTGGCTTCCATTGTTGAACTTACATACGGATTTATGTTCCACACAATTGCCTTTGGAATGGAAACCAAATATAATAGACATCTTGATACCCATGTAGGGTTACCGAGGGAATTAAGGAAGATTGGGGAGAACGAGATAGCGGACTGGTTCGAGGAAATCGACCTGTTTAGAGCAGGGCGATGGTATGGTTCCAAGGGAAATGGAGAAGTTGTTAAGAAATGTCTGGAGCTTGCGAGAAAAATAAAGTTATGGGCAACCGCCAAATAGCTGAAGAGTTTAAAAGCGCGATTATTGATTTTATCTCCAGAGCCTCTGAAATTCCTAATCTGATTGGGGCAATTTTATTCGGATCTGCGGTGACAGGGGATATTTCTAAAAAGAGCGACATAGATGTTCTGTTGCTGTTCGACTGTGAGCACAATCCAGAGCTTGGAGAGGAGATGAGGACCTCTGTTCGCATTGCCGGCGAAATTTGTTCCAAATATGATCTGACTCAATCATTTTCTTTTGTTGTTGTCAATAGGCGGATGATGGGTGAGGTAGAGGCCGATTTTCTCTGGAATGTTTCCAGGGAAGGTATTATCATTTGGGGACTTCCTCAAATGATCCTTTCCCAGAAGCCCCATCCGCACCTGGAACCCCTCCTGCTTGTCTCGTATTCGGTTGGCGGACTCCCTGAAAAAGACAGAAGAGGTGTATTTCGGGCTCTCTATGGTGGCAACAAGGATCCTAAAGGCGGTTTGGTGGACAAAAGGGGCAACGAAAGGTTGGCTCCCGGCACACTTTTGGTTCCTGCCACTAAATATGATTCCATAAAAGATGTATTCGATAAGTTTGGGGTGAGAACATACTCTGTAAGGAAATTGTGGGGACATTAGACTCGGTAATTTTGTCACCGGGGTGACAAAAAAGCACTATATCAGCCGATTTTGTCACTGGGGTGACAAAGAGCCGATTTTGTAGTGCTGTCAGGGCTCTGCCCTGAGAGCAGGATAGGATTTGGTCAAATTGAGGGAACGTTTTGATTGAGCGGTTAGATGCCCTCATCTAACCGACATCGGCCAGTAGTTGTAGGGACAGGGCGTTAGCCCTGTCCGAAAGGGCGGACAGACATAAATGTCTGTCCCTACGAAACACACACACAAATCATTGGCCTTGAAAAATTTATGCCAATTCATTTTCAGTTCATGAATAATTCGGGATAATTTGGAAGGAGCGAAAATTTGAAGACAGTCTTTTTATTTCCGGGACAGGGGTCTCAGTATGTGGGGATGGGGAAGAGGCTTTGCGAGGAGGACCCTTCCTCAAAAAAGTTGTATGAGGAAGCCAACCAGATCTTAGGCTTCGATTTGGCTAGGCTTTGTTTTGAAGGGCCGGCGGAAGAGCTCAATCAGACGGTCAACGCCCAGCCGGCTATCTTCCTCCACTCCATAGCGGTTTTTGACCTTTTGAAAAGGGAGGGGCTTGAACCAGAGGCGGTGGCCGGGCACAGCTTGGGGGAATATTCAGCCTTAGTAGCCTCTGGAGTCCTCTCCTTTGAAGATGGTTTAAGGGCAGTGAAGCATAGGGGCCAGCTTATGCAGGCTGCTGGAGAGGAACAGGCGGGGACGATGGCAGCCATAATTGGCCTGGTAGCAGACGCGGTGGAGCAGATATGCAGTGAGGTGGAGGGGGTGGTTAAAGTAGCCAATTATAATTCCCCCTCTCAACTTGCGGTTAGTGGGGATTGGAAGGCGGTGAAGGAGGTGGTTGAGCTGGCCAAGAAGAAGGGGGCGAAGAGGGCCATCCCGCTCAAAGTGAGTGGGGCATTCCATTCTCCCCTCATGGAGCCCGCCAGGGAGAGGATGGGGGAGTTTTTGAGGGAGGTGGATTTTCACCCCCCACAGGTTCCTTTCTTCTCTACAGTATCGGCCCAAAGGGTGGATGCACCTAATAAGATAAGGGAGCTTTTAGAGGACCAGATTACCAGTCCGGTCAGGTGGACGGAGACCGTGGAGGGTCTATCAAAGCTTAATCCTACCGTTTTCATAGAGGTAGGCCCAGGAAGGGTTCTCTCTGGTCTGGTGAAGAGGATAGACAGGGAGATCAAAGCCTGGCCTGTTTCAGACCAAGGGGAACTGAGGGATCTCCTGGAAAATGGTCTATCCACGGGTGGATTAAATAGATGACGGAGTTAAGGGGAAGGAAAGCTCTGATTACTGGGGGGGGAAAGGGCATAGGGAGGGCAATAGCTCTGAGGTTGGCAAAAGGGGGGGCTGATGTGGCCCTCTTTGAGGTGGACGAAGGGTCTGCCCAAAAAACAGCAATTTCCATAGAGGAAATGGGGGTGAAGTCCCTCTATTTAAGGGTTGATGTCTCCCTTCAAGAGGAGGTGGAGAAGGGGGTGGAGGAGATCAACCAGCGGTGGGAGGGATTGGACATCCTGGTGAACAATGCTGGGATTACCCGGGACAACCTGATAATGAGAATGACAAGCGAGGAGTGGGATTCTGTGCTGGGAGTGAACCTCCGGGGTGCTTTCTATTGTATAAAGGCTGTCCTTAAAGGGATGATGAGGAAAAGATGGGGAAGGATTGTAAATGTGAGCTCAGTGGTGGGGAAGATGGGCAACCCGGGGCAGGCCAACTATGTCTCCTCTAAGGCGGGGCTTATTGGCCTAACCAAGGCAGTGGCCAAGGAGGTGGCCTCCCGCAGGATTACGGTTAATGCCGTTGCTCCTGGTTTCATCGATACTGAGATGACCAAGGCGTTACCCCAGAAGATTAGGGACTTGTTCTTGAATCAAATCCCCTTGGGGAGAACTGGAAGGCCAGAGGATGTGGCTAATCTCGTCTTTTTCCTTTGCACAGAGGAAGCTGGCTATATCACTGGCCAGGCTATAAATGTTGATGGGGGAATGCTTATGTAAAAAGCAGTTTATAGGAGCCAGTTTACAGGGGTCGGTGAAGACTCCTGGCGGCTGACTACTGATCATAGCCAACTGTTAAAAAAAGGAGGTTAAGATGTCCGTAGAAGAAGAGGTAAAAGAGATTATAGTGGAGCAGTTAGGCGTGGATCCCGATAAGGTGACCTTAGAGGCATCCTTTGTCGATGACTTAGGAGCGGACTCCTTGGATACAGTGGAATTGGTAATGGCCTTGGAGGAGAAGTTTGGCCTGGAGATTCCCGATGAGGAGGCCGAGAAGCTGACTACTGTGGGGAAGGCCATTGAATACATTGAGAAGAATAAAAAAGATTGAGGGGAAAAGGCATATAGAGCTTCAGAGGGTGGTGGTTACCGGTATGGGGGCCCTTACCCCTATCGGTAATACGGTAGAGGAATACTGGAGAAATCTGGTCGCCGGGCGATCGGGGGTTACTAAGATCACTAAGTTCGATCCCGATGGGTTTTCCAGCCAGATAGCCGGTGAGGTGAAGGGGTTTCAACCCTTAGATTATATGGATAAAAAGGATGCCCGTCGTATGGATACCTTTGCCCAATATGCGGTTGCGGCAGCGAAGATGGCTGTAGCCGATGCCCGGCTCGATCTGTCCGCTGAGGATCCAGAAAAGATTGGGGTGGTTGTTGGCTCCGGCATTGGGGGGATTGGCACCTGGGAGAGGCAATACAAGATCCTCTTGGAAAAAGGGCCGATGAGGTTGAGCCCCTTTTTCATCCCGATGATGATCATCGATATGGCTCCTGGCCAGGTGGCCATAGCCCTCAATGCCCGGGGGCCCAACTATTCCACGGTCTCTGCCTGTGCTTCCGGGGCCCACGCCATCGCCGACTCCTTTAGGATACTTCAGAGGGGGGAGGCGGAGGTGATGATCACCGGGGGGGCAGAGGCTTCCATTACGCCCCTTTCCATTGCCGGTTTCTGCACTGCTAAGGCCCTTTCCACCCGTAACGATGCTCCCCAGGAGGCGAGCAGACCGTTCGACGCCCAAAGGGATGGGTTTGTGGTGGGAGAAGGGGCGGGTGTCCTTGTTTTAGAAACCCTTGAGCATGCTTTGCAGAGGGAGGCGAAGATATATGCCGAATTGGTCGGTCTGGGGATGACCGATGATGCCTATCACATAACTGCTCCCGCCCCCAACGGTGAGGGAGCAGCTAAGGCTATGGAGTTAGCCCTTAAGGATGGGGATACTAAACCAGAGGAGGTAGATTATATAAATGCCCACGGCACCTCCACCCCCTTCAACGACCGCACGGAGACAATGGCGATAAAGTCTGTATTCGGTGAACATTCTTATCGGTTGTCGATAAGTGCTACAAAATCTATGGTGGGACACCTATTGGGGGCTACAGGGGCTACAGAACTCATCGCTACCGTAAAGTCTATTGAGGAATCTATTATTCACCCCACCATTAATTACCAGTATGAAGATCCAGAGTGTGACCTGGATTACGTCCCCAATCGGGCTCGGAAGAAGGAGGTGAAGGTGGCCTTGAGTAACTCCTTCGGTTTTGGAGGACACAATGTCTGTCTGGCGGTAAGGAAATTTGTGGGCTAATCCTCGATGGAGGTAGGGGACCCCTTTACAAAAGATGAGTTGAGATCTTGGTTAGCCCAGGAGGGAATTGAGTTTCACAACTCTCAACTTCTGAAGCTTGCCTTAACCCATGCTTCCTATGCCTACGAGAAGGGGGAGGGAAGGTCAAATCAGAGGCTGGAGTTTCTTGGTGATGCTGTTCTTGAACTGGTAGTAAGGGAATTTCTCTATCGACTGCGACCACAGGCCGATGAAGGGGAGCTTACCAGGCTGAAGTCAAATATAGTGAGGGGAGAAACCTTAGCCGCTAAGGCGAAGGAGATGGGGTTAGGGAGGTTCATCCTCTTGGGCAAGGGGGAGGAGAGCAAGGGGGGGAGGGAGAATACCTCAAACCTGGCTGGATGTTTAGAGGCGATGATTGGAGCCATCTATTTGGATGGGGGGATGGAGATGGCCAGATCATTTGTGGAGAGGGAGGTCATTGGTGAGGAGCTGTTGTATATTCAGCCCAACTACAAGGGGGTATTGCAGGAGTTTAGCCAGGGTAGGGGGTGGGGCCTCCCCACCTATTTGGTTGGCGAACTGGAGGGGGGAAGGTTTGCAGCCAAAGTGAAGCTTAAAGGAAGGGTGTGGGGGGAAGGTAAGGCCCGCTCAAAGAAGGGTGCTGAACAGCTTGCCGCCCGTGCAGCTTTAAAAAAGTTAGAGGAAACTTATGGATTATGAGCTTACCGAGGAGCAGTTGACAATAAAGGAGCTCTGTCGGCAGATCGCCGAGGAGAAGATAAAACCAGTAAGGGCAAAGTATGATGAGACCCAAGATTTTCCCTGGGAGATAGTGGAGGTTTTCGCCCGATCCGATCTATTTGGCCTCTTCATCCCTCAGGAGTACGGGGGATTAGGAGGGGGCATATTGGAGATGGTCATCGCCACCGAGGAGCTAAGCAGGGTCTGTGGGGGGATAGCCTTGGCCTTCGCGGCCACGGCTTTGGCTACATTTCCTATTCTCCTCTTTGGCTCTGAGGAACAGAAGAGAAAATATCTACCCGATATCGCTAAAGGGAAGAAGCTTGCTGCCTTTGCCCTTACAGAGCCGGGGGCAGGTTCGGATGCTGGTGCGGTGAGGACGACTGCAAAGAGGGAGGGAGATGGCTGGTTGCTCAACGGCACAAAGCAGTGGATCACTAATGGAGGAGAGGCGGAGATATATACGGTGATAGCGGCAACGGATCTTAGTAGAGGTGCCAGGGGGTTGAGCGCCTTCATCGTGGAGAAGGGGACCGAGGGCTTCTCCTTCGGCAAAAAGGAAGACAAGATGGGAATAAGGGGTTCGGCCACTCGGGAGCTAAGCTTCCAGGACTGCCTTATCCCCCGAGAGAACCTCTTAGGTAAGGAGGGACAAGGGTTCCTCATCGCTATGCGCACCTTCGATCAGTCGCGTCCCGGAGTTGCTGCTCAAGCAGTGGGTATAGCTCAGGGGGCTATGGAAGAGGCTATTGTCTACGCACAGGAGAGGGAACAGTTTGGGAAACCCATCGCCTCCTTTCAGGGGATTCAATTTATGCTTGCCGATATGGCCACCCAAATTGAGGCCGCCAGGGCCCTTACCTATGCTGTGGCCAGGCTAATCGACCGCGGGGCCAAGAAGGTAGCCAGGGCCTCAGCTATGGCCAAACTCTTTGCTTCCGATGTGGCGATGAAGGTGACTACAGATGCGGTGCAGATCCTTGGTGGATATGGGTATATGAAGGACTATCCGGTGGAGAAGATGATGCGGGATGCTAAGATAACCCAGATCTACGAGGGAACCAACCAGATCCAGCGGACCATTATTGCCTCCAACCTGATTAGGGAGATGGCCGGGAGGAGGAAGAAGTAGGGACAGGGCTGAAGCCCCGTCCGAGTGCTTTTCTGCCGCGGTCAGGGCTCCTGCCCTGACAGCAAAACAAAGGAAAAGAGATGAGAAATTTCTTTGGCGCAATCGTAGTTCTCCTTCTTCTCTCAGGTTCAGTTTATGCAACTCAGAAAGAGATTCCCTTCAACTTGAGGGAGGTGATGGAGGGGGTAGCCCATCATCCGAGGATGGATGGGGATAGGATTGTTATTGGTGGGGAGGTTTATCAGGCATCTTTTGATGGTTCTGAGGTCATTTTGACCTCAAGGGATGGTGAGCATATCTATAGAATTCCTATTCAAGATGGGACAGAGCCGTATGTAAAGGATGGCAAGGTGTGCTACCAGATCCCTGATGGGGAGATACACTTCAGCGGCAACAAACACGGCTTAAGATACCAGAGAACAATCAACGATCCTGGCTTTGAAAGATATCTGGGGGATATGGTGATTGGGGTGAAAGGCCAAGGGGATCTGGCCCGTCCTGAAAGGCTTCGGGTTTCCGATGCTTTGGGCCATAATGTACCATACAGGGCTGACCAGGGGGATCTCCGGATATCCCAGAAAGACCTTACTTTACTTACATTCCCCCTTACCTTAGACGGTGAATTCCTGATAGATACCACAATCGTTTATGTTCCCGCCGGAGGGTGGCAAGGATCTCCCTCGGTGGCCTTTGATGGCACGAACTATCTGGTGGTGTGGGAGGACTGGCGCAACGGTTCAGGTGATATATACGGGGCGCGGGTGGCTCAATCAGGGGAAGTTCTTGACCCGGCCGGGATTGCCATCTCTACTGCTCCCGCAGATGGGCAATATTCTTCCTCAGTGGTCTTTGATGGCACAAACTACCTGGTGGTGTGGACGGATAAGCGCAGCGGTTCAGATGACATATACGGGGCGCGGGTGGCTCAATCAGGGGAAGTTCTTGACCCGGCCGGGATTG
>JAOZPP010000041.1:24429-24995 GCA_029932675.1 bacterium
CTATCTGCACTGCTGCCGGTGATCAATGCTCTCCCTCAGTGGCTTTTGACGGCACAAACTACCTGGTGGTGTGGACGGATAAGCGCAGCGGTTCAGAATGGGATATATACGGGGCGCGGGTGGCTCAATCAGGAGAGGTTCTTGATACAGCGGGAATTGCCATCTGCACCGCTGCAGATCATCAAGGGTCTCCCTCAGTAGCCTATGATGGCACAAACTATTTGGTCGTGTGGACGGATGGTGACATATACGGGGCGCGGGTGGCTCAATCGGGAGAGGTTCTCGATACAGCGGGAATTGCCATCTGCACCGCTGCAGATCATCAAGGGTCTCCCTCAGTAGCCTATGATGGCACAAACTATCTGGTGGTGTGGGAGGACCGGCGCAGTGGTTCAGGTGACATATACGGGGCGCGGGTGGCTCAATCGGGGAATGTTCTTGATCCAGCAGGGATTACCATCTCCACCGCCGCGGATTGGCAATGGCGGCCCTCAGTGGGCTTTGACGGCACAAACTATCTGGTGGTGTGGGAGGACCGGCGCAGTGGTTCAGGTGACATATACGGG
>JAOZPP010000093.1 GCA_029932675.1 bacterium
AGTCTTCGCCTAAAGGCGAGGGTTTTTCTCCCATTCCCCGAAGGGGACAATAAACGTCCCAACCCATTTTAATTTGCCACTAAAATAGGTTCACTCTTAGCTTTTTCTCTGCATTCTTCTAAAACTTCCTTTGGGACCATTCTTAGCGATAGAGAAATCCCTGCGGGTATAATAATTAAATCGTCGAGATACCCTAAAACGTGTATAGAATCTGGAATTAAATCTATTGGGCTCAAAGTATAAGCAACGATTATAGCAATAAAGACCTTTGCATACCAAGGAACTCTTAGGTCTTTATAAGCTAAATAAAGGGTGGATATATCAGTTTTAAGCTGTTTTCCTTTTTCTTTCCAGGATTTTACACTTATCATTTAGAACACTCCTTTGGTGGAATGTCATATAATGGGACGGCGGGTAAGCGAAGTTCGCTGGAGAGAAAGCTTGTTTTCATCACTGCGGACTGGGTAACCAAATTTGGGTAGGCAGGGGCAGTGCTGTTCACCCGTCGCCAGATAGGCTAAATGGCGCTCCTCCAAAGATGGGTACTTTACAATTCTATCTGACTGTGCAGAGCATCGAGACCGGCGTTTGTTCAGATTGCTCCACTGCTAAGACCTAGGAGAAATTTCCAAGATGTTACAGTATATACCTGCTTAAATCCTCATCCTTGACTATCTTGCCCAAGCACTTGTTTACCATTTGACTGGTGACCCTAACCCTCCTTAGACCGGAGTCAGGAACGGAGTAAAGGATGTCCTCCAAGAGGGTGGTCATCACCGTATGGAGCCGGCGGGCACCTATGTTCTCCGTGCGTTCGTTCACCTGATTGGCAATACGCGCTATCGCCCTAATCGCGCTCTTGGTAAAGGTTATATCTACACCATCCGCCTTTAGCAGAGCTGTATATTGCTTGATGAGGGCATTCTGAGGTTCGGTAAGTATTCTAAAGAAATCATCCTCACTCAGGCTATTTAACTCCGCTCGAATAGGAAACCTTCCCTGCAGTTCTGGAATAAGGTCCGATGGCTTAGAACTGCTAAATGCCCCGGCAGCGATGAAGAGGATATGGTCCGTCCTCACCATCCCATGTTTAGTAGCCACCGTTGATCCCTCTACAATGGGGAGTATATCCCTCTGCACCCCCTCCCGGGAGACATCCGGGCCTGTCTCCGACTTCGGGCCAGCGATCTTATCGATTTCATCGATGAAGATGATCCCCGAGTTCTCCACCCTAAACTTGGCCTCGGAGATAACCTCGTCCATATCGATGAGCTTCCCCGCTTCCTCCTCCTCTAAGATATGTCGCGCCTCCCGTAGTAAGACCTTCTTCCGCTTCCTCCTTTTCGGCAGCATCCCCCCAAAGATCTCCTTCATATTAATTCCCATCTCCTCCATTCCCGCAGGGGTAAAGATTTCCACCATGGGGAACCGCTCATCGGGAACCTCTATCTCCACCATCCTCTCCTCCAACTTTCCCCCCTGGAGTTGGAGTTTTAGCTTTTCCCTGCTCCTCTGCCTCTTCTCCATAAGTTCCGCGTCTTCTTGCCCTTCTTTAGTAGGTAGTGGGGGAAGAAGAAGATCGAGAATTCGCTCCTCGGCCAGTTGCTTTGCCTTCTCCCTTACCTCCTCAGTCTTCTCCCTCTTTACCATATTCACCGCCAGGTCAACAAGATCCCTGACCATAGACTCCACATCCCTCCCCACATAGCCAACCTCCGTATACTTAGAGGCCTCCACCTTAATGAACGGGGCATTGGCCAGATTGGCCAACCGGCGAGCTATCTCCGTCTTCCCTACTCCCGTAGGTCCGATCATTATAATGTTGTTGGGGGTTATCTCCTCCCGCAGTTCAGAGGGAACCTGCTGTCTTCTCCACCTGTTCCTCAAGGCAATGGCCACAGCTTTCTTTGCCTTTTCCTGACCGATTATGTAACGGTCAAGTTCCCTCACTATCTGCTGAGGGGTAAGTTCCTTTATCTTCATCTTTTCGGGTTTAAAGCTCTTCGATGACGAAGTTTTCATTTGTGTAGACACAGATGGATGCGGCTATCTTCAACGCCTCCTCGACGATCTGTTTGGCTCCCAACTTGCTGTGCCTCACCAAGGCCCTCGCCGCGGCCAGCGCATAAGCCCCTCCAGAACCTATGGCTAATATCCCATCATCAGGTTCCATCACCTCCCCTGAGCCAGAGATGAGCAAGGAATGTTCCTTGTCCATTACGGCCAGGAAGGCCTCCAGTCTGCGCAGGTATTTGTCGGTCCTCCACTCCTTAGCCAGCTCCACAGCGGCCCGCGGGAGGTTGTGGGGATATTCCTCAAGCTTTGCTTCAAACTTCTCAAAAAGGGTGAAGGCATCCGCCGAAGCCCCGGCAAATCCGGCCAGAACCTCTCCTTGATGAAGCCTCCGGAGTTTGTTAGCTCCCCCCTTTATAATGGTATTTTCCAAAGTTACCTGCCCATCACCGCCCATTGCTACCTTTCCCTTATACCTCAAACCAAGTATGGTTGTTGATCTAATCATTGGCCTACCCTCCAGCCCGGGGATGGGCTTGTCTGTAAACCTTCTTTATTCTCTCTGCGGTTATATGGGTATAAATTTGAGTTGTGGAAAGGCTGGAATGGCCCAACAGTTCCTTCACCGCCCTCAGATCTGCCCCTCTGTCCAGAAGATGAGTGGCAAAGCTATGGCGGAGGCTATGAGGGGAGAGGGAACCATCCTCAGAAATCTTCCTCAGATAGCCCTTTACTATAAGCTCTACCCCCCGAGGGCTAAGCCTGTATCCCCGATAGTTGAGGAAAAGGGCATCTTCCTTGGGTTTCAGTTCCTCCCTCTTCTCCAAGTATTTCCTGATGGCCGCGCTGGCACTTCTCCCCATGGGCACTATCCTCTCCTTATCCCCCTTGCCCTTTACCTTAATCAAGTTGTTGGCTAAATCGAGGTGGGAAAGATTGAGTCCCACAAGCTCCCGTAGTCTGATACCTGATCCATAGAAGGTCTCCAGGATGGCTTTATCCCTCAAGCCCAGAACATCAGGTCGTTGGGGGGAACCCATCAAGGAACTTATCTGCTCCGGGGAGAGAAAGGAAGGCAGTTTCTTCTTCTTCTTCGGTGAGGAGATGTAAACAGCAGGGTTTGCACTGGTTATGCCCTCCCGGCAGAGGAACTTGTAGAAGGAGCGAATTGCGGAGAGCTTTCGCGAGATGGAACCGTTGGCATAGCCCTCTGCCTTCAGCTTCCCTAAGAAATGCCTCAAGAGGAACCGGTCCACCGTGGAGATCAGATCCTTCTGGTGCGGGGTTTTCTCCCGGAGAAAGGAGTAAAACTGGAGGAGATCACCTCGATATGAGCTCAAGGTAAACTGGGAGAGCCCGCGCTCCTTTCCCAGGTGGTCAATAAACCTCTTTATATAGTCCCTAACCATCCGCGGCCACCTCCTTACCACAGGAGGGACACCAAAGGTAAAGCCCGCCCTTTCTTCTCTTTTCCACTAAATAGGGGGCTCCACAATGGGGACAGCTCTGCGCAACCGGTTTATCCCAAATAGCAAAATTGCATTTGGGGTACCTGCTACATCCATAAAAGGTCCTCCCCTTCTTGCTCCGCCGGGCTACCAGATAACCATCACAACCCGGTTGAGGACATCTTACCCCCGTGCTCAATGGCTTGGTGAATTTGCATTGGGGATAGTTTGAACAGGCTAAGAACTTCCCATATCTGCCCGACTTGACCACCATCTTGGCGCCGCAGAGCTCACACCGTTCCTCGGTTTCATCCTCAGGAAGGGGTTTGGTGTTGGTACATTCTGGATAGCCAGAACAGGCAAGAAACCGTCCATTTCTTCCCCACTTGATCACCATCTTTCTCCCGCACTTCTCGCAGGAGATATCCGTCTCCTCGGTGAGCCCCTTCTTCAGTTCAGTCTTTCTCCCCTCAGCCTCCTGCACCATCCTCTCAAAGGGACCGTAGAAATCCTGAAGCACTTCCACCCATCCATCTTTTCCCCTCTCTATACGATCTAAATTCTCCTCCATCTGCGCGGTAAACCCTACATCGAAGAGGGATGGGAAGTTCTTGATTAAAATATCGTTTACAGTTTTCCCCAACTCTGTAGGATGAAATTTCCTTTCCTGGAGCTCAACATATCCCCGCGTGAGGATGGTGGTGATTATCTGCGCGTAGGTGGAGGGTCTCCCAATTCCCTTCTCCTCCAGCTCCTTAACCAGACTGGCTTCCGTGTAACGGGGAGGGGGCTTAGTAAAATGCTGCTGGGGAATTAATTCCTTTAGCCTCAAAACCTCCCCTTCGGTTAATGGGGGCAAGGATACTGCTTCCTCCTCTGGTAAGGGGTAAACCTTGAGGAAACCAGGGAATTTCAAAACCCAACCCGTGGCCCGAAAAAGATATGGGCCAGCCTCGATATCGGCTATGGTGGAGAGGTAGATGGCTGGGTTCATCTGAGAGGCAAGGAAGCGATTCCAGATGAGGCTATATAGCTTAAATTGGTCCGGGGAGAGATACTCCTTCACCATATCCGGCTCCCAAGATAGGGAGGTTGGTCTAATACATTCGTGCGCCTCCTGCGCAGATTTTCTGCTCTTATATATCCGGGGTTGCGGAGGGAGATAATCCCCTCCAAACCTTTTCTTTATCCAAGATCTCACTTCACCCAAAGCCTCCTGGGAAATGCGGGTTGAGTCTGTGCGCATGTAAGTGATCAGACCAGTCCTCCCCTCCTCGCCCAGATCAACGCCTTCATAGAGTCCCTGGGCAAGTAACATCGTCTTCTTGGTGGAGAAGTAGAGCCTCTTCGAGGCCTCCTGCTGCAGGGTGCTGGTGATGAAAGGGGGATAAGGGTTTCTCTTCTTTTCACTGATCGTCACCTTGGCCACAGTGAAATCCCTTCCCTGCAGGTCAGCGAGGATCTCATCCGCCCTGGCTTTGTTCGGGATCTTGAAGTCCTTAGATTCTATCTTATGAAGTTTTGCCTTGAATGGTGACCCTTCCTTGGAGAGGAGAAGGGCAATTATGGACCAGTATTCCTGGGGTTTAAACTCCTCTATCTCCTTTTCCCTCTCACAAATTAACCTTAAGGCCACAGATTGTACCCTCCCCGCAGAGAGCCCCCGATATATCGTTTGCCAGAGAAAGGGAGATACCTTATACCCCACCAGACGGTCCAGGATGCGCCTTGCTTGTTGGGCATTTACTAACTTCATATCTATCTGCTCAGGGTTTTCTACAGCCTCTTTTATTGCCCTCCTGGTGATCTCATTAAACCTTACCCGATATAGATCTGTCCCTGGAATATTCAACTCTTGGGATACATGCCAAGCTATAGCCTCCCCTTCCCTGTCTGGATCCAGGGCTAAGTATATCCTTTTCCTCTCCTTGGCTGCCCTTTTTAGCTCGCGGAGCGTCTTCTCCTTCCCCTTGATAACCACATACTTGGGGGAGAAGTTATTCTCTACATCAACCCCTAACTCTCTTTCCGGCAGGTCTTTTATGTGACCAAAGGAGGCCTTCACCTCGTAGCTCTTTCCCAAGAATTTTTTGATGGTCTTTGCTTTGGCCGGCGATTCGACTATAAAAAGGGACTGGTCCACTTTACCTTCTCTTCTCTCTCTTTTCATATCTAAACTCGATTGCCCCCTCTATTAACTCCCTGAGAGCACGAATGGTCACTTTCTCCTTCTTACCTTCCCCCAATTGGTCTTCCTTTGCCCTGTTTATCTGCCTGGCCCTTTTTGCGGCCACCATAACCGCCTCATACCTATTTTCTGCCTTCTCCATTAGCTTCTCAATGGGTATTGATTCCATCAATTACCCCCTTTTTAGCCTTTCTACCCGGCTAATTTCAGCCCTGATGATGGCTTCTACTGAAGCAATTGTCTCCTCGATCTCCTTATTTATCACCAAGTAATCATACTGTTCCCAATATTCCATTTCCTTTTGGGCTATGGCTAACCTTCTCTCTATGGCTTCTTCCTCCTCGGTAAGCCTTCCCCTTAATCTCGCCTCCAAAACCTCCAAAGAAGGGGGATAGAGAAAGATGAGGACACCCTTCTGCCGGTATTTCTGCCTGATCCCCATCCCCCCCTGGACATCTATGTCCAAAAGAATTACCCTTCGCTCTTTAAGCGCCTTCTCTATGGGATCTTTCGGTGTACCATAAAAGTGCCCATGGACCTCTGCCCACTCAGCTAATTCACCCCGCGCCACCCTTTCTCTGAACTCCTCCTCTGTAACAAATATGTAGTCCCTTCCCTCCACCTCTGATGACCTGCGGGGACGGGTAGTTAAGGAGACTGAGTAGAGATAATCGGGATGGCTTTGCAGTAAGGAGCGGCAGACAGTGGTCTTTCCCCCTCCAGAAGGTGAGGAAATAACCACCAGGAGCCCGGGCCTCTTCTCAAACATCCCTCTCCTTCCCCTTTAGCCTCTGCACAATCGTCTCTACAGCAATGGCGGAGAGGATGATATGGTTGCTCTCAGTAACAATTATCGCTCTGGTCTTCCTCCCCTGAGTGGCGTCCACAAGCCTGCCTTCCCGTTTGGCCTCATCCTTCAACCTCTTCACCGGCGAAGAGCCAGCGTTGATGATGGCCACGATTTTATCTACCAAGACCACATTCCCAAAGCCTATATTGAGAAATGATTCCCTACTCCACATTCTGTAGCTGCTCCCTAACCTTTTCCAACTCCTCCTTTATCTCCACAACCTTTTGTGAGATGGCAGCATCTAAAGCCTTGGCTCCCATAGTGTTTGCTTCCCTGTTCATCTCCTGTAAAAGAAAAGTAAGCTTTCTTCCCACTACTCCCCCCCTTTCGGAGATCTCCACAAACCCTTCGATATGGCTCTTCAACCGCACGCACTCCTCGGTAATGTCGGTTCGCTCAGCAAATATGGTAACCTCCTGGGCCAACCTCTCCTCATCAACCTGAGCCTGGGTGAGAAGGTTCTCTATCTTTGTCCTTAAGACCTCCCGATGTCTTTCCACCACCTTCGGGGCCTCGCCCTCCACCCACTCCTCCAGTTGGCGAAGCCTATCCATCCTCTCCAAGATATCCTTGGTAAGCCTCTCCCCTTCCACTCCCCGCATCTTCTTCAACTCAGAAAGGGCAGCCAACGTAGCCCTTTCTACGGTGGGCCAAATTCGCTCCACATCCGGTTCATCAGGTTCCTTCTTCAGGAGGTCGGGAAACCCAATGAGGTGATTTAGGCCTATCTTCTCCTGGATTTTAAACTTGTTTTTCAACTCCTCTAAGAGGTTATAGTATGCCTCAGTGGCTTCCTCATTCAATTTTAATGAGGAGAAGGGCTCCTCAGTTCCCGCCCAAGTTAAAAGATAATAAACCTTTCCCCGGGAGAGATTTCTCCTCAACACCTCCTTTATCCTATCCTCTAAGAAATTCAAGGACCTAGGCAACTTAAGTTGGAGGTCTAAGAAACGGTTGTTTACCGATCTTATCTCCACCACCGCCTTTTCCCCTTCTATCTCCTCAGCTCCTCTACCATATCCGGTCATACTGGAAAGCATCTTACTCCTCCCTCCCCCCAAAAATAGTCACCTCCCCCCCTTTTGTCAAGAAAATGTTCAAACTTTAACTGAATGTCCCCCATTTTTGGTCACTCAAGGGCCAAGCGTAGTTGATAAGGATTTGAAGAAGGGAAGACAGTTTTACCATACAATTTTGACCAC
>JAOZPP010000042.1 GCA_029932675.1 bacterium
TTTTATAACCCATTGTTATTCCAAAAGTTATAACTGCAACTGTCAAACTTGGGTTAAAGGATAAAGGATTGATTAAAACGTAGGAGTTCTCTACATTGTGCCTTCTAAGCCAGATAATCAGAAAATTCACCGCCAAGCGTTTAGCTCATGAAAATGATTCACGGGGTTCTGTTGATAATGCTGTAGTTCTATTCATTTTAAAAATTGATATAAGGAACCTTCTCGGCTTGATAACACCGAGTTCAGGCTGGCGAATGGGGAGACGATAACCCGCAAAAATGAGGGGCACTTTTCAAGGATGGAGGGAAGGGGGGTAGCCGATCTCATCTTTGGTGAACTTGATGGCACAAATCTCCTTGGAGCGTTTACCCTGGGGGCCTTAGGGTCGGCACTTGTCCCCCTAAAGGGAGAACTCAAACCCTTACCTATGGTTATTGCCTCCTATTTTATGGGAATTACCAAAACTTAACCCCAGGAGGGCATAGTGAACTTCGAGCTCAAAAGGGTGGATGTATGGTCTCTGGTAAAGGTGACTTTCTTTCTTTATGCAGTCATTGGGCTCTTAGTGGGCTTGTTCTACACCCTAATCTTCACCCTTATAGGGGGAATGGCTGGTTTCTTGAGTGGAGCGGGGGAAGCCGGCCTTTGGGGTGAGGGGAGAGCCTTTCCGATGATGGGGCTCTTCTCCGGTTTTGTCGGCTTTTTTATGTCCTTTGTTATGGCTTTATTCTATGCGGTATTTGGCTCCATCGGAACTGCTATCTTTGCTGGCCTTTACAACCTTTTGGCCAAATGGTTGGGTGGGGTGAAACTCTCCCTATCTGAAGAGGTTCATCCTACGGAGCCACCCACTGAGGAGGAATCCACCTAACCATGGGAGGAGTTAGGGTTCGTATTGCTCCTGCTCCTACTGGATTTCTCCATATAGGGACAGCCCGTACTGCTCTCTATAATTGGCTCTTTGCTCGAAGCAAGGGGGGGAAATTTATCTTGCGGATAGAGGACACAGACCCCGCGCGGTCCAACCCTCAGATGGTTGAAGTGATCATTGACAGCTTAAGATGGTTAGGCCTGGATTGGGATGAGGGGCCCTATTTCCAATCTCAGCGAATGGAGCTTTACAGAGATTACGCCCAGAGGCTCTTAGTTTCAGGATACGCATACTATTGCTACTGCACAGAGGATGAGCTAAGGGAGAGAAGGGAAAAGGCCCTTAAGGAGAAGAAGGATTGGAAACAGGATCGTCGATGTCTTCGACTTACTCCGGAAGAGAGGCAAAGATTGGACCAGGAAGGGAAACCTAAAGCCCTCCGTTTCTTGGTTCCCAAGGGGAAAACAGTGGTCGATGACTTGGTTTATGGGCGGGTGGAAAAAGAAAATGCAGATATTGAGGATCTCATCATTGTTCGTTCAGATGGTCTACCCACCTATAATCTTGCCTGCGTAGTGGATGACTTGGAGATGAGGATAACCCATGTAATTAGGGGCAACGACCACCTCACTAATACTTTCAAACAGATATTAATCTATAAAGCCTTAGGTACCTCCCCACCCCTATTCGCTCATCTCCCCTTGGGCCTGGGGGAGGACCGGAGTAAGATCTCTAAGCGACACGGGGCGGTTTCGGTGGCCGAATATAGGAAGATGGGGTTTCTCCCTGAGGCCCTGATCAATTATTTGGCCCTCCTGGGCTGGTCACCGGGGGATGACCGAGAGATAATGACCCGCACAGAACTGGTGAAAGCATTCAGCCTGGAGAGGGTAAGGCTAAGTAATCCCATCTTCGACCTGGAGAAGTTGGAGTGGATGAACTCTCAATATATAAAGGGGTTAGAAGCCGATGATTTGCTGCAACGTGTTCTTCCCTTTCTCCAGGAGAATGGGTGGTTCAAAGGGGATCTGGGAGAAGAAGAGAGGGAGTGGTTGAAGAAGGTGCTTTTACTCATTAGGGAGAGGGCCCATAAACTTACTGACTTTGTGAATCTGGGAGAATTTTTCTTTTCCTCTCAGATAGAGTATGAACCGCAAGCGGTCGAAGAACATCTGCACAGCCCAGGGGTAAGGGAGAAGATGACCCTATTAAGGGAGGAACTTGCCGAATTGGAGGATTTTTCTGCCCATTTTATCGAAAGCGCCCTAAGGGCCCTAGCCACAGATTTAGGGGTGAAGGCTGCGAGTCTCATCCATCCCCTGAGGGTGGCTACGACCGGGAGAAAAGTGGGGCCAAGCCTCTTTCATCTACTGGAGCTTTTAGGCAAGGAAAAGGTCTTAAATCGGTTAGATGATGCGCTCAGGTTGATACCTAAATAAGTGTGGGATTCAATGATGGTGGAACAACTTGAGTCCCGAAGCGAGTAGGTAAAGACAAAAGGCTTTACGAAAAACTTTTTGAGCGGAGCGGCTAAGCTCGGTTGGGGAGTCGTCTAATGGCAGGACACGAGACTCTGGATCTCGGTATCGGGGTTCGAATCCCTGCTCCCCAGCCAAAGATTCCCCGCTATGGTGAACCCAAAAAGGCTTATCATCCTTTAGGCCACACTCTATATCCTGGAATCTTTGAGAAGGTTCAAGCTTCAATTTGGCGCCATCGTCTAGGGGTCTAGGATACGTGGTTCTCAGCCATGAGACCGGGGTTCGATTCCCCGTGGCGCCATTTTTATTTTGTAAATTAGTGACGAATTCGTTATTCAGAAGGGGCTTCCGGTAGGGAGAGATCTCCAAGCCTGTCTTTCTCTTTCAGACTTCTCCCCTACTTCAGTATGGATCAAAACCTTTGGGCCTCTGCTGGGGGCTTCGGCGGCCCTTGTTTGGTCACCGCTTAGTTTATTTATCTCCCGGCGAGCTCGCACCACAAGTGTGTTAAGCTCAAAGAAGAACTTTTGAACAGAATTGTTTAGGAAGATACAAAGAACTCACAAATCCTGTTCGCCCAATCCATCCATAAATTTGACATCAATGTGATCCATTGCGAGGCCCCAATTTATCTGAGCCTCCAAAGCATCTCAACTGAATATGTTATATAATTTTGGGTGAATTGGCGGTACGGAACAAAAACTTCCTAAATCCACTCAGAAAGATTCCTCCTAATGGTTAACTTTACCAGAAGGGGAAGGATGAAGCTGAACCAAATTGGGACAATTGTTTCCCTCATTGTTGCCCTCTCTCAGGGCACCCTAGCCCAAACCGAGGTGGGAGGAGAGATACCATCAGATACCACTTGGTCTCTCACTGGTAGCCCCTATCTGGCGGTAGAATCGGTGCGAGTACTCGAAGGGGTAACTCTATCTATAGAGCCAGGGGTGATAGTGAAATTCGATTCCTCCTGTTCTCTTCGAGTCGGTGGCACTCTGATAGCCAAGGGCACAGCTTCAGATTCCATTGTCTTCACCTCAAACACTACCCCCCCTCAGCCTGGGGAGTGGGGGGGTATATGGTTGGATAGCACAAGCGTTGATGCCACCTTTGATTCGTTAGATAATTATTTAGCAGGGACTATCATCGAACATTGTCGGGTGGAATATGGTAAAGAAGGTATCCGCTGTGATCGGTCCTCTCCCTTCATCCATCTAAACCTCATAACTGCCAATTCCATCTCTGGCATCTCCTGCTATGGCTCATCCCCCAGGATTGTGGGAAATAGAATAGAGGGAAATGGAAGTCCCCTCAAAGACTACGGTGGCGGTATCCTCTGTGCCAGCTCATCCCCTTTGATCCTGGAGAACCTTATCTGCGGCAACTCTGCTCAAAATGGAGGGGGGATCTCCTCCTATGGGAAATCGTCCCCCCATATCTTAAATAATCTAATTGAGGAAAATTGGGCCTTGAGGGGAGGGGGAGTCTGTTGTCTCTTCTATCCTGTGGCTTCAGTCCTGCTCAGTAGTAATGAGATTAGGGGGAACACTGCCGCTGATTTTGGTGGGGGAATCTACACCTCCGGTTCAATGGCTTGGGATATCAATGGGAACAAGATCATTGGAAACACAGCTACCAATGGGGGAGGTATCTATTGTGCAAGTTCATCCCGCCTGATGAATATCTCTCACAATACCATTGGCTACAATTTGGCCTCCCAGAACGGCGGCGGCATCTACTGCAGCTCTTCGGCCTTAACCATATCGGATAACTCCATCATTCATAACTCCGCCTCTTCCTCCGGTGGAGGCATATATACGTCTGGCATATCAGTCTATCACTTCCCCCTCAGCATCATTCAAAACAATATAACCGCTAATTATGCAGCTATCTGTGGAGGGATCTACTCCGCTGACTCCACCTACCTCGTAATGCACTATAACAATCTGGTTAACACCACCGGGTTCGAGGTCCATCTCAATGGGGCAGGGGAGAACGTTGAGGCAGACAGCAACTGGTGGGGAACAACAAATTTGGATTCCATTGAGGGGAGGATCTATGACTCCCAGGATGACACAAACTTGGCAGATGTCCACTTCCTCCCCTTCCTCACCCTTCCTGCAATTGGCAACCCCTTATCGGTACATTCCCTAAGGTTAAAATCTGATAGCACCTATTCCCAGGATTTGACCACCAACCTCTGGATCGGCGCGAAGATGTGGATCCAACTTGAAGGTCAAGATAGTGACTCCTTGGCCAGGGATCAAACCACCGTTAGTTTGCGAGGTAACTTTACCGATACGGTAGGCATTCAGGTGGTGCTCACTGAGACGGACTCCGTATCGGGCGTTTTTCGGGGGTGCGCTAAGGTAGACTCAATGAGCATAGAAGGGGTTTCCATCGCTGCAGTATTGGGAGAATCACTTACGGTAATCTCCAACCTCGATTCCACCAAATCTGCTAAGGTTCTCGTGGGGGAAGAGGGGGTAGCTGAAGCCAACAGACCTTTGACTCCCAAGGAATTTGCCTTATTCCAGAACTATCCCAACCCCTTTAATGCCACCACTCAGATCCGCTACCATCTCCCAGCTATCAGTGCTCAGCAACCAGTGGTCAGCTTGAAGATCTACAATATCGCCGGACAGGAGGTGGGAACATTGGTGGAGGAGAAGCAATCTCCTGGCTTCTACTCAGTTCTTTGGGAAGGAAGGGATAAAAGGGCCCAGGAAGTGGCCAGTGGTGTCTACTTCTGTAGGCTCTCCGTGGGGAACCTTCATCTGGTAAGGAAGATGGTCATATTGAGATGAAGCTTCCCAAGGGGAAGTGTATTCTCATACATAAAGATCCTAAAATTGTTCCAAGAGGCTGTTGACAGAAGGCATCTGACCATATCCCATTAAGGGGCCGACCGGGCACAGCGGAACCCCGTGGAGTTTGTCCTCAGTAGAGGACAGATATCCTTCTCCCTCTCCTCCGGGCCCAGCCAGGAGGGGGTGGCCTTCCATCCGCCTCCTTTCAAGGCCCTATAGGCACAGATAAATGTGGCATACTGCACATTGCCCACCGCATCCTCACACCACTCCCAGCAATTCCCCACCATATCGCTTACTCCCCAGGGGCTGTCCCCTTGGGGGCTATACCAGCCCACCGGGGCCGCATAGGGAAAGCCATCTGTGGCAAATCCTTGGTAGGTATAGCCCTTATACCCCAACCTCCAGTTGCAGAGTTTGTAAAGGGGAGGGGCCTGATCCAGGAAGAAGTCATCTCCCCAGGGGAAGGAGAGGCCATCCACCTCTCCACTGGCCAGCTCCCATTCATAAAGGGAAGGTAGCCTCTTCCCAGCCCATTTGGCATATGCATAGGCCTCAAACCAGGAGACTCCAATTACTGGAGAATGGGGAAGGGGGGAGTAGGGATCACCGGAAAAGTAGGGTAGCCCTTTGAGGTCCCAAAATTTAGGGCAATTCCACCCATAGGTGAGGTTATAGTTCCACCCTATTTCAGGCTTGGTCACACTCCCATCAGTAATTAACCAATACTGCCTTTCGGCATATCCTCCCACCTCTACAAATGCCTCGAACTCCACATTGGTCACCTCATATTTGTCCAGATAGAAGACCTTCTTCCCCTTGGCGATCTTGATCATCTCCCCCCCGAAACCCGTTCCATCATAGGCCAAAAGAAGGGGAGGGGAGGGGAGGGAATCACCTCTGTAGTCGATCCAGATGCATCTCCCCTTGCCAGGATGGACATTCTCCCCGATATCCCCATATACGAACCTGGTTGGTCGTTTGAAGAAGGTGGAGTCCCGGGGAGAGAGCCTAATGCGCACCTCCAATTCATCGTTGTCCTCGTCAAGGAGGTCATAGAGGACCTTCACCTTATCTGGGGATGAACGGACCACCTTCACATTGGTGATCATGGGCAGGGAGTTGGCTACTCCCCTTTGGGTGAGGGCCAGAAGGAGAAGGCCAATGACCAAGCATCTAATCATAGTTCTTCCCCTCAGAGGACCTCCATCTGCTTACCAACAAGGGGGAGCATCAGATTGATGACTGCCCCGATGACCACAGAACCAACCCAAAAATAGATGAGAAACCAAGCAGTCATCCTCCTCCCCAATACCTTGAGAAGTGGAGGGAGGGAGCTGAGGCAGATTCCTGCCCCTGCTATGCTAAAGGTTAGGGCATGGCCAAGGGGCATCCCCATCTGCATAAAGGGGGAGAGGATAAGCACCTCAGTGCCTGAACATAGATGGATGGGGATACCCACTGAGGCCAAGGCGAATAACCCTTCAAGACCTTCCTGGAGGAATATTTTTAGAAAACTACTGGGCATGAGTGCAGCAAATGCTGCCCCTAAGAGGAGGCCTAAACCAATAAACTTAAAAAGGGAAGCGATGTATTCCCAGGTTCTCAGGGGGAGAGGGAACCGGGCAAGTGGGTTCTGGAATATAACCACTCCCCCCTCAACAGATGTGCCTCGGGGCTGGTGGTGTTTTACCCATAACCTACTGAGTAACCCTCCTCCAACAATGGCAAGGAGGAAGGTAGATGCAATCCGCAAAAGGGTATACCTAACCCCTAAAACCCCCCAGGAGAGGACAACTATCATCGGGCTGAGGAGGGGAGTGGTGATGAGGAAAGCCCCAACCACTTTCTTATGCAGATGAGATTGCTCAAGCATTGCCTTAACAATGGGAATTACCCCACAAGAACAAAGGGGTAAAACCGCAGCCAAGAGGAAGGAGGAGAAGAGACCTTTCGGCCAAAGCTTAAAACCGATTTGACCGACCAAGCTGGCGATAAAACAACCCAAGATGAAAATGGGGATGGTGGTAGCTGTGTGGAGAAATATAAGCCGGGGGAATTGGGTAGCTACCCTCGATAGGCTATATCCCTCTCCCGCCGTATAGAGGGGACAGGAGCGGCAAGCGGCATAGAAGGAGCTCCGCAGGCCAAGAGGGAAGAGGAGCATGACCAGGGCCCCCCCAATCAGAAGGGAGAGCAGGCCGACCTTAAGGGGGTAGCTCCAGGGGAGCCTTAGCCTCCCCCAGAGAGGAGGTCTCCACAAACGGGGAGAGGCCAAGAGAATTAAAAAAAAGACGGTAAGAAAATAACCAGCAATTACCTGGTTCACAATACCTATTTAAACACCTCGCTACTTGCCCTCCTTCACTACTTCCAATCTCACTTTAGCCGTCCCTGGGCCGAGCATCCCTATCCTGCGGGCGGCCTCATAGGAGAGATCGATTATCCTCTTCTTCATAAACGGCCCTCGGTCGTTGATCCTCACGATCACCGAGAGGCCATTCTCCAGGTTAGTCACCTTCACCAAGGTGCCAAAGGGGAGGGTATTATGAGCAGCGGTGAGGGCATACATATCAAAGACCTCCCCTGATGAGGTCTTCCTCCCCTGGAATTTTGGCCCATAATATGAGGCGATACCCTCTTGGCGAAAACCCCCGCTCGGCCTTGACCCGGCCTGATAACGGGGATGGGCAGAGCAGGCCATAAGGAGGAACCCAAGGAGCAAAATGCTCCTGAGCATATATTTCACTGGACAGTCCACCATAAAATCTTGTGAGAATAAGAGCCTTAAAGATTAGTCCCCCATCTCTAATCCGCCGATCAAATCAGAGATTTTACTGATCTCCTCCCGTTCACAATAATCCCTTAGGCCCTTAACTATCTTGGGCATGGCCTGGGGGTCAACAAAGTTAGCCGTTCCCACCTGCACAGCGGTAGCCCCGGCCAGGATAAACTCGAGGGCATCCTCCGAGGTAAATATACCACCCACCCCTATCACCGGGATTTTAACCGCCCTGGCTACCCTCCAAACCAAGGCCAAGGCCACCGGTTTTATTGCCGGACCGGAGAGGCCACCGGTCCCTCTGGCTAAGATGGGCCTTTTAGAGCCAATATCAATGGCCATCCCCACCAGGGTGTTGATCGCTGAAAGGGCATCTGCCCCCGCTTCCTCTGCCGCCTGGGCGATCTCACTCATATTCCCTAAATTGGGGGAAAGCTTCACTATCAAGGGCCTGGAAGTGACCTCCTTTAAAGAGGAAATTAACTCAAATACCTCCTGCGGATCTGAGGATAACTCCATCCCCCCCCTCTCCACATTGGGGCAGGAGATGTTTATCTCATAGCCATCGATCCCCTCCGCTCCATCCAGCCTCCTAACTACCTCCCGATACTCCTCAGACCTCTCCCCGGCCACATTGACAATTACCGGAATGGGGAGCGAGGAGAGAAAGGGGAGCTTATCCTGGACGAAGCCCCCCAGTCCCGGATTGGCCAAGCCGATAGAGTTTAGCATCCCACAAGGGGTCTCCACTATCCTCGGTGGCGGGTTTCCTGGTATTGGGTTTAAGCTGACCGCCTTAGTAATCAAACCACCCAGGAGGCTGAGGTCAACAAGAGGGGAATACTCCTCCCCGAAGCCAAAGCACCCCGCGGCAGTCAGAACTGGATTTTTCAACTTGAGGTCCCCCAGGGAGACGGAGAGGTCTACCTTGATTCCCATACCACCTCCTGGGCAGGGAAGACGGGTCCATCCTTACAGATACGGCGATAGACTAACCCCTCATCAACCCGACATCGCACTGCACACCCCCAACAGGCGCCAATCCCACAGGCCATATTCTCTTCCAAGGAGACCCAGCAGGGAAGATCCCTCTCCTTGGATAACTTATTCACTTCCTTAAGCATCCCCCAGGGGCCACAAGCATAGATGATCTGGTCATCTTTGGTCTTAGATAGGTAGGCGCCGAGGAGATCGGTGACCATCCCCCGATGGCCCAAACTCCCATCCTCGGTGGATACCCTCAATTCCCAGCCCCAAGAGGAGATCTCCTCCTGCAAAAAGATCTCTTCCCTCCCCCTTGCCCCCCAGAAGAACAACCCCTTCCTTACCGAGGATAACCTCTGAGCTAGCATAAATAAAGGGGCTATCCCCGCCCCCCCGGCAACAAGGATAGGCAATTGGTCAGGGGAAGGAGGGGGAAAACCATTTCCCAGGGGGCCGATCAGATCGAGCTCCTCGCCCGCTGAACTTTGGGAGAGGGCCTGGGTCCCCTTTCCCCTCAGCTTAAAGAGGATGTAAAAAGTTCCCTGGGAAGGTTTTGTATTGTGCAAACTGAAGGGCCTGCGGAGGAGGGGATCGTAGTTTTCGGCAACCCGCAGATGGACGAACTGTCCGGGCTTGGCCTGGGAGGCAACAATGGGGGATTTGAGTTCAACTAAATAAAAGAGAGGGCTTAGCCTCTCGATCCCCAATACAAGGGCTCTGGTATGAATCATCCCTTATTTCTCAGGTGGTTTCACCTCAAACTGATATAAAAACCAGGAGTTATATAACTTTCTGTCGATATCGGCTGGATCGAATTTGGTCTGACGCATTGCATCCTCTATGGCCCAATCCAGCGCTCTATTTCCGGTTGATTCCACGATGTGCGCCTCCTTGACATCTCCAAACTGATCGATCCTGATCTTAACCAGAACGGTTTCCTGAGTAACTACGGCCCCTGGGGGGTAGAAAAGCTCCCCTACCTTTATCGGTGGGGGAGCAAAGGGGAGGGAATCGATTTCGGTTAACTCAGGACCCTTCTGGGTTGAAGTGTCTGGGGCGGGAGAGATCTCTTTAGATGGTTTCTTCCCAAGCTTCTTCATAGCCAGTAGGGCATATTCTGACTCCGGATACCTATCAATCAAACTCTGGTAGGCCTCTGTAGCTAACCTCAAGGAGTCCCACCTGTTTTCATATATCCAACCCATCGCATAGATGGCCTTAGGGGCGAACTGACTCTGGGGGTATTCACCTGCTGCCCTTCCATACCAGGCCAAAGCCGAGTCCTCCTCCCCCTGCAACAGGAAATCTTCACCCTTGATGAAGAGGCTTTCAGCCGGTTCCCCCTCCTCGGCTGGGGGGAGCCCCAGCCTTTCCCTCGCCTTCTGGGCATACGAGGTATGGGGATAGTCCTTGAGGACCCTCTTATAGGCCTCCCTTGCTTGCAAGGTATCTCCCTTGACCTTGTCCCATATCCAGGAGATGGCATAGGCAGAACGGGGAGCATAGCTTGATTCCGGGAAGTGCTCAATTACCGACCTATAAGCAGCAAGTGCAGAATCAGGCTCGTTTAGCTCCAAAAGATACATCTCCGCTAAAAGGAAAAGGGCCCTCACCGAACTTTCCGCCTCCTCTCCGGAGAGCTGTTCTTTGTATTCCTCCAACTTCACTATATTAGCAGATTTTTCCTGTGCCCTTTTGGCTACATCCGATTTGGGCATCTCCTGGACACTCTCCTCGAAGAATTCCTTCGCCTTCTTCAGGTCCTTCAGCTCATCTTCGTAGATTACTCCCAGGCTGTAAAGGGCTTGAGCAGACTCCTCTGTCTGAGGGAATTCCTGGGAGACCGCTTCATACTCCTTGATCGCCTCTTTAGTATGGCCGAGTTTAAGTTTACATTCGGCGATTTTTAACCTTACCCGAGGAAGATGGTGGTAATACCTCCCCTCGCGGGCGAGTCCCTCAAAGACCCTCAGGGCCTCTTGGGGTTGATCCAGCTTTAGATAAGACTCTCCCACTGCGAATTCCGCCTGGAAGCCAATCTCCCTCGCTGGTTTTAGCCCTTTAACCCTTTTGAAGGCCTTCAAGGCCTTTTCATAATTTTCCATCTCCCACCAACACTCCCCAATGCGGTATTGCGCCTGGGCCCTGATTCCTCCCCTCCCCTCAGCTACCAACCTGCCATACTCCTCAATCCCCCTCTGGTAGTCCTTGGTGACGAAACCGATCTCCCCTAACCAATACCTTCCCTCATCCAAAAGCTTTCTATCCTTCCCTTTGGCCAAAAGGTTCTTAAAGCTCCCCTCCGCCAGGGGATAGTCCTCCAACTTGTAATAGGCCAGGCCCATCCAGTAGTAGCTATCGTCCAAGTAGTCGCTCTTGGGGAGGTTGGTCTGCATTTCCTGAAACTTCCTGATGGCCTTGGTATACTCCCCTAAATGGTAGTAAGATTTGCCGATAAGCATAAGGGCATCATCTACCCATCTGCTCTTCGGGTAATAAGCTAAAACCATAGCCGCCTTTTTTATCGCTTTTTCATAGTCCTCCTTCCCAGCACCTTCCCTCCCGTGGGAGGAGGTCCTGGCCTTTTCCGCCTTTTTGAAGAACTCCTGCGCATGGAAGAAAGTATTATAGTAGGCACATCCCAGGGCCAACAAGATAAGAAAAATGGGAGAGAGCCTCTTCATCCCACCCTCAGCTTGTCTATCACTTCAGCAAGCTTATGTAGCTGAACGATGTATTGGCCGAATAAAGACCTAAGCCTTTCTAAAGGAAGCCTTTGGGCCTTCTCCCTCTTCAGCCCCCAGACCCGGCGAAATGAGTTCCCATCGAGCCCATAATTCTTCTCCAATTGAAAAAAGACTTCCTCGGCTTTCTGCACCTCAATACCTCTATCCAACTGGAGGAGATGCCTCATCGCTGGGAGAAAGGAGGTTAAGGATTCAGTAAGGAGCTGAGGGAGCCTCCTCTTATCCAAACCCATCTCCAGGAAGGACTGCCTTACCCTTACCAGCTTTCCCTTTATCTCGGCCTCACACTGGAGCCTGAGGTTTTGGCGACCTATCTCCAATCCTGCAAAGGGATCTTCCCCGAAGAGGAGAAAGTGATGGGACTTTATATCCAGAAATTCCATGGGAAAGGAATCGGTGGAGGTGGCAATGTATTCTGAGGTGAAGAAAAGGGGGGCAACAAACCCCCTCTTTTTAAACTTTTGAAAGGCTATGTTCCCTTGCTCAAGCTCCTCCACCCCCACCTCGGTTAAAACTACTAAGAGGTTGAGATTGGACTTGTGGGGGATATAATCTCCCCGGGCGGCGCTTCCATAGAGGAGGACAGACTTTAACTTGGCCTCAAACCTCCTCTTCAATTCCTCGGTAAACTCCTTCAACCTCCCCTCTACCTCGGGGAGGAGAGGACTCTTTCCCGCAAGGTTCATATCATCCTCCAGCTAAAAAATTCTTCATTAAGATCTGCGAATTTCCCACCCAGTTCCCCTTTGTATGCGGTTGCAGCCAACTCCTACCGCACTTATGGTCTTTGACAACTTGATCGGTAATGATCCAGTGAATTCCTTGCTCATAATACCGGGCCAATAACATCCTCTTATAGCCTCCCCACTAAATTCGGGAGGACCTCCCCTGCCTTCCCCCTTAACGACTGATTAACCAGTTCAGAGATGGTGGTTGGCTCCGGATTTATCTCCACCACAAAGGCGCCATTTCTCAAGGCCAAAAGGGGTAGGGAAGCAGCAGGTTGCACTAAAGCCGAGGTTCCTACGGATAAAAACAGATCACAGGATTGGGCCGCCCCAAGGGCAGAAGAGAGGGCCTCCTGAGGAAGGGCCTCCCCAAACCAGACAACATCTGGCCGCAGCGTCCCGCCACAGCCACATTTGGGGGGGAATTCCTCTGATTCGATCTCCCGGTAATCATAGAGCTTACCACACCGCAAACAGCGATCCCTCCAGATGTTGCCATGGAGCTCTACCACCCTTCTGCTCCCTGCCCTCTGGTGTAACCCATCTATGTTCTGGGTGACAAGGAGGAACTCACCAAACTTATCCTCCAAGTCGCTGATCGCATAATGGGTTGGATTCGGTTGGGCTTTCTGGATAAGCCTCCGCCGATATTCATACCATTCCCAAACCAGGCGGGGATCCCTTTTAAAGGCATCCATCGTGGCCAACTCTTGGGGATTAAACTTCTTCCAAAGGCCATCCTTCCCCCTAAAGGTAGGAATCCCACTCTCCGCGGAGACCCCTGCTCCAGTGAGCACCACTACGGAATGGGCAGATTTGAACCTCCGGAGAAGTTGGGAGGAGAAACCTTCACCTTCCTGCATTTCGCCTTTAAGATAATCCCTTACTTGGCCAAGGTCAAGCCATTTCTCTTTGGCCAAATTTTGGGGTGAAAAGGGTTGACAGAGAGTGCAGGCCGCCCTATAATGAACGACGGGAGAGGGGACGGAAACCCCCCGGGTCTCTTCTCAAAGGAGGTGAATTATGGGTTTCATCAAAAAACTGTTGCCCCTTTTCCTCATTATCCTCTCCTCTGGCCTGAGTGGGTGCACAACAATCCCTAAGGAATCGGTTACCCTAAGTCAAGAGGTGGGCAAAGGAATCGCCGAGAACCAGCGGGCCTATCTGAACCTGTTCAACCTGTATTTCGCCGAGAAGAAACAACAGATCGATAGGGCAATTATTGATGAGTTCCTACCGAACTACATCAGGAACGTCCAGGAAGAACTGAGGAAGGGAGGTGAGAACCCGAACAGTTTCGATGCCCAGATGGTAAGGGATATGATCGGCGATGTCATCGAAAAACGTGATGAACTGCAAGAAGACCTGGAGAGAACGAAGAACGCTATATGGGAGACCATCAGCAAGGACCACATCTTGCTGTTGCAGGCCAATGCCACCATCACTGCCCTCTTACAATCTGCCGTTAGCCTGAAAAAAGCCGCCTCCCCAATGGAGAGGGGGATTAAAGAGGTCAAGAAGAAGTCAAGGTTCAGCTTCGATGAGTTCGAGAGGCTATTCAATGAACATCTGAAGAAGGTGGGGAAGATCTCCACCAAAGCGAAAAGCCTTTATGATACCATGAGACCATTCATCGGGAGTGGGGGTGGGCAATGATCGATTCACAGAAGTGGGAGGAGATCAGGCGGAAGGCCAGGGAGAAGACGGAGAAGGAGTTCGCCTCCCTGGCTGCAAGCCTAACCCGGCTTACCGAAGAGGAGATAAAGGAGATTGCTCCCCAACGGATTGATCAGGATAGACTTGCCCATTTTATGGCCATCGTGAAGGATGGAACAAGGTCGAATGAGGAGAAGGCCCAGGCTATCCGGGATACCGAGGGGCTGGTGGTTATCGCTGTAAAGCTCTTGGCGAAACTTATCTGAAGGGTTTATCTCCTTTGAGGGTGGCCCCGATCTTCCTTACCAAAAAGGGGGGAGAGGGATGGAACTGGATATCTTTCAAGTGGATGCATTTACCGACAAGCCCTTTAGGGGCAATCCAGCGGGGGTCTGCATCCTCCCTGAACCGGGTGATGAGCGGTGGATGCAGGATGTGGCCAGGGAGATGAACCTCTCCGAAACAGCTTTCCTATATAGGCATAGGGACGGATTCAACCTGCGTTGGTTTACCCCTGCCGTCGAGGTAGAGCTCTGTGGTCATGCTACCCTGGCCAGCGCCCACATCCTTTGGGAAACCGGCTGTCTGAAACCAGATAAACGTGCACTTTTTTATACGCAAAGTGGGCTTCTCATCGCTGAACGAAAAGGGGGTTGGATCGAACTTGATCTCCCGGCTGAGCCAGAGGAACCATCAACAACCCCTGAGGGTCTTTCCCAGGCTCTGGGGGTGAGGCTGAAGTATGTCGGCAGGAACCGTTTTGACTATCTGGTGGAGGTTGATTCGGAGGAAACGGTGCGGAATATGAAACCGGATTTTGTCTTGCTGGACGATATCCCCAGTAGGGGGTTCATAGTCACCGCTCAGGCCTCATTCCGAGGATTTGACTTTATCTCCCGCTTCTTCGCCCCCGGTGTAGGGGTGAATGAGGACCCGGTCACCGGTTCCGCTCATTGCTGTCTGGGCCCCTTTTGGGCAAGCAGGTTGGGCAAAAGGGAAATGGTCGCTTATCAAGCTTCCGCACGCGGAGGGATTGTGCGGATCAGAGTAAATGAAAAGCGAGTGCGGCTGGGGGGAAAGGCGGTCACCGTCCTGCGAGGGAAACTAATATTTGGGTAGAGTGTAGAGGGACATCTTTTGTAATCCTTTACAAATCAGCAATATAGCCATTTTTAAACTGAACAGCTTACCCTTTAAGCAGAGGAGGGGCGAAGATGAGTTCGTCGCTTGAGGTCGGGATAGCCCAGATACTAACGGGGGTATGTCTTTGGTTTGCCATCTTTTACCTGATGGATTTAGGAAAGATGAAATTCCTGCGTCACCTCTCAGGTTGGTTTCTTGGGTTTTGGATTTCCCAATTTACCTTAACCGATAGATGGCACCCCCCATTAAGGGCAATTGACTATCTTGAGGGGCTCGCTATTGCCTTCTTGTCAGGTGCGGTAGCAGCAACTTTCTTTTTCCTTTTAATTAGGCGGTTTAAAAGAAGGCAAGCCAGTTGATGCATTAGAAGTTCAGCACATGGGTAACCTTATCCACCCATAATCCGGAGATAGCCTGCTCCCATAGGCCGGCAGGAGCAGCGAAATGTGAAAAATCGGGGAGAAATGGCTTGACTTTTGCAGATGAGATTATTATTTTTTATGAGAATTTCTGTCACCAAAGGAGGTGAGGCTACGGGAAAATAGTTTCTTTTGGCTATTCAGCTAACTGAGCCTATGATCCCCTTTTTTACCATAGGGATTGGAGGTTAGTTAGCCTTTGCTTCAAAACCTTTTTAGGAGGGAGGTAAAGGTGAAGAGGATTAGTTTGCTGACTCTTATTGCAGTAATAGCTGTGGGAGTTTTTACCTATGCTATTGCCGCCGACCATCTACTGATCACCGAGTTCTGTGTTACACCAACCAATGGTGAGTTTGTAGAGATATATAACCCAACGGGAAGCACAGTTGACCTTACCCACTACTATTTGACTGATGACTCCTATAAGGGCAACAATGATTATATTTATGTGGTTAATGGGGCTACTAATGTATATAGCGCTGATTTCCTTGTTCAGTTTCCCAGCGGAGCCTCCATCGGTCCGGGAGAATACCAGACGATATCCATCCAGGGTGGAGACGACTTTTACGGCCAATATTCCGTTTATCCCACTTATGAGCTCAAGTCACAGAACGCCTCTGTCCCCGATATGATTCCCATTGATGTGAGCAGCGGGCCCACCCTTTCTAACTCTGGTGAGATGATTATGTTATTCTACTGGGATGGGAGCAGCGATTTAGTGAAGGATGTTGATTATGTTATCTGGGGCGATAAAACGGAATATGTGGATAAAACGGGGGTCTCAATTGACGGTCCCGACCCAGATTCTGACCCCAGCACCTATTCTGCTGATACTGACTCATTAACTCAAACCACGGTAGACCCTGATGGCGGAGGAGGCCAACCACATAGTTATGGGAAGACGGCCCAACGATCCGGGATTACTGAGGCTACTGAGACCCTTACAGGGGGGAACGGTATCACTGGTAATGACGAGACCAGTGAGGATATGTCTGTCAGCGGTGGTTCATGGACGGTTGACGCCACTGCATCGCCGGGACAGGGCTACGGGGTTCCAGAAATAGATGCGGTGGAATGGAGCCCTTATGTACCTACGGTGACCGAGCCTGTCGTGGTTAAGGCAGTGGTAACAGATCCGGCGAAGAGCCTTGACTCTGTGCTAGTAATATATACTATCGATGGGGAGGATACAACAAGCTTACAGATGTCCTTAGCTACTGGAGACACCTTTCAAGCGACAATCCCTCAACAGGCCAATGGAAAGCTTGTCGAATTCCGCGTAAAGGCCTGGGACAACGATGGGAACAGCTCGGTTTATCCCTATAAGAGTGGTTACTTCTCTGGCACGGTAAGTATCTCCAGGATAAGGGAAAATGATACCAACGGGGTAAACATCTACAAATATTACGGAGCGAGGGTAACCGGGGTGGCTACTTTGGAGACCGGGATTCTTAGGGAACAAGGCAATGGCGTTGACTTCTATATCCAGGATGCAACTGGGGGCATTAATGTCTTCGACTACTCTGACGCCTCCTCAGTGGCTCGCGGTGACTCGCTAATAGTGGCTGGACGGATCTACCAGTATAATGGAAACCTCGAGATAACCAAAGAGGAAAGCGTTCCCTTCATTACCAACCTTGGTCCAGGGACGCTACCCAATCCCACTATTATGACCTGTGCTGATTGGGGAGAAGACTACGAAGGGCTGCTTGTTGCTGTCCCCTATGTATCCAATGCAGGCACAGGTGACCCTTGGCCTGGTCTGGACACTTCCGCTGACATTGCTATCTTTGACACCGCCCTTGTTGACACAGTATACATAAGGATAGACAATGGTACCAATATCGACGGCTGGCCGGAACCAACCTGGCCAAAGGATGTGGTTGGTATCTTCTCCCAATACGATATGAGCCTACCATACACTTGGTACTACCAACTCCTCCCTCGGGATACTGCTGATTTCCTCCCCGCTGGGAGTGTAGGGATTGTGCAGCCCATCGCTCAAAGCTCCTTGCCTGAGCTATTCTCCCTTTCTCAGAACTATCCCAATCCCTTCAACCCGACGACCCAGATCAGCTTCTCTTTACCTACCAAGGGGCTGGTGAGGTTATCGATCTACAACATCGTCGGCCAAGAAGTGGCCGAACTGGTGAATAAGGAATTGGATACCGGAAGTTATCAGGTGAGTTGGGATGCCAGATCTTTCTCCAGCGGGGTCTACTTCTACAAGATAGAGGCAGGAGACTACCAGATGACTAAAAAGATGGTTCTGCTCAAGTAAAAACCGAGAAAAGTGCCGTTTGTAGGAGGGCAGGGGCTCTCTCCCTGCCCTCCTTTTTTCTGTTAGGAGGTATATAAAACTTAGGATTCGATCAATCCAATTTCCACAAAGATTTTGATATATATGACCCGGATTCTACTGATCAAGATGAAACGGGACTCGAGGGTAAAAGTCAGAATTGATAGTTAGGCAAAAAGCCGAAAATTAGGGTAGCCGCAACTTAAGGTTGCGTAAACAATTGATTTATAAGGTTTCTTTTCGCAGGCTACCGATCCTATGGTTTTTGCCGTAGCATCAGAATTGTGATCTGGAATCTGTCGTGGTATCGTGGTATGATGGGTTCCAATGTCCAAAAACGCTCGTTTGAAAGGGGGGTGATAACATCAGAAAAATATTAAGGGGATAGGATGTCTATTTCAGGATCTTAAACTGAGGAGATCACAATGAAAAAGCTTTATATCTGCTCAATACTTTGCTTAATTATTTTAGGTATAGCTAGCTATTGCCTGGCAGCAAATCCTGGGGATGTTGTGATAAATGAGGTAATGTATGATTCAAAAAGCTCGACGGATGAAGAGTGGGTAGAACTACACAATACCACTGATTCTACTATTACACTTTCTGGTTGGGTGTTAATAGATGACAGTGTATATCCCTGTGATGGTGGTGAAGGGGAACTAATGATCCCTGGTGGAACTACAATTGCGGCCGGAGGATATTTAGTCATTAGCAAAGCTGCTATTGATGAGATAACAGGTGAAGTGGTTTGTACACAAACTACCGGAAGTTTTGGCCTTGCCAATAGTGGAGATAACATCGCCCTTTACACCGCAGCTTCAGGGGGAACCCTTATAGATGGTTCCCTTACGGTAAAGTATCCTGATGATGCTCCAAGCAATGCCGGTTACTCCATTGAGAAGATCGATGAATCATCCGGTTGGAGCGGTTCGACAGTCGAGTGGGATGCTTCCGTTAATGATTATGGAGGGAGTGAGCATGTGAGGTGTACTCCAGGGACTACTAACAGTGTAAGCGGTGGCGACACCACTCCGCCTATGGTGGACGTGGCTTTTGCCACTGGATCCGTTGGTATTGACGTGCATTTCAGTGAGGCCGTGGATGAAACCTCCTCTGAGAATGCTGCCCATTACACCTTGACGAGTGGGCTGGGGGTTACTAATGCCTCCCGGGATGGTTCCGATAGCAGCATTGTCCATCTGACCACAGCAAGCCAAACCGATGGGCTTGCCGATACCCTAATCGTATCAGGGGTGGCTGATACCGCTGGAAATAATATGACCACCCCGGATTCAGTTGCCTTTAGGCAAGGCATCACCCCTATCTCCTCGGTCCAGGACACATCCCCCAATGGGGATACATCCCTCTTAGAGGGGGAGATGGTGACCATATCCGGCTTGGTTACGGCTTCCTTCTCCAGTTACCATTTCTATTTCCTGGAAAATTCACCGGGCGGCCCCTGGAGCGGCATCCTCATCTATGATTCTGACCATTCACCTACAGTGGGGGATAGCCTCACCCTGGCTGGTGTGGTTGAAGAGTATTTCTACTCCTGCGGGGGGCGGGGGAAGACCGAGATAACCCCAGTGGTACACTACAACCTGCAGAGCACCGGGAATAGCCTTCCTGATCCCGCATTGGTGAGCACCGGGGAGGTAAGCAATAGCTCTTCCACAGCAGAGATGTATGAGAGCGTGTTGATAAAGTTGACAGGTGTGCAGGTGGTGGATACATTCGATGTCTACAATGAGTGGAAGGTGGCCAATGCCGGTGAAGACTCCCTCGTTGTAGGCCACCATAGCAACTACAGCTATGTTCCTTCCCTTGGCGATAACCTTAACATCACCGGGCCTCTGAACTACGCCCACTGCAACTATAAGATCGATCCGCGGGACGGCTCAGATATCGTCCTGATTACAGACCAACCCCCTCAGATCGCCAATGTATTCCAGCTTCCTACCTATCCAAGCAGCAGCGATACGGTAGTGATCTCGGCTAAGGTTACCGATACGGAAGGAGGAAAAAGCATCATTTCTGTTTACCTTCTCTATTCCATAGATTCTGCCCCCTATGACAGCACAGCGATGCTGGACGATGGGGTCCCTCCTGATCAGACCGTAGGTGACTCCATCTACACAGCCCAGATTTTACCTCAGACCGATGGCACCTTAGTCGACTACTACCTGAGGGCTAAGGATAATATTGGGCAAGTGACTACCAGCCCTTCTAACGCCCCGACAACAACCTACTCCTACACTGTGGGTGAACTCCCTCCTACTGTCGTCATAAATGAGCTCTATTACGATTCCCCCGGCACAGATGTGCACACTTTTACCGAGCTTAAAGGTGAACCAGGGACGAGTTTAGATGGATATAATCTGGTAGGGGTAAATGGAGCTGATGGCTCAGCATATCGCACGGTCTCCCTCTCCGGGCACAGTATCCCATCTGATGGCTATTTTGTGATTGCTCAAGATGATGGGGTGGAAAATTATGATATGATCACGCCCGATGTGGACTGGCAGAACGGGCCGGACAATGTCCTCCTCACCGATGCCTCTGGGGATACGGTGGATGCCGTAGGCTATGGGCCAATCGATACATCAAGTTGGTTCTTCGTCGGTGAGGTGACCCCCGCACCTGATGTTGCTTCGGGCAGTAGTCTGGGACGGTATCCGGACGGAAGTGATACCGATACCAATTGGGTTGATTTTGCCATATTTGCCTCGCCTACCCCCGGTGAGGCCAATGAGTATCCTTCGCCTTTAGCTCTGTCTATCCATCAAATCCAGTATACCACCGACCCCTCTGGCGATTCGCCATATAAGGACTCCATTGTGGTAACCAGTGGGATAGTTACAGCAGGATCGGGGGTTTTTAACAGTGGGGGGTTTTACCTCCAGGACGGCCAAGGGGCCTGGAATGGGATACTGATCTACGACACCGACGACAGTGTTGCCCAAGGCGATAGCGTCACTGTAACCGGGAAGGTTAATGAGTACCTCGGCAAGACGGAAATTGGAAATGTCAACCAATTAGTGGTACACAGTTCAGGCAACACCGTGCCTGATCCGGTGTTGACCACTCCGGGTCAGGTGGATACCTCCGAGGCCTATGAGGGTGTTCTGATAAAAGTTGCGGGCGTTGCTGTGGCAGATACTATGGATGAATATGGCGAATGGAAGATAACGGGAGCGGTATCCGATACCTGCATTGTGGACGATGATGGCCAATACACCTATGAACCTCGCGTAGGTGATACCCTGGACATAACCGGCATTGTGAACTACTCATTCGGGCATTTTAAGATCGAACCCCGCTCTGATGCCGATATCATCCCTGGCGGTGTAGGGGTGAGATTCAGCCATCAATCAGTAGCTCCCGATGCCTTCTTCCTCTTCCAGAACTACCCCAATCCATTTAACCCCACTACCCTCATATGCTACACCATCCCAGCGCTCAGCAGCCACCAATCAGCCGTCAGCTTAAAGGTTTACAATATCCAGGGGCAGTTGGTGCGCACTTTAGTTGACGAGGAGCAAACCCCTGGCTACTACTCTGTGAACTGGGATGGAAGGGATTACTTAGGCGAAGAGGTCGCCAGTGGAATATACTTCTACAGGTTAGAGGTAATGGGGGCGAAAGCTGAAATGACGAGGAAGATGGTGCTGCTGAGATAGAGAGAAGAGGCGAAAGGCGGAAATAAGAAACTAAGAAAGGGAAATTGGGGAGAGCGAACCTCAACAACCGTAGGCCGAAGGGGGAGAGGGGGAAGCTCTCCTCAATTCAGCCCTCTGCAAAATTGGGGATTCCCCCCTTCTGCCGGTATTCTCCCTACCTCTTCCAGCTTTTCCAAAACCGCGGAGGGCTGGAGGGCATATTTGAAGAAGATTACCGGTCCGGAGAAACCATCAGGGGAGCAGTTCAAGGTCTGGTTCACGGCCACGATGAGGTCTGCCCTTCCGGCTGTTCGAAGCTTCTCCAGTTTCTTTTCCAGATACTCCGGTGTCCAGAAACCCACTATCTCCAGGGAGGCCTTCCGCCCATCCTGATGGGTGAAGGTGAAATCCGGGATGAACACCTTTCCCCCCAGATCAATTACCTCCCCCTCCCTCTTTAGCATCCATTGGGTGGATATCTTTTGGAACCTCCGGGCGAAAGTCTCTTCCAGTTTGGAGTCGAATAACCTCTCTGGATGGTAGTGGGAGTGGAGGCCACACTCCTGATCCAAGGAGAAGACCTTTAACCCGGCTCTGGTGGAGATATCGGCCCACATCCTCCACCGAGAGGCCAAGAGGAGGCCGGGGAGGAAACAGGCCATATTTACCCCATACTTCTGGGTGTGCCGCAGGAGGGATGCAGGGCCGGTGAGAGTGATGAAGTAACCACCTTTGGGGTTCCTTTCCATAAGGTAGATGAGCCTAGCCAGCTTGATATATCTGAACACCGATTTGTAATCAGAAAAGAGCTCAACCCTCATCCTTAGAGCTCGATAGAGTATCCCCTGGGCCAGGGCGAGGTTATACCTGCGGAGAAGTTCCTCTGGGGTGACTTTCTCCATATCCACTAAGATGTGGTTTTCGGGGAGGTCGCCATAAAGGTCATCCTCCAATTCCTGGGTTGCTACGCCCAGGTCTTCAGCTATGGGCTCCAACACCTCCTCCCTTCTTGTCTGGTAGAGAAGGTCGGGCTGGGTAACGATGGGATATGCCTTGGCTGCTTTGCTGAAAACCTTCTCCCGTATTTGGGGATAGTTCCATTGGTGTGGCGGCGAGAAGGTAGCTTTCTCCTCCAGAAGCTTGGAGAGTCCCCGAAATACCCTGTATTCCGTGCTGGTCGATTCATAATCCTCCAGCCTTCTTCTTATCTCTCCCTTGGTAAGGCCAAAGGAACTTCTGTAGATCCGGATGAGATCCTCACCCACCCTCAGATACCTTGAGGATTCCCTTCTGGTGATGTAAGCCGGAACTACCTCTCCATCGGTGACTTTATATCGGATAAGGTCAGAGGTGAGCACCCTTTCCCCTCCGTTGATAAGAGATCTGAGTCTCCTTTGTCCCCCTAACTACCACCTCATAGAGAAGGGCCTTCTTACCAGAGCTCTTCCTCAGTATCCTGCCCAGCCTTTGGAGATGTTCTCTGGGTGCCGCGCTCCCGCTGAGGATGACGGCAACCTTGGCCTCGGGGACATCTATCCCCTCGTTTAATACCTTTGAGGTGCAGATAATGGGGTAGCTCCCCCTCCGGAAATTGTCTAAGATGGCCTTCCTTTCCTTGGTCTTCGTTTGGTGAGTTATGCAGGGGATAAGAAATGTGCGGGAGATGTGGTAGACGAACTCGTTATCCTCGGTGAAGATGATCATCCTCTCCCGGTGGTGTTGTTTGATCAGGGCTTCCAAGATCTCCAATTTCCTCTGGGCATGGTAGATTATCTGGTGAACCCTTCTTCTGGCTAAGAGGGCCGTTCTCGCCTGACTGCTATAGGAGCTTTTCCTGATAAAATCCTCCCATCTCCCACCCCAATACCTGACCTTCTTCTCCCGCACATAGCCGGTATACTCCCGTAGACTCCTCTCATACTCCTCTCTCTCTGGGGAGAGCAAGCCTACCCTCAGCCTGATGATCTCATAATCGGAGAGGTGTTCCCCCTTCAGATCGGCAACCCTCTTCTGGTAGACCACCCTTCCCACCAACTCCCCCAATCGGCGATGGAGCTCATCCGACCTACGGTAGGTAGCGGTGAGGCCCAACCTATAAGGGGCTACGGACATCTGAGGGATATGGGAATACTTCGGGGAGGGGAGATGGTGTACCTCGTCGAAGACGAGAAGGGCAAACCTATCCCCATAACGGTCTATATAGATATAGCCACTGTCGTAGGTAGCCACAGTAAGCCTCTCTATCTGGTGGTAGCCCCCTCCCAAGATGCCCACCTCTACCCCGAAGCTATCCTTAAGGAGGCCATACCACTGGTTCATCAGGTCTATGGTGGGGAGGACCACCAGGGTGGACTTGTCCAATAGGGCTATGGCCTTTAGGGCCAGGTAACTCTTTCCAGCTCCGGTGGGCAGAACGACCGTCCCTTGGTAGCCCGCCTTCTCCCAGGCCTGGATAGCCTCCCTTTGGTAGGGTCTGAGGACCAATCCGGAGCGGAGCTTAAGGCCAAGCCGGGGGAATTCAGGGACCCTATTGTCAATTAATATCCCCTGGAGGCGGAAGAAATCCACCGCTTCCTGATAATGGAGGGCCATTGCCCTCCACTTTCTCTCCCTCCTGTCCCAGAGAAAGAAGGGGGGAAGCTTCACCCTTCCTGGGTTCACCAAAACTATGGTTCCTGCTTCGTATTTTAAAGTAGGAAGAGCCATTGCAGGTTTATTTTAACAGTAGTTGGAAGGAAAATCAAGGGTTTTTGGGGAAGGGTTCTGACGCGCTTTACCCGATCTATTCATAAATTAGCACCAAGTCCCAAATTGTTATATGTCTTGGCTGTAGGGACAAGGTCTTTAGACCTGTCCGCAGGACCGGAGGAGCGGACAGACATAAATGTCTCTCCCTACCGATGACCGCACAACCTCTGGATAATGGGATCGTTATGAATAATTCGGGTTTAGCGCAGGCTTAATGGGTTAAGGGCAGTGAACAGGCTGAAGCCGGTTGGAAAAAAGGGGGCAGAACCGGAGTTCTGCCCCTCAGCAGGATTTTATTACTCAGGTCATAAAGTAGTTTGCATTTTGATCTTTGATATGATATATTGA
>JAOZPP010000008.1 GCA_029932675.1 bacterium
CCTTAATAGAGAAGGGAAGGAACCTCACCGTGGTGCAGGACCCAGAGTTTCCCCCTGGGGTAAAGGCTAAGGTAGAAGTCTACTACACCGCACAAGAGGTAAGCAAGTAGACCTCTCAACCAGGGCCGTCGAGGTCCCTCCCTCGGCGGCCTTTTCCTTTGAGGCCATTTCACCAGAGAAAAACCAGGAACCCGAAGGTACCTATTGGGCCACCTTGAGGGTAGAAAGTTACCAGTTGTAGATCTATGGAGAAGCCTTGAATACCGGGAATTTGGCCATCACCGGTCGGTGGTCTGATATATCCTGGAAGTAGTTGGGTAGCTCATCATCAAGCCTAAGGGTGGTGGTGGTTCCCCCCCTGTATTCATCGATAGCGTCTTTGGAGATGAGAATGTGATCAATGAGGCTGGAGTAACGGGGGTAAGAAGCGAAGTGAGGGTCACCGGCGAGGGGAAAGGTGAGAAAACGATAGTCAAGGGAGTCTTCAATGAAGACGGTGAAGGCATTTTCACCGGGGGGGTCGTTGATCTGATCGTTCCAATCTCCGGCCACTACAAAATCCTTCTCCTCAGAGGAAGCTATCTGGGAATCAAGGTAGGCTTTTAGCTTCTTGGCCGCCTCTCGACGCCGTTTAAGGTCAGTTGAGTCTGGCCCTGCCTTTAAATGAAGGACTAAAAGGCGGAAATCGAACCTCTGCCCATTGGCTTGGGCGACCACCGTCATCACTAATGGGGGACGAGGGAAGGCATAATGGTCATCCGTATAAATTTGGCCTACATTCAGAATGGTAATTAGGTTCTTTTTGTAGATGACTCCAGTTTTTTGATACCAATCCCTGTAATTATCTTTGGAGTAGAGCCCATTGTAGTCTGGAAGGCCCTGAAGAAGTTGGCGAAAAGCAACGGTATCACTGATCTCCTGGACGGCGAAGAGGTCAACGTCGAGATCTTCAATGATCCGTTGAACCTCCCCCACCGTGGTTTCTCCGGCTAGGGGGAATGTCTCGATGTTCCAGGTAACGATCTCCAGGGTTTCGTCATCCCCTTTTGGGGTCACCGAAGGAAGGGGGACATCATTGAGTATCCTCTTCTCTCGACGGCCACAGGAGATAACTAATAAACTAATTCCCAACAAGGAGATAGATAAACACCGGAAAAGGGAGATTCCCCATCTTCTGCTCATCTCTGCCTCACCATTCTCTGAGGTAATCTAATGCTAAACCCTATCTTTGTCAATAGGTTTAAATCCTTAGGTTCCCACACAATTTAAAATCTCCTTTAGTTTGAGAAGGACTTCCCTTCCCATTGCCTCCAGAGCGGGGTGATTTTTCCGGATTTAAAGAATTGGGTTGACAGGGAGGTGCTTTTTCGTTAAATTTTGGGCACAACTACCTAAGGAGGAGGGATGGCTAAAAAATTTCATAACTTTATTGCTGGAAAGTGGTGTGAAGCCCAAAGCGGTCAGACCTTTGAGAACAGGAATCCGGCTAACTGGGATGAGGTCTTGGGGGTTTTCCCCAAGTCCGGAAAAGAGGACGTCGATAAAGCTGTGCGATCTGCCCAGGAGGGGTTCAAGGAATGGAGGAAGGTTCCTGCTCCCCAGCGGGGCCAGATTATGAAGAGGGTGGGGGATTTATTGGTCAAACACAAGGAAGATATCGCCCGTGGGATGACCAAGGAGATGGGGAAGGTGCTTATGGAAACAAGAGGAGATGTCCAGGAAGGGATTGACACGGCTTACTATGCGGCGGGTGAGGGGAGAAGGCTCTTTGGACAGACTGCTCCTTCAGAACTTCCTAGCAAGTTTTGTGTCTCCATTCGTCAGCCCATTGGAGTAGCAGGGGTAATTACTCCCTGGAACTTTCCTATGGCCATTCCCACTTGGAAGATCTTCCCCGCGCTTTTGTGCGGTAACTCCGTGGTCTTCAAACCTGCTTCTGATGTCCCCCTGACCGGGACGAGATTGGTAGAACTCCTCTTGGAGGCCGGGGTTCCACCGAAGGCTATAAATCTCGTTCATGGGACCGGTTCCACCGTGGGGATTCCCTTGGTAGAACATCCGGGAGTTGATGTCATCTCTTTCACTGGTTCCTCAGCGGTGGGGAGACAGATTAGCTCCATCTCCGGTCAGGGCCTGAAGAGGCTTTCCTTGGAGCTGGGCGGAAAGAACGCCCAGATCGTTATGGATGATGCCAACCTCGATTTGGCCTTGGAAGGCGTTATCTGGGGAGCGTTTGGTACTACCGGGCAGAGGTGCACGGCCACCAGCAGGCTAATCCTTCAGGAGGGGATATATGAGGAGTTCGTAGAGCGGTTGGTGGAGAGGACGAGGAACCTTAAACTGGGCGATGGGTTGGATAGCTCCACGGATGTAGGACCAGTGATAAATGAGAAACAGAGGGAGAATATCCACAGCTACGTGGAGGTTGGCCAAAGGGAGGGGGCAAGGCTCCTTTGCGGTGGGGAATCAGCCAACGAGGGAAAGCTCTCCAAGGGATTTTTCTATAGGCCAACGATATTTGTGGATGTTACCCCCCAGATGAGGATAGCTAAGGAGGAGATATTTGGGCCTGTCCTCGCTGTTTTGAAGGTGAAGACCCTGGATGAAGCCATCGAGGTCCTTAATGCTACTCCTTATGGCCTCTCCTCTTCTATTTATACCCAGGATGTAAACCAGGCCTTTCGCGCCATAGAGGATATAGAGGCGGGGATAACCTATATCAACGGTCCCACAATTGGGGCGGAGGCACATCTTCCCTTTGGTGGCGTTAAGGATACCGGAAATGGACATCGGGAAGGAGGATGGACCGTATATGATATCTTCACTGAGTGGAAGACAATCTATGTGGATTACAGTGGGAAACTGCAGAAAGCTCAGATAGATACAGAGAAAGAAAGGGCTTGATATGGAGAAGATCACACCCCAAAATGTGCATGCGGTCTTGAAGAAGCATATGCTCATCGATGGATACGATCTGGTCTTTGACCTGAAGAAAAGCCAGGGCTCCTATATTTATGACTCCAGGAAAGGGAGGAAGCTCTTAGACTTTTTTACCTTCTTTGCTTCCTCCCCCATAGGTTATAACCACCCTAAGCTAATTTCACCTGAGTTCCAGGAGAAGTTGGCCTATGTAGCCGTAAACAAGGTTACCAACTCCGATTTCTACACCGTTGAGCTGGCCGAATTCGTCGATACTTTTGCCCGAGTGGCTATCCCCCAGTATCTCCCTCACCTCTTTCTGATCAGTGGGGGAGCTCTGGCCGTGGAAAATGCCTTGAAGACAGCCTTTGACTGGAAGGTGAGGAAGAACTTTGCCAAAGGATACTCAAAGGAGAAGGGGCATCAGGTAATCGGCTTCGAGCAAGCCTTCCATGGGCGCACTGGTTATACCCTCTCCTTGACCAATACTTTTGATCTGCGTAAGACGATGTATTTTCCCAAGTTTAGATGGCCAAGGGTATTAAATCCCAAGCTTACTTTCCCCCTGAATGAGGAGAATTTGAGGGAAGTAGAGAAGGCGGAGAAGGAGAGCTTGGCTCAGATCAAGGATGCTCTAGCGAAAAACCGGGATGATGTTGCCGCCATAATTATTGAGCCAATCCAGGGGGAAGGGGGGGATAACCACTTCCGGGGCGAATTCCTGCGCGCCTTAAAGGAGATTGCCGATGAGGAGGAATTATTCCTTATCTTGGATGAGGTGCAGACGGGCATAGGCCTAACCGGCAAGATGTGGGCCCATCAGCATTTTGATCTGGAGCCGGATATAATCTGTTTTGGTAAGAAGAGTCAGGTTTGTGGGATACTCTGTGGATCGAAAGTTGATGAAGTGGAGGGAAATGTCTTTCAGGAGTCGAGCAGGCTCAACTCCACATTTGGAGGAAACATAGTGGATATGGTGAGGTTTCAGCGATACCTGGAGGTCATCGAGGAGGAAAATTTAGTGGAGAATGCCCGCAGGATGGGGGACTATCTCCTCTCTAAGCTTCAGGAAATCCGGGAATCCTTTCCCGAAAAGGTAAGTAATGTCCGGGGGAGGGGGCTGATGGCCGCCTTTGACTTGCCTGACTCCAGAATAAGGGATGAGCTTAAGGAAAGAATCTACCAGAACGGTATGCTTTGCCTTGGCTGCGGCGAGCGAACGATAAGGTTTAGACCCCCGCTGAACATTTCCTCCGAGGAGATAGATGAAGGAGCCAGGATTCTGTGGAAGAGCTTAAGGGAGGTTTAAATCCGAATAACCAACTTCAGCCCTTAGACTTCCCACCACGAGGTGGCAGACCCAAGATCTGCCACCTCAACTTTTCTCCGCAGGAGAAGGGCCCACGGCTTCTGGGGCTTGAATGGGAGGTTCTCTTGCCGTAAACCAAGGGGAATAAATCAAACATTTGCTTGACAATTGGATTCGGCTTTATTATTATGAGAGAAAGAACCCTTAGAAGGATGAGAGCAATGAGTGAAGTTTTTTCCCCAGGTGACAAAGTTGTCCACAAGAGGTTGGGGGGAGGTTATATAAGGTCAGTAACCAAAAAGGAAATAGACGGAGAAGAGATAAATTGTTTGGAGATAGATTTCATTCTCAGCGATATGCGGGCCTATGTTCCCCTTTCTCAAACCGGACTAGAGGGGTTGCGGAAACCAATAAGTTCAGAGGAGATCGATGAGATGAGGGGAACTCTTCTCGCCCCTGCCACAGAGTTAGAGGGCGATTGGAAGAACAGGGCTAAATATCTCCGGGATAAACTCTGTCAGGGAAATCCTTATCAAATCGCAGAGATTATCAGGGACCTTTATCCGGGGGCAATTTTAGATAAGTTAACCGCCACGGAAAAGTCGATCTTGGAGAGGGCCAAACACCTTTTGGCTAGCGAGGTGAGCCTGGTAGAGGGAATCACCCTTGACGAGGCGGTGGAGATAATAGAGGAGACCGTAGGAGAGAAGAGTTAGGGGAGAAGATGTCTAGGGTAAGAAGGGCCAGATCAAGGAGGAGAGAATCATTGATATTGGAGAGATATCTCAAAGATGTAAATACTATTCCCCTTCTCTCCCCGGAACAGGAGGCTGAGCTCTCCCAACGGATAAAGGAGGGAAGCCAGGAGGCTTTGCAACAACTGGTAAAGGCAAACCTCAGATTTGTGGTGAGCGTAGCGAAGCAATATCAGAATCAAGGGATGCCCCTCTTAGATCTGATCAATGAGGGGAACATTGGCCTGATTGAGGCTGCAAAAAGGTTTGATGCGAGCAAAGGCTACAAATTCATCTCCTATGCGGTTTGGTGGATAAGACAAGCCATCCTTAAGGCGCTTGCTGAACAGTCTCGTTTGGTCAGGCTGCCCCTAAACAGGATAAGTGAGCTCTGTAAGATAGTCCAAAAGTCCAGATATCTCGAACAAAAACTACATCGAGCCCCTCAGATAAAGGAGATAGTTGAGGAATTAGGGATTGCCGAGGATGAAGCTACTGATATCATCCAGCTATCGGGCCTTCCCGCCCCTTTAGATGCCCCCTTGGATAGGGACGATGATCGCAGCCTTCTCCATATCTTGCCCAACGAGAGGCAGCCTTCTCCTGACAAGGAGACTATGGATAAAAGCTTGATCAGAGAGTTAAGGAGGATATTGGCTACCTTGGCTCCCAGAGAAGCGGAGATAATCAAGCTATATTATGGATTGGAGGGGGAGAGGCCCCATACCTTAGAGGAGATTGGAAGGAAATTTGGGCTCTCCAGAGAGAGGGCGAGGCAGATTAAGAAGAAGGCCCTCATTAAACTCAGGCACACCTCCCGGAGTAGTTCTCTCAGGCCATATATAAGTTGACCTTGGTTATAAATATATAGGAAATTCTCTGGAGGAAAAATGTTAGATGATGAGCTCTTACAAATTTTGGCCTGCCCAAAATGCAAGGGGGATCTGGAGTATGACCCCCAAGGGGGATGGCTCATCTGCCACCATTGTAGGTTGAAGTATCCCATCCGGGACGAGATCCCCGTAATGCTTATCGATGAGGCTGAAGAGTTCTAAGGGATGCAAGTTCCTTTCCGACTTACCGCTGCCCATCTGAAGTATGTAGTCCTTATCTTTACCCTCCTTCTTTCCCTAATTATTATGGGTCTAAACCAGAGGGAAAAGACCCAGTTGGCCAAGGCCGGTTCTCTGGCCTTTATCCCCGCCCAAAGGCTGCTCTTTTACCTGGTGAGAATGGGAAATATCTATGAGGAGAATAGGAGGCTCAGGTTGCTGAACACTAAGCTCTCCCTTGAGGTGAGGAGGATGGAGCACCTAAAGGAGGAAAACGATAGGCTGCGGAAGATACTCAACTTCAAGGAGAGGGCCCCCTACAGGTTGGTTCCTGCTGAGATCATCGGGAGGGGACCGGAGAGATCGGCCAATTCCTTGATCATAGATAGTGGAGAGGCCGAAGGGATAAGGGTGAACCAGCCCGTGATCTCCGCTGAGGGTTTGGTGGGGAGGATAATAGAGGTGCGGGGAGGGAGATCAACTGTCCTCCTCCTCTTGGACCCAAACTGCAGGGCCAGCTCTCTGGTGGAGAGGAGCAAGGTCTATTCCTTAATGGAATGTGATGGGGGGAGATGCTACTTAAAGGGCGTTCCCCTCTACGCTGACGTTCAAAAGGGGGATGTAGTAGTCACTTCCGGATGGGGGGGGATATTCCCCCCAAACTTGAGGCTGGGAACGGTGAGGAGGGTTTCTACCCGCAAGTCAAAGCTTCTCAAGGAAGTAGAGGTAAAGCCAGCGGTTGATTTCACCGGTCTCAAGGAAGTCTTTGTCCTGCAAAGGGAAGAGGATTGAATTATGGCCCAGAAGATCATCAAATATCTTCTCGTCTTCCTTTTGGTCACTATCCTTCAATCCACAGTAGTGGATGCCTTCTCCATCCAGGGAATAAAACCAGATCTGATCCTCTTCTTTCTCTTCTACATCGCGCTTAAGGAGGGACCTGTTTGGGGGGCCATTTGGGGGTTTATCTTTGGGTTGACCATTGACTCCACCTATACCCCCCTCCAGTTGGGGATTGGTTCCTTTAGCCAGGCCAGTTTCGGTTTCCTGGCCGGTAATTGGGGGGATAAGATCTACCTGGAGACCCCTCGTTCTAAGAGCCTTTTCCTCTTCTCTTTAGTCATCATTCATGATATCCTCAGGTATGGGTTGGGGAGGATAGGCGACTGCGGACTTGCCTTTTGGCACCTTCTCCTCACTAAGACCCTCCCCGCGGCTGCCTATACAGCTATCCTCGGGGGGGGTATCTACTATCTCCTTAAGAGACAGGCTGAAAAGGGATATATAATTGGTTCACTCAAGGGGAAAGAGGAGGCAGGGAGGGGAGCCTAAATACAGGGCCTCGATTTGGCTTCTCCTGGTCCTCTTCGGTCTTCTCTCCTTAAGGCTTATCTGGCTCCAGGGGCTTCAATCGGCAAGGTATAGGAGATGGGCGGAGAACAATCGGGTCAGGGCGCTTAGGATTCAGGCTCCCCGGGGTGAGATAAGGGACCGAGAGGGGAATATCCTCGCGCAGGATCGGCCCTCCTATACAGTTTCCATCATTCCCTCCCAATTCAACAGGGATGAGGAGCCCATCTTGGTCAGGCTTCTCTCCCTCGATTCGGCTTCCGTCGATAAGAAGATTGGCCAGAGGGGACTTCCACCCTTTGAACCCCTCCGGCTGAAGAGGGATGTGGACTTTCACCTGATTTGTTGGCTGGAGGAACATGGCCTTTCCGGGGTGATCTATGAATTGGAGCCGAGAAGGTTCTATCCCTATGGGGAGGCAACTGCTCACCTCTTGGGGTATGTAGGCCAGCTTTCCAGGGGGGAGTACGAAAGGCTTAGATCCTTAGGGTATGGATATAATTCTGTCATCGGCAGATTTGGGTTGGAAAAGGAATACGAAAGCCTTCTGCGGGGTCGGGATGGGGTGGAATACTGGGAAGTAACCGCCTATGGCAAGCCGGTGGGAAGATTTGAAGGCAAACCCACCCAATTACCCCAACCAGGGTCCCAGCTCGATCTCACTTTGGACCTCCAGCTCCAGATCTGGATCAGAGATAACTTTCCTGATACCCTAAATGGCTCTGTTGTAGCCATAGACCCACGTAACGGGGGGGTATTAGCCCTTTATAGTTCACCCTCATTCGACCCCAATCTCCTCTCCGGGGTTACCCAGGAGAGCACATGGACCAACCTGAGGGAAGATCCCCGTTCCCCCCTTATCAACCGGGCCATTCAGGCTGCCTATCCACCAGGATCAACCCTGAAACCTATAGTGGCGGGCGCGGCACTTCAGGAAGGCCTGGTGGAGGAGTCAACTAGGCTTACCCCTTGCCAGGGGGCGTTTAGGTATGGCAATAGGCTGTTTAGGTGTTGGAAGGTTCATGGAGATTTGGATCTCGAGGGGGCCATAGTCCAATCCTGTGATATATACCACTACCAACTGGGGATTATGCTTGGGGTGGAGGGGCTTTCGGCTTATGCGCTCAAATGTGGGTTGGGAAGAAAGCAGGGTATTGACCTCCCCGGAGAGGTTCCTGGTCTGGTCCCCACCCCCCGCTACTTCAACGAAAGATATGGTAAGGGGAGATGGACAACGGGGTTAGCCCTTAACCTGGCTATTGGACAGGGGGAGACCTTGGTGACTCCCCTGCAGATTGCGGTGATCTACTCCGCAATCGCTAATGGAGGGTGGCTTTATACCCCTTTCTTGGTTAAGGGAATAAAGGGTCCAGATGGTTCCTATAGGCGGCCGAAGAGGGACAACCCTCAGAGGCTGCCCTTTTCCCCTGCCGTGCTTAAGGTGCTCAGGAAGGCTCTCATAGGGGTAGTCAACGATGAGGAGGGAACGGGCCAGAGGGCACAGCTAAAGAAGGTTTTGGTAGCCGGGAAGACTGGAACTGCTCAGAACCCTCATGGCCCGGATCACGCCTGGTTTGTTGGCTATGCACCCGCCGATAATCCGAAGATAGCGGTTGCGGTTCTGTTGGAAAATGGAGGACATGGGGGGACTACTGCTGCCCCTTTAGCCGGTGAAATCATGCGCTTTTACCTAAGAGGCGAAGATGAGGGGCTTTGACCTGAAGATCGTTGTCCCTGTCCTTCTCTTGGCAGGGATAGGGCTGGCCCTAATCTATAGTAGCACCATTCATCCCTCACCGCCCGGGGAAGCATCCAAGTTTGCCCTTAGGCAGTTGGTCTGGTTGGGGATTGGTCTCATCCTCTTGGCCATAACCTATACCTTGCCCCTCAGGTTTCACTTAGCCTTCAGCTACATCTACTACTTGGTGGTCCTACTCCTTCTGATGTTTCTCCTGGCCAAAGGGGGGGGACGGTGGATAGATATGGGTCCTCTACACCTCCAGCCCTCCGAACTGGCCAAGCTGGCCCTCATCTTTGGACTCTCCCGCTATCTTTCTTTGGAGAGGGTAAATCTCTCCCGGATTAGGGGCTTTGCCCCTCCTCTCCTTTTGGGGTTAGTCCCTGCCCTCCTCGTCCTCAAACAGCCGGACTTAGGGACATCGATCCTCCTGCTCATCCTTCCCCTTCCCCTTCTTTGGTGGGCTGGGATGGACCCCCCGCAGCTTTTTTTTCTCTCCTCTGTGGGTTTGAGCCTTGTCTCCGCCTCCCATTGGCTTGCCTGGGGAGCCTTCCTCACCCTTTTGATTATCCTTCTCCTCCACTCCTCTCAGTCCATCCTCACCAAGGCCTCTATCCTCTTGGCCAACCTCTCAGTGGGGGTCCTTACCCCTTTGATCTGGTCACACCTGCAGGAATACCAGAGGCAGAGGGTGATAGCTTTCCTCAATCCAACCCGGGACCCGTTTAGGGCCGGTTATCAGATAATCCAATCCAAGATAGCGATAGGTTCTGGTGGGGTCTGGGGGAAGGGGTTTATGCAGGGGACCCAAGCCAAGCTCTTCTTTCTCCCTGCTCAACATACGGACTTCATCTTCTCTGTAGCCGGTGAGGAATTGGGCCTTTGGGGTTGCCTCTTGATCCTTGGCCTCTACCTGCTCCTTCTGCTGGAGGCGATAAAGATTGCTTATCGGGCAAAGAACTCCTTTTCCAGGCTGGTAGCAGTGGGGATAGTGAGCGTATTTCTCCTCCAAATAGGGGTGAATGTGGGGATGACCCTGGGAGTTATGCCCATCACTGGCCTCCCCCTTCCCTTTTTAAGCTATGGTGGTTCAGCCATGTTGGTGGATATGATTATGGTCGGATTGCTTTTGCGGATCAACTCTGAGTTGAGGGAGTATTGATGCATCCCATCCTCTTTCAATTGGGGCCATTTGAGATAAGATCTTGGGGGGTGATGTTTGCCATCTCCTGTGTGGTGGGGGCCTGGTTCGCCCAGCGGCGGGCCAGAAATCAGGGGGTAAATCCCAACCTTATAATGAACCTAACTTTGGTCATCGTCGGGTCAGCTTTAATCGGCTCCCGGTTTTTCTATGTGGCCTTCCATTGGAATGAGTTTGCCCCCCATCCCTTAGACATAATTAGCCCTTATCAGAGCACAGGGGAGTGGGGGATTGGGGGGCTCTCTATGATAGGGGGAGTTGTTTTAGCGTTTTTGACTTCTCTTCTTTACCTTCACCTAAAGGGGGAAGATCCATGGAAGTTTGCTGATGTTGTTGCCCCGTCTTTCCCTTTAGGGATTTTCTTCACCCGCATAGGCTGTTTTCTCAATGGATGCTGTTTTGGTAAACCCTCCTCCCTCCCCTTTGCGGTGACCTTTCCCCTCCAGAGTCCAGCAGGCTTAGTCTATCCCCACCGTCCTCTTCACCCTACTCAGCTATATTCCTCCCTCTATGGCCTTGGTATCTTAGGCTTGCTTCTTTACTTAGAGAGATACAAGAGGTTCTCCGGTTTTACTACCTGGTTGATGGTTGGTCTTTACTGCTTCGCCCGTTTTCTGGTCGATTTCCTCCGCTACTATGAGGAAAGTATGGCCCTGATGAGGATAGGGGGGATAGCCTTCTCGGTAAATCAGGGTGTATGTTTAGCCACCATGCTGGTAGCTGGGGTAGGTTGGAACCTTATGCGTATAAGGCAAAAGGGGGGGCGGAGGGAGAACCCCCACCCTGCCGCCGGGGATCCTGATGACCTCCATTAAGCTGCGTCCTAAAGCATCTGTCCGCCAGGCCTTAAATTCATTTCTAAATTTTCTCTTTCCTTCCTACTGTCTCCTCTGTGATGCGCCCCTGGGGGTGGGGGAGAGGATTGTCTGCGGGAGGTGTTGGGCAAGGCTGGAGATAATCACAGATCGCTTCTGCCCCAAATGTAGCGCTCTTCTAAGAAAAGGAAGGGGTATCTGTGCCTCCTGTTCAAAAACAGGTTATTACTTCAGCTTTAACCGTTCATTGGGGCCGTTTGACCAGAGGTATCAAACCCTCATCCATCACCTGAAATACGAACGGATGACCAGCCTGGCCGTGAGGTTGGGGGAGAAACTCGTCTTTCTCCTCAGAACCGAACCGAGGTTTGCCCCTGCAGAGGGGATAGTCCCCGTTCCTCTCCATCCCACAAAGCTCCGGGAGCGGGGATACAACCAGAGCCTTCTCCTCGCCCAGGAGGTCTCTCGGGGCTCAGGCCTCCCCCTGATTGATGATGCCCTCCAGAAGGTGAGGAGGACAAAGAGCCAGACCATGTTGACCTTCCAGGAGAGGGTGGAAAATCTGCGAGGGGCTTTTCGGGTGAAATTAAGGGAGAAGGTGGAGGGGAAAAAGCTCATTCTAATAGATGATGTCTTTACCACCGGCTCTACCCTAAACAATTGCGCACAGGCCTTGCTGGAGGCAGGGGCATGTGAGGTTTATGGCCTTACCCTGGCCATAGCCAAGGGGAGCTGATCTGGGTCAATCTGAAAAGTCTATCCAAAGGGTGGGCTAAGTTCGAATAGGTCAACTAAAGCTCTTTAGCTGATCCAAACTTGATTTCGGAGTGAAGTTTTGATTGAGGAAAGCAAAGAGGGAATGGTTTTCATTTCAGGCCAAAGCTACAAAGCGGGGTTGGTGAAGAGGGGCACTTTACCCCTCGGCCACTACCCTGGCCACATCGGTGACCCTATCACCTGGGGCCAGATCGATGAGCTTCACCCCTTGGGAGGCCCGACCACATCTTCTAATCCCTCCCACCTTGAGCCTGATGATCACCCCATTTACCGTGGCCAACATTATCTCGTCCTTCTCTACCACCTCCATTATGGAGACCACCGGCCCGTTCTTAGAAGTTATCTTGGCTGCCACTATACCCTTTCCTCCGCGGTTAGTTACTCGATAGTCGGAGATGTCCGTTCGCTTACCGAAGCCATTCTCGGTGACTACTAAGAGGTCAGCCTTCCTCCTGACCACCACCATCCCCACAACCCAGTCATCCTTTCCCAATTGCATTCCCCTTACCCCGCGGGCCCCTCTTCCCATACTCCTCACCTTGGCCTCTGGAAACCTTATCGCCTTGCCTAACCTGCTTCCTAAGATCACCTCCGCTTTCCCATCAGTAAGTTCTGCACCGATTAGTTTGTCATCCTCATCGATAGTAGCCGCCTTTACCCCTCCCTTGCGGGGGCGGGAGAGGTCATCGAGTTTGACCTTTTTAATCATCCCTTTCATAGTAGCCAGGAGGACAAACCCCTGGGGATGGAAATCGCCCACTGCCACCGAGGCAGCGACTTTCTCCTCTTTGCCCAACTGGAGGAGGTTGACAATCGGTCTTCCCTTGGCCAACCTCCCCCCAGAGGGGAGCTGATAGACCTTCACCCCATAACACCTGCCCCGGGTGGTGAAGAAGAGAAGCCAGGAGTGGGTGGAGGCGATAAGAAGGTGCTCAACGAAATCCTCTTCCTTTGTTCCCATTCCAAGAAGGCCCTTACCTCCCCTATGCTGTCTCCTGTAGCTGGAGATGGGCAGCCTCTTTATATATCCGCTGTGGGAGATGGTGATGGCCATATCCTCCTCAGCGATGAGGTCCTCCATCTTGAACTCCTCCTCTTCCTCCACTATCTCTGTGCGCCGCGGGTCACCGTACTTCTTCCCCAAGGCCAAGAGCTCCTCTCTGATTATACCCATTCTCTGGGGTCTGCTCTCCAATATCCCCTTTAGCCTGGCGATAAACTTTATCTTCTCTAAGTATTCCTCCTCTATCTTCTCCCTCTCCAGTCCGGTAAGCCTGGCCAGCCTCATATCGAGGATGGCTTGTGCTTGGATCTCTGAGAGGCGAAACCTCTCCATCAGGGAAGCCTTCGCGGCCTCCGGATTTCTGGCTTTCTTGATGATCCCCACTACCTCATCGATGTTCTCCACAGCAACCTTTAATCCCTCCAAGATGTGTGCCCTCTCCTCGGCCTTACGCAGCTCGAACTGAGTCCTCCTGGTTACTACCTCGTGGCGGTGGTCCAAGAAGAGGGAGAGGAGCTCCTTTAGATTCATTACCTTTGGCTGACCAGCGGAGAGGGAGAGGAGAATTATACCAAAGGTGACTTGGAGTTGAGTATGTTTAAATAATTGATTTAGAACCACCTCTGGTTGAGCATCCCTCTTCAGCTCAACCACTATTCTCATCCCCTCCCTATCTGACTCATCCCTTAACTCAGCCATCCCCTCAACCACCTTATCCCTGGCCAGGCGGGCTATATCTTCTAAGAGGTGGGTCTTGTTCACCTGATAGGGGATTTCGGTGATGACCAGGTTTACCTTGCCGTTCTTTAGCCTCTCTATGTTTGCCCTTCCCCTAAGGGTTATCTTCCCCTTGCCTGTACGGTAGGCCTGGCTGATCCCCCCAGAGCCGGTGATGATCCCCCCGGTGGGGAAGTCGGGTCCCTGTATGTAACCCTTCAACCCATCGATATCCATCTGAGGATCGTCGATGAGGGCAACCAGGGCTTCCACCACCTCCGAGAGGTTATGGGGGGGGATATTAGTCGCCATCCCCACAGCGATCCCTGATGAGCCGTTGCAGATCAGGTTGGGAAATCTACCTGGCAGGACAACAGGTTCGCTGCGCGTTCCGTCGTAGTTAGGAACAAAATCTACCGTATCCTTATCCAGATCGACCAGCATCTCCATGGCAAAGGGGGAAAGCCTAGCCTCAGTATATCTCATCGCCGCCGGGGCATCACCATCTATGGACCCGAAGTTACCCTGTCCCTCCACCAAGGGATACCTCATATTGAACTCCTGGGCCATCCTCACCAGGGTGGGGTAGATGACCTGTTCTCCGTGAGGGTGGTAATTTCCCGAGGTGTCTCCGGCTATCTTAGCACACTTGCGAAAGGGGCTGTTTGGGGAGAGCTTGAGGTCGTTCATCGCCACTAAAATGCGTCGATGGGAAGGCTTGAGCCCATCCCTTAGATCGGGTAGAGCACGGGAGACGATGACGCTCATCGAATAGTCTATATAGGAGGCCTTCATCTCCTCCTCTATATTTACCGGAACTATCCTTTCTCTAAGCTCGTGTGCCATTATACATCAAGGTTTCTCACAAAGCGGGCGTTCTCTTCGATAAACTGTTTTCTCGGTTCGACCTTGCTCCCCATAAGCACAGAGAATATCTTATCTGCTAAGAGGGCATCAAAGAGGGAGATCTGCAGTAAGGTTCTGGTCTCTGGATTCATCGTCGTCTGCCAGAGCTGTTCGGGATTCATCTCCCCCAGACCCTTATAGCGTTGGATTTGCACTCCATCTTGGCCGATCCTTTTGAGTATCGCCTCCTTTTCCTCGTCGCTGTAAGCGTAGCTGATCTCCTTTCCCTTCTTTATTCGGTAGAGGGGAGGTTGAGCGATATAGAGATGACCCAGCTCAATCAGTTCCTTCATATAACGGTAGAAGAAGGTTAAAAGTAGGGTGCGGATGTGGGCACCGTCTACATCTGCATCGGTCATAATGATTATCTTCCCATATCTTATCTTCTCCGGGGAGAACTCATCGGTCCCTATCCCGGTGCCTAAGGCGGTGACTATGGCCCTTATTTCCTCGTTTTTCAGTATCTTGTCCAATCTTGCTTTCTCCACATTGAGTATCTTTCCCCTTAGGGGAAGGATGGCCTGGAACCTGCGGTCTCTTCCCTGCTTGGCTGAGCCCCCGGCGGAGTCTCCCTCCACCAAGTAGATCTCGGTCAAGGAAGGATCTTGAATGGAACAATCGGCCAGTTTTCCAGGAAGGCCAGAAGAGTCTAAGGCTGTCTTCCGCCGGGTAAGTTCCCTGGCCCTCTTAGCTGCTTCGCGCGAGCGGGCGGCAGAGAGGCACTTCTCCACGATTAGCCTGGCTGCTGAGGGGTTCTCCTCGAGGTATTGGTTAAGTCCCTCCGCCATCACTGACTCCACGATCCCTTTCACCTCACCATTCCCTAACTTCGTCTTCGTCTGACCCTCAAACTGGGGGTTGGCCACCTTTACGCTCAAGACAGCAGCTATCCCCTCCCTGGTGTCCTCCCCCACCAGTGCCGGGGAACCGTTCTTCAAGAGCCCATTGCGCTGGGCATAGGAGTTGATCGTTTTGGTGAGGGCGGCTTTGAAGCCAGCCAAGTGGGTTCCCCCCTCCACGGTGTGGATATTGTTTACATAGGTAAAGATATCCTCCATATAGGAGTGGTTGTATTGGATAGCCACCTCCACCATTACCCCTTCCCTCTCCCCGCTGATATAGATGGGCTTGGGAAACAGTGGTTCCCTATCCTCATTGATGTACTTAACGAACTGGACTATCCCTCCCTGGTATTCGTAGGTTTGGGACTTTCCGGATCTCTCATCCTTTATCTCGAACCTGACCCCCTTGTTCAGGAAGGCGAGTTCCATAAGTTTTTGGGATAGAAGCTCAAAATTAAACTCTGTCTGTTTGAATATCTTCTTATCGGGGAAGAAGCTGACCTTTGTTCCCGTGCGCTTCCGCTTCCCCACTTCCTTGAGCGCACAGGTTGGCTTCCCCCTCTCATACCTCTGAAAGTAGAGCCGGCCCCCGCGGCAGACCCTTACCTCACACCATTCCGAGAGGGCATTGACTACTGATACGCCAACCCCATGTAGGCCACCAGCCACCTTATAGGTCTTCTGGTCGAACTTCCCCCCGGCATGAAGGGTAGTCATTACCACCTCCACCCCAGGTTTCCCCTCGGTGGGGTGGAGATCAACGGGGATGCCCCTCCCAGTGTCCTCCACGGTTACGCTTCCATCGGAATGAAGGGTAACCTTTATCCGATCACAATAACCGGCCAGGGCCTCGTCAACCGAGTTGTCCACCACCTCAAAGAGGAGATGATGGAGACCACGGGAGCCAGTGTCCCCGATATACATGGCTGGCCTTCTCCGCACCGCTTCCAGACCCTTAAGCACTTGGATAGAGGTGGCGTCATAGGTCTGTCCCTTATCCATTAGATCCCCCACCGATGAAGATGATATCCGAGATGACTTTGGCGCCTAAAACCTTGTTCAATTTTCGGATAAGCTTTGGTTTGAGCATAGCGAGTTCATTCCTCCAAGATGGACTCTCTACCCTAACGAAAAGCTTCGATTCCTCACATCTGAGAGCCTTTGTATGGTTACGGATTGCCTCACCGCAAGCTATCCCCCAGAGGTTTACAGCTTGATTTTCCTTTACCTTCCTCTCCCACCCCCTCCTGCGCAAGAACCTCTGCAATATGAGTCCTATCCTCTCTGGTTCCCTGCTCATTCGACAAGTTTCAGGGGCATAACCAAGCAGAGATAGTCCTCTCCTTCCTTGGGGATCTCCTCCCTCACCAGCCCTGGATTGAGAGGCCCCTTTAACTCAATTACCACCCTCTCTCCCTCTATCTGTTTCAAGGCGTCCAATATCAGGTAGGCGTTGTATCCGATCTCCATCTTCTCCCCTTTATATTCCACCTCCACTATCTCCTTTGCTTCTCCTCCCAAATCTGGGTTGGCCGCGTCCAACTCCAACTCCTTTGGTTTAAGGGAAAAACGGATTTGGTGGGTTGTTTGGTTGGAGAGGATGGAGACCCTCTTGATAGCCGAGGTGAGGAGTTCCCTGTTGGCCACCAAAAGCTTATCGTTCTCCTTGGGGATGACCATTTCGTAATCAGGGTAGGGTCCTTCCAGCAGTCGGGAGTAGAGGAGGGTTGGGCCTAAGTTGAAGATGAGGCTGTTTGGCTGAAGGAGCACCTCAACCTCTTCACGGGGGGCAAATCGGAGGAGGTGCTGAAGGACCTTGGGAGGAACGATTACCTCCTCTTCCACCCCCTCAGGGGAGATCCCTTCCATGCCTATCTTGGCCAGCCGATGGCCATCTGTGGCCACCATATTCATCCTTTTCTCCCTTATCTGCCAGAGGACCCCATTTAAGACAGGTCTGGCCTGATCTGTAGAGACGGCGAATACGGTCTTCTCCACCATCCGACAGAGTTTCTCTCCGGAGATGCTAAATTTTTTCTCCGCCTCCGGTTTAGGAAACTTCGGGAAGTCTTCCTTCTCCGCGCCTCCCAGTTCATAGACCCCTTCTCCGCATCTTATCGTTATCCGCTTTCCCTCTGATTCTACTTCCACCTCCGCAGGGGGAAGCTCTCTGATGATCTCTGCAAACTTCCGACCCGGGACGGCTATTCCCTCATCCCCTTCCGGAGTGATGTCTACCAACTGGGATATGGAGATATCCAGATCTGTGGCATAAAGCCTTAGCTTTTCCCCCTCCGGTTCCATCAGGAAGTTGCTGAGGATGGGGAGCGTGGTCCTGAGAGGCACAACAGATAAGACATCCCCTATGGCAGAGGCTAAAACTTCCTTCTGAGCTACTATCCTCATCTCCCCTCCTTAAATCAGGTGAGGACCTTTATCCATGAGCACCAGCTATTGGGAAGTCGCTTTTTTAATCGGCTTCCTTTTGTTGTGCTGGATCGCTCTCTCTTATTCAATCCCAATACTGGCCTTTTCTGCCCGGATGAAAAAGTTTACAGAACTCCTCTTGCCTTTTAGCTCATCCTGGTTAAAAGGCCTCTTGTTATCCAATTATAACCCAAAACCCTGCTAAAGGCAAGGGAAATCTACCCCAGCTTGGCCGCCATATCTGTCGATTCCCAGGTGAAGTCAGGGTCCTCTCGGCCGAAGTGGCCGTAGACTGAGGTCTTCTGGTAGATGGGTCTGAGGAGGTCGAGCATCTCTATTATGCCCTGGGGGGTAAGCTGAAAGTGAGAGGTTACCAACTTCACCAATTCCTCATCAGGTATCTTCCCCGTTCCCTGGGTATCTACCAATACCGATACCGGTTCGGGCAGGCCAATTGCATAGGCCAACTGGACCAGGCAGGTATCGGCCAGACCAGCAGCGACTATGTTCTTGGCTATATACCTGGCCATATAGGTAGCCGATCGATCGACCTTGGTGGGGTCCTTCCCGGAGAATGCCCCCCCTCCATGGGGAACCGCTCCCCCGTAGGTGTCCACGATGACCTTTCTGCCAGTCATCCCCGTATCGGACTGGGGCCCGCCCACAACAAACTTTCCTGTGGGATTAACATAGAACTTTGTCCCCTCATCGACTAACTCCTCCGGGATGATTGGCTTGGCTACTTCCTTGATCACTTTCTCTTTGGCCTCTTCGGTCATCTGGCTTCCCGTAGGGTCTAAAACGGCTTCTGTGTGCTGACAGGAGATAACCACTGCCTCTATCCTCCTCGGTTTTCCCCCATTATATTCAACGGTTACCTGGGATTTCCCGTCTGGGCCGAGGAAGTCGAGGGTCCCCCTCTTCCTCACTTCGGCCAACCTCTTTACCAATTTATGGGCTAAGACGATGGGCAGGGGCATATATTCAGGTGTTTCCCGGCAGGCATATCCAACCATTAAGCCCTGGTCTCCTGCCCCACCGCGATCGACCCCCTGGGCAATGTCTGGGGATTGATGGCCTATGGCGTTGAGGATGGCGCAACAGTTGTAGGTAAACCCCAAAGAGGGGTCGGTGTAGCCGACGTCTTTAATCACCCCTCTCACTAAGGTGGGAAGGTCTACCCAACCGGTGGTAGTGATCTCTCCCCCCACCACTACTAAGCCAACGGTGACAAAGGTCTCGCAGGCAACCCTTCCCTTGATATCCTGACGCAGAACATCATCTAAGACGGCATCAGATATCTGATCACAAAGTTTATCTGGGTGTCCTTCAGTTACCGATTCTGAGGTCAAAAATCTTATCCTGGGCATTTCCCCCCCTATCTAAAGAGATTTGAGGTTAATAGCTGATGAGTCACCCACGTTCAACTTGGTGAAGTTCCCCCTTACTATGGCGTTGTCCCCCACTAGGGATGAACGAAGAAGGCAGTTAGTTACCTCTGCCCGTTTTCCAATTATAGAGTTGGCGATGATTGACCCCCTTATCTCCGCACCATCACCCACTGAGAGGTAAGGGCCGAGGATGGAGTTTTCCACCATGGCTGTAGGGGAGAGGTAGGTTGGGGGATGGATGAGGCATCCCTCCCTCTCTTCTGGCCTGGGTAATCCTTCCAGGAGGTGACGGTTGGTGACCAGAAGGCTTTCTGGCCGGCCACAGTCCCACCAGTTCTCCACCGGAAAGACAGTTAGCTTTGCCCCCCTCTCCACCATAAGCTGGAAGGCATCGGTTAGCTGGTACTCTCCCTTAGTGGTTATTCCCTTCTCCATAAGCTCATCCAAACAGGAGAAGAGGAGATCGGGGTTATAGATGAAATTTACTCCCACTATGGCCAGTCCAGGGGAAGAAATCCCTGGTTTCTCCACCAACCTTTTCACTATTCCCCCTTCGGTTTCCACTACTCCAAAGGAGCTGGCATCCTCTACCCTCTTCACCCCAATGGAGCCATCTCCTCCCGGTTTCATGCCCTCCCCCAGCTTGCCCTCAAATATGGTATCCCCATAGACAATGAGAAGGGGCCTCCCCTTAACCTTATTGCGTGTCAGCCAAATGGAATGGCCTAAACCCCTTAGCCTTCTCTGGTGGACGAAACTGATCGGAACCCTATATCTGCCCTTTACCCATTCCCTTATCTTCTCCCCCATTGTGCCCACCACGAGGATTACCTCTTCCAAGTCCAACCCCATAATCCCATCCATTATGTGGCCTAAGATTGGCTTTCCAGCTACCTGCAAGAGGGCCTTAGGGAGGCTGTGGGTATGGGGGCGAAGCCTCCTCCCCTCCCCAGCAGCGGGAATTATACAGATCATAACTTAGCTAACCTCCCCTTGAACCAATCTATCCTCTTTACCGGGGTAGGGTCAATCCCCTCCAAGAGGGCGAGATATAGGCTTACCCAATCTCCCAAGTGAATAAGGGATAAGACCCTTTGTAGAAGGTTCCTTCCCACGCCCTTTAGCTTCAAAACCTCAACTCCATCGTTTTCCATCATCTCTGCAGTGAGCTCCATCCGGGAGAGGATCCTGGGATGATAATCCACATCTTGGAGGAATAGGGAGATGGCCTTTTCCTTCACCCCTCCCCCCACTTCCCAGCCAACCACCTCATTGTGGTTTAACTCGGGGAAGAGGTTGGTGAAGGAGAGGGTTTTTGCATTCTCCGCTAACTGTCCCTTCCATCTTGTGGCCACCGCCTCAAAAGGGCCAGGGGCAGAGTAGATAAGGGGAAGCCTCCCGTAGAGCTTTGTGGCCACTTTTTTGGCTAAGTTCTCTTCAGTGGGGCTTTCCGGACGGTATTTTTCCCTCAATCCGCGCAGGTGATCGGCTACCCCATTGGTTTCTTGATCTCCCAGGCCGAAGAGCCTGCTGAGGACTAAAAGGGTGGGGAAGAGGGAGTAGGCCAGGGCGGCCCGGGGGGGGTAGCCGGGGGGGATCCTTATCCAGGGACAGCCATCTTTGATGGCTAGCTCACCTAACTTTCCTCCAGTGGTGATCGCGATGACCTTAGCCCCTCTCCGGAGGGCCTCCTGGTAACCGCTCAAGGTCTCCTCCGTATTACCAGAATAGCTGGAGCTAATTACCAGCCACCCTCGGTTTACCCATTGGGGAAGGGTATAGTCCCTCACCACTCCAATGGGAAGCTCAAAGGACCCAGAGAGGTAGCCGCGCACCAGGTCTCCCCCAATCGCTGAGCCACCCATTCCTAATACGGTAACTCCCTTCAACCCTTTCCAGGAGGGGAGTTGCGCTTTATTGCCAATTCCCATGGCTTCTTCTACTTGCTCAGGGAATCCCAAGATGTGATTTACCATCTTGGATTTGTCCACCTTCTTGATAAGGGATGGTTGATCCAAAATATCGCCTCTCAAATCTTCTCCTTTCTTGACAGTCCCACATCCTGGAGGAGATGGCCTCCTCCTGAGTCATTGCGAGCCCCGATGAAATCAGGGCGAAGCAATGACAGGAACTTTTTATGGGTTGTTCTATTGCTCACCTGGGGTGAACAAGATTTAACTGGGGGAAGTTGTTTTTTAACAAACTGTTCAAGTACTCCCTTACCCCCTGGGGGGTGGGAATTTCGAGGGCTTCTTTCGCCACCTTTTGGGCAAGGGAGTAAGCAGTTCCTCTAATCACTAGTTTTACCCGGGGGATGGCCACGGGGGAAACGCTAAGTTCATCCAAACCCAATCCTAAGAGGGCTATTACAGCCGCCGGATCTGCCCCCACCTCTCCACAGAGCCCCACCCAGATCCCTCGGCGGTGACCTGCCTCCACTGTGCGCTTGATCAGTTTGAGGACTGCCGGATGGAGGGGCTCATAGAGATAGGAGACATTGGGGTTTACCCTGTCCACCGCCAAGCAATATTGGGTGAGGTCATTTGTGCCTATGCTGAAGAAATCCACCTCCTGGGCCATTAGGTCGGCTAAGATGGCCGCAGAGGGAACCTCCACCATCATTCCTATTTGAACCTTCTCATCAAACTCTATCCCTTGGTTTCTCAACTCCTCTTTGGCCTCCTCGACCACCTTCTTGGCCTCCCTGATCTCCTCAACATCGGAGACCATAGGAAACATGATTCCTACCTTACCATAGGCGGAGGCGCGGAGGATGGCCCGTAGTTGCACCTTGAAGAATTTCCTGTTATGCAGGCAGAGCCTTATTCCCCTCCATCCCAAGAAGGGATTTACCTCTTGGGGAAGGCGAAAACGGGAGACAAATTTGTCCCCTCCTAAGTCTACTGTCCTAATGATCACCAGACATTCACCACAGGAGCGGACCACTTGAGAGTAAACCCCAAATTGCTCATCTTCTGTGGGGAGGGTCTCCCTCATGAAGAGGTATTCGGTACGAAAGAGCCCCACCCCAAAGCCTCCTTTCCTGGCGATCTCCTCAGTCTCCTCCGCTGCCTCGATATTGGCGGAAAGCTCCACCCTCCTTCCATCCGGGGTTACTGCGGGAAGTTCTCTCAACCCAGCGAGGGTCTCCTCCAGATGGATGAGCCTTGCCCTTATCCCTTCATACTCTTTCAGAGTAGCCTTGGAAGGGGAAAGGATGACAATCCCCTTCTGGCCATCGACGATGAGCGTATCCCCTGGCTCTACCCCTTCAGAAAGGCGGCCGGTTCCCACCACTGCGGGTATCTCCAAGGAACGGGCCATAATCGCTGTATGGGATGTCCTCCCCCCTAAGTCGGTGACAAAGCCAATTACCCTCTCCTTCCGCATCTGGGCTGTATCCGAAGGGGAGAGATCGTGGGCGACGACTATCACCTCCTCCTTGAGCTTGGCCAGGACATCCCTCTCCGTTCCCAATAGGTGGGCCATCACCCTAGCCCCCACATCCCTGATGTCGGCCACCCTTCCACGAAAGTGCTCATCATCTAAGTTTTGAAAATGGGAGATGATCTCCTCCATCCTCCTTCCGAATACGTGGGCCACAGAAATCCTTTTCTTCCTCACCTCCTCCTCTATCTCCTGAAGGAAGACAGGATCCTCCAACATCAGGAGGTGGGCACCAAATATCCCGGCAACTTCCCCATAAGAGCTCTCCTTCAATTTCGTGAGCTCCTCTTTGGCCCGTGAGACGGCCAAGTGGAAGTCCTCTATCTCCCTCTCCACCCCTTCAGGGGGAATCCTCTTTGGGGGGGCCTTAAGCTCATCTACCCCGAAGAGGAAAGCCTTTCCTATGGCCACTCCCGGAGAAACCCCCACCCCCTTTATCCTCTGTTCACTCCTCATTAAATCCAGACCTTACCAGTTCGCTGAGGGCAGCAACTGCCTCCTTCTCATCGGGGCCCTCAGCCCTAATCTTCAATTTGCTCCCCATCCCTGCGGCCAACATCATTACCCCCATTATGCTTTTCGCGTTCACCTCCTCTTCATCCTTAGCTAATTTTACCTCGCTTTCGAACTTGGAGGCTACCTGGACGATGAGCGCGGCAGGTCGCACATGGATCCCCAACCTATTTGGGATGGTAACAGTTACCTCCTCCACTAAGCCCTCACGAATTGTTTTCCAGAGAGTTGTCTTACCAAGCCTTTAAGCTCTAAGGAGAGGAGAAGGGAGAGCACCCGCGAGGAAGAATATCCAGTTTGGCGAATGATCCTATCCACATGCACTGGCTCTGAGGAGAGTAGTTCAAAGACGGTTGCCTCATCCCCTTCCAACTGTGGGGGGGAGTAATCTGAGGGACCGCTAGCCATTCCCAACTCTTCAAGGATGTCTTCAATTCCAGCAACGAGTTTAGCACCTTCCTTGATCAGTTTGTTTGTCCCCTTGCTGGTGCGCACATTTATATTTCCGGGGATAGCAAATACCTCCCTCCCCTGATCAAGGGCACATTGGGCGGTGATGAGGGCCCCGCTTCGCTCACTGGCTTCCACCACGATGACCCCCAAACTGAGGCCGCTGATCAATCTGTTCCTCTGCGGGAAGTTTCCTGGTTCAGGAGGGGTGCCCAGGGGGAACTCAGAGATAACAGCCCCCCTGGCCATTATCTGCTCCATCAGCCCTTTGTTCTCCGGGGGGTAGATGACATCAACCCCACATCCCAAGACGGCAAGGGTCCTTCCCCCCGCCTTGAGTGCCCCTTGGTGGGCTGCTGAATCGATTCCCCGGGCTAGGCCGCTGACGATAGTTATCCCCCGTTTGGCTAGCTGGAAGGCTAACCTCTCCGTGACCAACCTTCCATAGACAGTAGCTAACCTTGAACCCACTATGGCCAGAGCAGAACTATCCTCCTTGGTAAGCTCCCCTCTGAGGAAGAGCAGTGGGGGAGGATCAAAGATCTGACGCAAAAGGGAGGGATAATCTTCAGAGGAGATGGTCAAAAGGTGCACCCCCTTTGCTTCCATCTTGGCGACCTGCTCCTGGGCCCACCTTCGGTTACCCCCTTGCCGGATGGATGAGATCACCCTTCTATCCATATCCGGAATTGCAGAGAGCTCGGCGGGGGTAGCGGAGAAGACCCTTTGGGGTGAGCCAAACCTGTGGATAAGGGTGGAAAACCTCTTCGGCCCGATCCCGGGGACTGAAGCTAAAAGGAGCCAGTCTTCAATCTCTTCTCTCTTCATCCTTAGGGGTGGCCTTCTTGACCGCTTTACGGAATGATTTAAGTACTTTATCCGCTTCTGGCCCCCTATTTCCGGAGAGGGCCCCCTTTACCCTCTCTCCCAATTGGGGATCGAGCCGGGAGGCCAACTCTGCCATCCGATTAGCCCCCTCGGGCTCCATTCCTTGAAGCACCTTGGCAAGTTTATCAGAGGAGAAGAGCTTGGTGAGGGCTGAGGCCGCTGCCTGTCTTACCCCCACATTCTCGTCTCTCAACCGCTCAGAAAGTGGTTCTAAGGCCCTCAAATCCCCGATCTTGCCTAAGGCTAAAGCGGCACATTCCCTGACATACCAGAGGCCTTTCTCCAAGGCCTCGATAAGGGCGGGAACAGCCCCCTTTCCCAGCCGGGAGAGGGCATCTACGGCCTTAAGCCGGGTAACATAATCCTCTTTTTCCAGAACGGAGATGAGTTTAGATATAGCTCTCCTCCCTCCCATCATCCCCAGGGCTTCTATACCCCTTTCCTTCTCCTTTCTATCCCCCTGGAGGAGCTCAAGCACTTGGGCGTAGGTCAGCTTCTCTGTGGCCTCGTCAATCGTAAACTTCAATTTCCTCTCCTCTTTTAAGCATTCTTCCCAATCTCCTTAGGAAATCATTAATACCTTCACCGGTTAGGGCAGAAAGGCAAGAGAAAGAAGGGGGGAAATGGCTCCGATCCCTCACTAAGTCTATCTTATTTACCGCTACCAAGGAGGGCTTATCGGGGAGCGCCTGGTTGAAGAGCTTCAGCTCCTGGCGCAAGGAGTCTAGTTCCTTTAAGGGGTCCTCTGATTGGGCATCCAACAGAAAGACTAAAACCTTTGTTCTTTCTATATGCTTGAGGAACTGGGCTCCCAACCCCTTCCCCTTGTGTGCGCCTTCCACCAGCCCCGGTATATCGGCCATAACGAAGCTCCGATATTGGTTTAGCCTCACCAGCCCCAGGTGGGGGCGGAGGGTGGTGAAGGGGTAGTTACCGACCCTCGGCCTGGCCGCCGAGAGCCGGCGGAGGAGGGTTGACTTCCCCACATTGGGCCTTCCCACCAGGCCGACATCAGCAAGGAGCTTCAGTTCCAAGATTAGTTCCCTTTTCTCTCCCTTTTCTCCCTTTTCGGCCCATCTTGGCGCCTTTTGAATCGGGGTGGCGAACCTGGCGTTTCCTCTGCCTCCCCTTCCTCCCCGGGCCACCAGTACCGGATTAGAGCCGGGGGCAAGATCAGCGATGATCTCATTGGTTTGAGCATCCTTAACCACTGTTCCTGGAGGAACCTTTAAGAGCACATCCCGTCCCCCTCTGCCGCTCATCCTCTTTCCCTTACCATTGCCTCCATTTCCAGCTCGCACCCTCCTCAGGTGTTTGAAATCCAAGAGGGTACCAATCCTCATATCTACCACCATAAAGACATCCCCTCCCTTTCCTCCGTCACCACCATCTGGTCCCCCTTTTGGTACATGCTTTTCTCGGCGAAAGCTCACACATCCATCCCCTCCATTGCCTCCCTCCACCCAGATGCGCGCCCAATCGGCGAACCCATTCATTTAGTGGTGAAGAGGGAAAGAAGATCTGCCTTTAGGGTGGGGCCATCAAGGTCTCTCTTTAACCTCCCTCCCACCACCAAGGATATGGCCCCTGTCTCCTCGGAGACAACAACCACCACCGCATCTGACTGCTCAGTGAGCCCTACCGCGGCGCGGTGCCTCATCCCATAGAGCCTTTCATACCTGATGCTTTGGGTCAAGGGAAGGGCACAACCGGCGGCCAGGATCTCCCCCCTTCTGATGAGCACTGCCCCATCATGCAAGGGTCCTGGGGGGGTGAAGATAGTAACCAGCAAGTCCGCCGATACCTTAGCCTCCACCAGCCTCCCTGTCTCTAAGATATCCTTTAGGCCTACCTCCCTTTCCAGAACCATTAGCCCTCCCAAGCCCTTTTCGGAGAGCCTCACTGATGCTTTAACAACCTCGTCGAGAGCCTCCGCCTCCCCCGGGACAAAGAGGCGGCGAAGGGGAGGGTTTTGGCCTAATTTAGCTAGTGCCGATCTCAACTCCGGTTGAAAGAGGATGACAAAGGCTATTACCCCTACCGTGAGGACCCTGCTGATCATCCATCTGAGGGCGTCAAGTTGCAGCCAGGCGGCAGCAAACCAGGCGGCCAAAAAGAAGACCGCCCCCAAAAGCATCTGTGCTGCCTTGGTCCCCTTCATCAAGAGGAGAAGATAATAGAAGATGAGGGCAACAACAACTATATCCACCAGATCGGTGAGCCCTATGGAGAGAAAACCAATCTTAAAGAGATCCATTTGCCTCTGCAATCGCATAGGCCATTTGGGCCACCCTCCTCATCTGTCTCACATCGTGTACCCGCAGGATTTTTGCCCCCCTGGCCACCCCTAAAGCCACGGCCGCTGCAGTTCCCTCCAACCTTTCCCCCACGGGAAGGCCGAGGACCTCCCCGATGAAGGACTTGCGCGATGGCCCGATGAGGATGGGATAACCCAGCCCCTTAAGCTCATCGAGCCTGCGGAGGATGACCAAGTTATCCTTTGGCCTCTTGCCAAAGCCTATCCCTGGATCAACAACGATCTTGGCTTCGGCTACCCCCGCCTGGAGGGCAAGCTGGATGCCTTGATCAAGCCAAGAGTATATCTCCCCCATGAGGTCATCATACTGGGGGTTGATCTGCATATCCTTTGGCCTACCCTTTATATGCATAATCACCAAACCGGCCCCGGTTTCAGCTATCATCCGGGCCATTTTAGGATCAAACCTCAGGCCGCTGATGTCATTTATCAGATGGGCGCCAGCCTCTATTGCCCTTTGAGCTACCTCTGACTTATAGGTATCTACCGAGATGATTACCTCCTGGGAGGAGAGGCGTTCTACAACGGGGATGACCCGGCGGAGTTCCTCAGAGAGGGGGACAGGATCTGCACCTGGCCTTGTTGACTCCCCCCCGATATCGATGATGTCTGCCCCTTCCTCTATCATTTGGTGGGCTCTCTCTAAGGCCCTCTCCGGATCGATGTATCTCCCCCCATTTGAGAAGGAGTCCGGCGTTACATTTAAGACCCCCATTATATAGGGCCGAAGGGAAAGGTCCACGACCCTACCGCAAAAGTTGAGGAGCCACCTTCTTCTCTTCTTCTCTCTCTCGATAAGCCCCTGCAACTGCTGGGCTAAAAGGTTTAGCCCAAAGGGCTGATCCTTGAGCTTGGTAATCAGTTTATTCAATTGTCGAAGGTTGCCTAAGAGGAGAAGGTCAGAGCTCTTTGCCTCTCCGGTGACCACCCCCTTAGCCACGGCAGCATCCCCTCCCAAGCTGAGCATCTCCTGTTTGAGTATGTTTGCTGCTGGAAGGCTGACCTTTTCCAACTTGACCACGAGGTGAAGCGCCTTCTGGGCGAGGGACTCCCAGGCACGGGGGTCAACCCCTATTCTTCTCAGCTCCTCCTTCGCCTGATAATCTGTCTCTATCCCCAACCTTCTCACCCTTAGCCCCCTTTATTATCTCATCCAACCGGTGGCCATCTATTATCTCCCTCTCCAGCAGCTCCCCAGCCACCCTGTGGAGCAGGTTGATATTCTCCTCGAGGAGCTTTTTTGCCCTCTTCTGCGCCCTCTCCACAGTCTCCTTTACTTCGGCATCGATTAACCTTGCCGTTGCCTCGCTGTAGTCCCTTCTCTGGCTTATCTCCCGGCCAAGGAATATCTCCTCTCTCTTCCCCCCAAAGGTTAAAGGGCCCAGCTTTTCGCTCATCCCCCACTCACAGACCATCTTCCGGGCCAATTCGGTGGCCTTTTCGATGTCGTTGCCCGCTCCAGTGGTTAGCTCCCCAAAGATGAGCTTTTCTGCTTCCCTTCCCCCTAAGAGGTGGACGAGTTTGGTCTCCAAATACTTTTTGGAATAGTTGTGCTTCTCATCTAAGGGGAGGTAATGGGTGACCCCCAAGGCCATCCCCCGCGGAATTATGGTTACCTTGTGAACAGGATCAGACCCAGGGATGAGCTTGGCTACTAAGGCATGGCCTGCCTCGTGGTAGGCGATGTTCTTCTTCTCCTCCTCGCTGATTACCATGCTCTTCCTCTCGGTGCCCATCATCACCTTGTCCTTTGCTGCCTCGAAGTCGCTCATATTCACCCTTTTATGGTTCCGACGAGCAGCTAAGAGCGCGGCCTCGTTCACTATATTGGCCAGATCTGCCCCAGATAACCCAGGAGTCCCCCGGGCAAGCACGGAGAGGTTGACATCCTTGCCCAAAGGTATATTTCGGGTATGGACCTTAAGGATTCCTTCCCTTCCCCGCACATCGGGCCTGTCCACAACTATCTGGCGGTCAAACCTCCCTGGTCGCAGGAGGGCTGGATCAAGGACATCGGGTCTGTTTGTGGCTGCCAGAAGGATAACCCCTTCGTTGGCCTCAAAGCCATCCATCTCCACCAAGAGTTGATTGAGGGTCTGTTCTCTTTCATCATGTCCCCCACCTAAGCCTGCTCCCCGATGTCTCCCCACCGCATCTATCTCATCAATGAAGATGATGCAAGGGGCATTTCTCTTTCCCTGATCGAAGAGGTCCCTCACCCTTGATGCTCCCACCCCAACGAACATCTCCACAAAGTCTGAACCGCTCATACTGAAGAAAGGGACACCGGCCTCTCCGGCCACAGCCCGGGCCAGGAGGGTCTTCCCAGTTCCTGGAGGACCCAGGAGGAGGACCCCCTTGGGGATCTTTCCCCCCAGCCTCTGGAATTTCTTCGGATTCTTCAGGAATTCAATTACCTCCTCTAACTCCTCCTTGGCCTCATCTGCCCCAGCTACGTCACTAAAGGTTACCTTGGGTTTATTCTCCACAAGGAGCTTTGCCCTCGATTTACCAAAGGAGAAGACCCCCCGTTGGCTGCCCTGCATCTGTTTAATAAAGAAGATCCAAAGCAGGGCGAAGAAGAGGAAAGGGGCCATCTGAATTAGGATGGAGAGAATAGGGGTTCGCCTTGGTTTGGCATCGACCTCTACTCCTTTCTCCTCCAGCCTCCCCAGTAACTGAGGGTCCTTGAGGGGGATGTGCACATAAAAGCGGGAGAACTCTTCTTCCCTCCCCTTTACCACTCTGGTTGCCGGAGCGGTGAGCTCCCCGTGGATGTCGCTCTCCACAATGGTCACCTTCTTCACCTGAGAACCCTTGACCAGATCCATGAATTGGGTGTAGGTGATGGAAACCTCCTCCCCGCGGGAAGGGGTGAGAATCCGATAAGCCCAGAGGAAGGCTAAGGTCAAAAGAGTCCAGATAAGGAGGGTCTTCCAGGTCTTCCCCTTCTGGGGCGATGAGATAGGTCTTTTTGTTCCCCGGGGAGGGGATGGTTTGTCCTTCATAGTTTAAACCTCATTTCCACCGATTTACAGGATCAGCAATCAGTCGTTATAAGGATATGCGGCCCGAGCTGCAGGGATAGACATCTGTGGCTCTCCGCTTTCCTGCCATTGGGGATTATATCTCCCTCTTATCTTCCAAGGCCCCGATGTAGGGGAGGTTACGATATCTCTCCTGGTAGTCGAGGCCATAGCCGACCACAAATCTGTCCGGGATCACGAAACCCACGTAGTCAACCGGGACATCGACCACCCTCCTCTCCCTTTTGTCCAATAAGGTAACTATGCGCAGAGACGATGGATTTCTGGTGAGGAGATTGTTTCTGATATACCGCCAAGTCAAACCCGTATCTACGATGTCCTCCACCACCAAAACATCCCGCCCCTCTATATTTGTCCCTAAGTCTTGGAGCAACCTGACCACTCCGCTGGAATGGGTAGATGATCCATAGCTGGAGACGGAGATGAAGTCAATCTGGTGAGGAAGATGGATGGCCCTGGTCAGATCGGCGAGGAAGAGGAAGCTTCCCTTGAGGATGGAGACAAGTATGGGATTAAGTCCCTGATAATCCAAGGAGATCTCTCTCCCTAGTTCCCTCACCCGTGCTTTTATCTTCGAGCCCGGGATCAATAATTGGATTTTTTCCATTTGGCTACAGCCTTTAAGGCTACCTTTGTTTCCTCCCTCACTTTAAATTGTTCGGCAATCCGATAGCCAATTACCCAGACGATCCCCTTTGGGCAGGTCAAAAGTGGAATTAGCCCGCGCGCTGGCCTGGGGATATGCAGGTCTACAAAGAGATCTTGTAGCTTCTTTCTCCCCTCCATTCCGAGGAGCTGCATTCTATCCCCTCTTTCCCATCCCCGCAGCTTAAATGGTCCCTCAAGCCTTTCCCAGTCGAAATAAGCCACCATCCTACCCCCTTTCTGGATGAGGTCCAGAGGGGGAGGGGAGATGAGCTCAGTGCTTAAGGATAAGCCATCTTCGGTCTCTGCCCTCCCAGGGATTTCTACCCTCGTGGGCACTCGCCGGAGGGCCGCACGGAGAAAGAAGAGTTTACCCTCCTTTCCCTCTGCCTCAATCCCTCCGGGAAGGGAGGTCCTCCCCCTCAGGGGAGAGCTGGCCAACCTCTGCAGGTGTGAGTAGGGGAGTTCCTTTTCTCCTAACTCCCGAAAGGCTTCCTTGAGCACTGCTTGCCTGATGACCTTATCATAAGCAAAAAGTTGATCCAAATCAAGGATTATTTCCCCACCCGTTTGGCGATGGGCAATCTGGTGGAGGACCTTCCTGGCTAAGCCAGTGAGGAATTCCCCCTGTTCCCAAAGGATCATCCCCGATCTGGCCAAGGCCTCGGTTATCTTGGGATTATAAGCACTTAGTTGGGGAAGGAGCCGCCACCTGATGCGGTTTCTTAAATAGCAGAGATCCCGATTGGAGCTGTCCTCACGGAAGGAGAGCCCCCTTCGTTGGAGCCAATCCCTAAGCTCTCCTCTCCTCACCTCTATCAGGGGACGGATGATCTCCCCCCAAACCGGCCTAATTCCTTCCAAGCCGGTAGGCCCAGATCCCCGCAAAAGCCTCATTAAAACCGTCTCTGCTTGATCATCCTGAGTATGGCCGGTAGCGATCTTCTGAGCCCCCAGGTCTGCAGCAACTTCCCGGAGGAACCTGTATCTAAGGACCCTTGCCCCTTCCTCCAAACTTAGGCCTTTCTCCTTGCAGAAGCTCCTCACCTCCTCTTGGCCGATCCGGCAGGGAATATGCAGGCCCTGGCAGAGTTTCTCCACCCACCTGGCGTCCTCCTCGGCTTCCTCCCCTCTTAGCCGGTGGTTGAGGTGCGCGGCAGCCAACTTTAACTGGTATTCATCCCTGATCTCTAAGAGGATATTGAGCAGGGCTACGGAATCTGAGCCTCCGGAAAGGGCCACCAGGATCCGATCCCCATAGCTTAACATCCCATATTTAGCAATGGTTTCCTTTACCTTCTCTACAAGCATAACCACATAAAATATAAACCTTTTTTGTCTTTTTGTCAAATAAAAAAGGGCGACAAAGATGTCGCCCTATAGCGGTGCAGGGATTCGAACCCCGGACCCACGGATTATGATTCCGCTGCTCTAACCAACTGAGCTACACCGCCACTTCCTTAAATTTAATCTTGAATCACCCACTTGTCAACAATTTTTTGAGGACGCAGGTAACCCCATTTGGAAACTGCCTGGCTATTCCGGCCCAGCTCTTTACCGCTGGTTCCACCGGAGGTAACGGAATGCCCTCTTCGGCGGAGAGTCTCGTATGCTACTCTTTTACCCGGCTTCAGCCGGGCCCTTTGGGTTTCAACCCTGTGCGGGCAGCTACTCCGGTAGCAAAGAAGTTATGAGGAGGGCCTCAGGTGGGCCCTCCTCATAAGGCTATGGCCTTATTTCAATAAGACCATCTTCTTAATGGAGGAGAAATCACCCGCCCTCAGCCTACAGAAGTAGATACCCGAGGCCATACTATGAGCATTCCAGGTGATGGTCTTATAGCCAGGAGCCTGTTTCTCATCCACCAAGGTAGCTACCTTCTCCCCTAAGATGTTGTATACCTCCAAAAGAACGTGGATCGTGCTCGTAGCTCGTGAACCCTCTTCTGCCAGACCCTTAAGGTTAGTGTGGGAGGAGTGATCTCCGGGTAACGAGTAACGAATAACGGTAGTGGAGTTAAACGGGTTGGGGTAGTTCTGTTCCAGGGCAAACTCCTTGGGTAAATTGCTCTTCCCAGCTTTGACTACCCATTCCACAGATAGAGGTTGCACCTTAGACCCATATATCTCAACATTCTTCCAACTCAGCCCCATATTACCCTTCTTCTTAACCTCAAAGGCTACCTTACCAATCCGATGTGTCCCAGGCTTCAGCAGCTTGGCCATCTCTATGTCTGGCACAGCCCCTATCCGCACTACTCCTGCTTGCCGAGTATCCACCGCCCAGAAGTCATACTCATCCCCACCTTCTACTTCCTTGAACAGCAGAGTGGTAGCGTCATAGCCCAGGGAGATGTCCAACCCACATACCGACTCAGCTACCGTCAGATCAACAGGTACCTGCACCAATCCATCATTTATTACAGGATTCCCGGCTACCAACTTGTCCATCGCACCCAACCTGCTTACTGAGGGTTTATAGGGCACAGTTTTGCCCCCCATGCAGAATCGATGCCAGATACAGTGCAAATTATCCTCAGTAGGGTCGATACCACAGTTCGGGTAGGGAGGTGGAGGGAGAATAGACTTTGGAACTCCAAAGATGAATTGTAACGCCATCAAAGGATCATTGGTCAGAATACTACCGTCATCATCGTAATCGGCAGCGTCCTCACAGGAAGCAGGAAATGCCCCAGGAACTCCAAAGATCGACTGTAGCTCCATCAGGGGGTCCTGGGTCGACACCACCCCATCGCTATTATAGTCCCCCCGGATGAACTGATTGCTCCCTCCCCATACGACGGTCATCGCAGGATCACCTAAAAGACAAAGCTGATAGTAACACCATCTTATTGCTCCATATTCGTCTGATGAGACGTATGCTGCATTGTCCTCCTTGGAGTCATCAAAAGATAATCCCAAGGTGACCAAGCCTTCCCCGAAGATGGCATCGAAAAACTGCCTATCGAACAATTGATTGGGTCCACAAGTGTTATCCATATACCCCCAGCCAAAACGCGTATTGCCGATGAAGGCCACTGCTCCATAGGGGCCGGAAGTAAAATGTTCGGATATGGCATCAGTACCTGGGTGTACTCTCCCATCTCCATAAGGAGGGGGAGGTTCCCGGTTGTCGAAAGCGTTAGAATAGCAGCCCTGACAGTAGACGATATAATAGCCACCGCTAATCCCATCATTGGTTAACGCTGTATCGACATCATCATTTACCATCCTCATCGTATAGGAGACATTGGAGTGGCCTAGGTGATTTACCAGGTTTACCCCTCCATTGAGTAAGGGAATGAGAGTATACTTATCCCACCGTTCTGGATCAAGGTCTCTGTCGTATAAGGTGGTCACTTGAAAGCGGTCCGGAAATCCGGCAGTGGTGAAGCCGCAGGTGCTACAGCTATCCTTCACCTCATCCTTATAATCTCCCCCCCATACTGTACTTCCTACTCCCAGGTACTCACCTACCATCAAGGCCCTGTTAACATCCCCCCACACCGGTTGTTGTTGATAGGAGATCACCTTGTGGATGAAATTGTCAGCCTCGGTTGTCGTATTAACGCAAGCCCGGCCAACCGATACCTCGGCAAAAAGGTCCACCTCCCCTCCATCAGGACCATCATTCGGCTCACCATAAATATTGTTCTGGTTATAGTCGAATGTCCCATCTAAGCATCCGTAGTAGAGATCTGCTGGAATGTCATAGTCTGTCCATCCGGAAGCAGATCCATAGAAACCCTTATGAGGAATTAGATCATCATCACCGCCTAAAAGAACATAGCTTATCCCAAAGGTTTGGTAGTAAAGGGTGATCAGATTACGTATCAGCTCCGGCGTGGCCTCACCAGTTATGGTTCGGACAACAGCAGATAGCCCTCTCGAATTGTAGTAGTCTGCTAGACTCTGAAAACTGGGGACAAGATCATTGGTGGTGATGATAAGATAATCATAAGTTGTTTGAGAAGGTGGCAAAGACGCTGTCTGGGGATATCTCCGCAGAGCATGATAAGAGGCGATCTCCTGTGGGTTGTCCACCAATCTCTTCACCCGTGCTTGGACGTTGGGAGAGTTCCTGATCATCCGCTCGCTCTCCGCCAGGGCCTTTGTTGATCTCCGGGTAGTTATCTTCAACTCCAATTGAGGGAAATATAAAAGTGTCCGATCTTTGGGCATATATACTACTGGATAGAGATTAATTAGGACAATTCGATAGCCACAGACTCTCTGGATGGAGACCAGATCATAAAGCTTAGCTGGATATTGATTGGGGGAAGCATAGATCTTCGGGTCTGGTGCCACTGGCTTCAATCGATACGGAAAGGATATGGGGATAACAGGTTGCCCGGGTTTTATCAGGTAACCACTACCGAACCTCTCCATTTTGGGGTGGAAAACCTGCACAGAGTCAACATTGAAACCCGCCGGGAGCAGCACCTTCACGCTTTTCACTGGTAGAACCGGTTTCCCCACCTGACCTAAAGAAGGCACTCCCTCGATGGAAACCTGATCATAAGACCCGATTCTTTGGATAGTGGGCGGAGGAAATCTAAAGCTTAACCTAATCGTCCTCGCAGATCCACTTACCTGGGAGGTTATAGTGAGGGAGAAAGGTATCAATAGGAACCCTAAGGCTATCTTTCCTCTTTTCATCGTTCCCTCCTATTTTAATAGAACTATTCTACGTGTGGCAGTATAGCCACCTGTCTGCAACCTCAGAAGATAAATACCCGAGGCCAGACCACTGGCATTCCAGGTAACACTCTTGTAACCAGGGGGTTGCTTCCCATTCACCAGGGTGGCCACTTTTTCCCCTAAGATGTTGTATATCTCCAAAAGAACGTGTATCCTGCTCGTAGCTCGTGAACGATCTACGGGTAACGAGTAACGAATAACGGTAGTTGCATTGAAGGGATTGGGATAGTTCTGGGAGAGGCTGAAGTATTGGGGAAGGTCCTCTGCCCGATTCTCGGATAGGCCTACTGGGATAAGCTGAAAGTCCACCACCGTAGTCTCTGCCTCAATACTCTCCACTCCTGGTTGAGCTAAGCTTCCATAGCCTTCCTTAGAGACTGAGACCTTGTAGGTGTCGGGGAGCACATAGGAGATGCTATAATAGCCATCTCCAGTAGTGGTATCCTCACCTACTACCAGTGTGTCCTTCTCAATCTGCACCAATACACCTTGTAGGGGATTCTCATCGTTATCCTTTACCCAGCCGGCAATACAACTCCCAGGAGATTTAGCCCATACCGTGTCACTGCCCTGAAAGCTTCCTGCCCCTGTGACTGTGCCGCTAATGGTGGCAGAAGTACAGTGAAGGGGATCAATAACTCGCAGTGCAGTGAGTTGATCGAAGGTAACCATTAGATCCTCTTGCCCATCATTATCATAGTCGCCAACAACCCAGGGTTCTGGATAAGGTTGCATACTCTTACCTCCGCATCCACGCAGGGTAACCTCCGTTATATCCTCCACGGGAATCCCATCTGAGAGTTCGATATAACATTCAACAGGAGGAAGATCAGGGACCAAATCCAAAGTATCAGGAACGAATTGGACAACAACCTTTGCTGGACCTACCCTAAGGTGCAGGGGAATAGTGACCAGGGAATCCAAGGGATCGTTACTGGAGACGAAAATGTTTGCATAGTAATCATCAGAGGGAAGATCAGTTACATTGAAGACCATTGCTACATCGACTCCATCCCCAGCCTGAATGGTGCCGGAAGCAGGGCCGTAATCACACCACCTCTTATCTACATGATATCGATAAATAGGTCCGTCCCAATCAGATACAAGAATATAATTGCCATCGTAGGTGATACCATCGTAGCAGGGTTGGTTGTGTATAGAGTTAAAGGAATTTATCTCCAGAGCACTGGTGAAGGATACATCCCACGAACGAGCAATCCTATCCGCTGATCCAATTGTCCATAGGAGACCATATGCCCAGGTGGCACCGCTGACCGCATCTCCAATACTGGCATTTACAGTCCGGACAACTATCCCAGAAGTATCTACCTGGTATAATGTTGGGTTGTCAACCCAACTCGCCTCCGATAGCCATAAATAATTGCCATCCCAGGCAATGGCCGGTTGGGAGATTAAGGGAGCAGCAAATGAACCAATGTTATTACCAGTGGTATCGTATTCGTAGATCGTTGAGCTATTACTCCCGATCCACAGATTGGTTCCATCGAAGGTTAAGCCATAGGGAGAACTATGAATGGCATATTGGGCTAATACATCCCCAGAGACAGAGTCCATTTTATAAAGGATTCCATCATCAAGGTCAACCCCCCAGAGATTGATGCCATCAAAGGTGAGCCCAGTGCATCCGGTAAATGGAAGCCTTAACCGACTCACTCTATTGCCAAAGTTTGCTAATAGATCATCCGTGAGGGTGTAGTGCAATGGTCCGGTCCCCCTATTGGTAATAGTGAGGGTATGAAATAAATCAATCTGTCCTGGGGACAAAGCTACATCAAAAGACGTTGGAGTAATTCCGATGTTAGGCGGAAAATTCCCTGAACCTTTCATAAGAACCCAAATGAGGGGGTCATCTGGATCATTTGATGTAATGGATAAAACTCCAAACTGGTCACCTAAGCTGGTGGGAGCAAACACAACCGCCACCTCTTGAGTCATGCCTACATCCAAGGTGAAAACAGTGGGCTGGACGGTAAAATGCTCATTGCTACTGGCAATACCAGTAACATCCAATACAGTGGTGCCCACATTGTGTACCAGAAGCTTCAAGGTCTTTGGGAATCCAAGACTGGTTTCTCCGAAATCGAGCAGATCAGGTTGCACACCAATGACCGTTTTTTGGGGCACGATACCTGATGAAAGCTGTGCGTAAACACAGTCACCCTGGACGGTGGGGACCGGAGGATCATCTGATGTCACCGTATAGTAGGGTATTCTCGACCTATAATTGCCATAGTATTCAATGGAAAACTTTTTGATCTCCCCGGTTGTGCTACTTCCGCGATCATAGGCCTCCAACCAGTAGTTAGAGGAGTCTCCATCAATCAACTCGCTGATATCAAAGACGATGTCATTTGCAGGAAAAGGCCATGGACCGGCATTAGTATACTTGGGGTTGAATTCTTTCACCTGGTCAGGGTTACCTAAGTCACCTGAACCGATCCTTATCAAACATCTATTTCTTTCGGGATAATCTATGTTAAAGACTGAAACAAGTGTGGGCTGATAGCCAATGCGATCGTAATAATACATACAGTATTCAACCCTCTGCCTCATCGCTTCGTAGGACATCCACCAACATCCATCACTGTCCTCCTCTCCATTCCAGGTTGGCCCCCAGGAATTGGCGATCTTGAATGCCCCATAACGAACCTCCCCCTCCTCTACATACGATTTGCTATCATCGAATCCCACCACCGTATTAAGATGGTTAAAAAGTGGGTTGACATAGTTATCCAATGTGGCCATCTCATGTAGCTGGTATCCATCAACACCTATTACTGGAAGGATGGTGGGCACAGATAGCAGCAAGTTCCTCAAATTCTGGATTGATGAACTCAGATCGATATACCTTATACCATCTGCCTCTGCCCGGTAAAGCGGAGCCTCCCTCCAGGCCGATTCTGAGGGCCAACTTGAGTGGTCATCGGGATCATTGGGCATCTCCTTCCAGGTGCAAGCACCAATTCTCTGGAGCACATCCCAGGCATCATCAGGGCTACTCCCGCAATTACATCCCCTATTGATCTGGTGATAGATGAAAGCAGGACTGAATATCTTATCCTGATAAGCACTTGATGGATGGCCGTAATAAATCCCTCCTACCCAATCTGCTGCGGAAAGGTCCCAGTTGTGCTCCTCTGCCTCCTGAAATGTCTTCGCATAGTAAACTATAGCCCAACAGGTGCAAGAACCTTGCATACCCTGGCTACCAATGGGCGGGAAGAACTTGCTCTGGCTGTGATCTATATGGATAACTCCCTTGCGTTGCGGATCGGTGAGGATGATTTCATCTACCATCTTGGCCTCTTGGGCTATCTCTTCCCAGCCTTTTTCAGTGGGTGGCTGCAGACCTGTGCCGTGGCCATCAATTATCTCATTGTAATTCTTCCCTTCCTTGTAGGTGCCGAAGTGTTGCTTTAGCTTTTCCAACTCATCAGGCCTGATCTTATGGGATACCTCAATGAAGTTCCTCTTGGCCAGAACAGTTGAACCAAAGAGAAAACAACTCAAGTTGGCAACCACAGCCAAACTTATTGCCAGTTTAAACCTAAACCCTTGTGGAATAGGCATCTTAAATCACTCCTTTGTTATTCTTTGATTGACTGTGGGGATGTTAGGAAATGCTGAAAATTCCGGTTGTAATTCCTCCTCTCCTTTTTAAGCAAAAAAGGCCCTCCATCTTGCCCATGGGACAAAAAGAGAGCCTTTAAAGGTTTTTCATTCTACCTCACCCCCTTAAAGATCAAAGGGATTTTTTTCCTTTTACACCTATGGTGGTGCAACAAAAAATATGGAATAGGCAGCTATAGGCATTAGCTGACGAAAGGAAATTCCATAAGTCAACCACTTACGCAACCTGAAAGGTTGCGGCTACCCTATTTTGCGACTTTTGCCTAATTATCACCTATCACTACTGTCCGGTTATTAGTTGAATAATGACAATTGCTTATAGCATTCGCCCTTCAGCTCTTTGCGAGCGAAATCCGTAAGCACCTGTAAGATAGGCGATTTTTCGAAAACGGTGACGCTCAGACTCTGTAGAATTGTGTAGAGACTGAGGTCCAGATGAGCCCGTTTCTTAACAATGGCGACGAGGACAAACACTGAGATGGCAGTCCATATTGGAGTCTTCACGGCATTTTCGGATGCGCCGTAGAAAGTGGAATGACCATAGTATACAAAGGATTTGAAATCGATAACAGTTATTTTCGCTCGCAACTCAATTTCATCAATGCAGTTACAACAAAGTCAAGAGCAAACAATCGGACAGTAGTGATCACCTATATATAATTTACTCCTTTGGCCTGTGGATGTCAAGGGTTTTTTCGGCCCCTCGAAAGGGAGGGCCCTTTTGGACCCTCCCCTTATCGGGCCTTATTTCAACAGCAACATCTTCCTGACGGCGGTAAACTCCCCAGCTTTGAGCCTATAGAAGTAAATGCCTGAGGCCATCCCTTCGGCATCCCAGGTAACTGTCTTGTACCCAGGGGTTTGCTTCTCATCCACCAGAGTGGCCACCTTTTGCGCTAAGATGTTGTATACCTCCAAACGGACGTATATCCTGCTCGTAGCTCGTGAACCCTCTTCTGCCAGACCCTTGAGGGTAGTGGGGGAGGAGTGATCTACGGGTAACGAGTAACGAATAACGGTAGTTGCATTGAACGGATTGGGGTAGTTCTGGAAGAGGGCAAACTTCTTAGGTAGAGCGGCAACTTCTCCGTTTGGTTCAATCCCTACCCTTACGGAATCCACCACTTCAATCGTTGGTTCGTCTCTACTCCCGCCGAGCACGCTGAACTCCGCCCTGTGATTGGGAATAGAGATGGGATAGACGCCTGGGGTTGCCCCTTCATCCACAGCAAAATCTATCTGGGCTAAGCTCTGCTCTCCCTCTTCTGGTTTGAGGTACTTGGAATTGTCGCAGTCAAAGCTAAAGAGAACCCCCAGATGAAGGACATCGTACCCCTCAAGAGAAGGTGTACCTGTGGTGTCGTAATACCACTGATGGTAATCGGCAGAGGCCGCTTTGCCGAAGTAGCGGACCTCAAAAGGTGTTAAACACTCCGGGTATAAAAGTTCATCTATCCCCACAGCCTCCACCGGATTTGTTCCTGCCTGGGCAACCACAACTACCGATAAGGTATCACCTGGTTCTGCAGAACCCTCTGGGACAAATTTTAACCTGTCCCCCTCTTTTGGAGTATTCAGTTGGCCTTTTCTGCCGGATTGGGTAATTATTGCGTTGCCACTTTGACTATAAAAGTCAGGGATCAGCCCCTCAGGGTTACAGGGTGGGAAGCGGTCGCAGCCGAGGTTGTCATTGGTGGAATCTGTGCCACAATCAGGAAAAGGTGGTGGTGGGGATGGGCCTAAATTGTTAAGATACAAGAGCAGATACATAGGATCGGCTATCCCCACCCAACCATCGTCATTGGCATCATAGGAGTCGTCGCATCTGAAGGCTGGCTGGAAGCCGGAATACAAGTAGTTCAATAGTCCTATAACATCGCCCATGTCCACCGCAGTTGTGGCATCGTAATCCCCTCGTATAAAGCGGACGGGTTTACAGACGGAGCCATCGTCCAGCTCTGGATGGATCGTGGTATCCCCACACATCCAGTAGGTGCTATCCGGTCCAGAGATAGTGAGGAGGCAGCAATGGCCGGCAGGAATGCTGTCGGCAACTTCAAAAATGAGATCCCAGAACCGGTACATATCTGGCGGCCAATCCGGAGAACCAGTAAGGCTCGCTAATAAACCGCAGAGGATATACGCCTGATGGTAGTTGCAGGAAACATTAAAGATTGCTGGGGTAGGGATGACATCATAAAGCGTGGTATAATCATTACCCAAGGGGTCGGTGCCGGTGACCTCATAGTCTATCCCCATGCAGCGGAGACAGCTTGTATCGAAATCTGCTCTGAAGGTTATGGCATCAAGGCCATCACAGCAGACTCGGCCGTAAATAGGTACCCTAACTCTACATGGACTAATTGGTGGTGCCATAACGCTGTCCGGGATGATCATCTTGTCCTGGCAGCATTTGCCATATACCCCAATGGCCCATCTGGTGGAGCAGCTCAGGGCCACCGCGTTTGTCTGCCAGGTGGTCCCTGTATCTGAGGTGAAGAACCCATTCTCATCCGGGTCTGAACCGCAGCTATCGGAGGCCATAAATGTAAGGGCTGTAGCACTATCCCCGGAGAGGATATAAGCGAAGTAATAGGCTCCAGGGGAGAGGAGCAGATCGATACCATCGATCGTGGCAAAGACCCAGCCTGAATTTCCAGGTAGGGCAACTGGGGGTGAGGTGTATATTGTGTTAGCAGCGTCTGGTCCATCTGCATCCCCATCGTGATAGACATAGAAATTCACATAGATGCCTGGAACATAATACCCTGGGTAATTGTAAAAGAGCGCACGCATTGTTTTCAAGGAACAGGGAAGGGTTACCTCGCATCTGTTTGCCCCACCCTCTCCAGGATGGCCTAAATCGGACCATAATTTGATCCCTGGGTAGGCGCATATGGTGTCCACTTGGGGACTGCTGAGATCACTGAGGAGAGCCATTTTGGCCCCGGTGCTGGTGGTAGAAAGGTTCAGGCCTATCAGGGGTAAGGCGAAAATCGCCAAACTGATTAAGACAAATCTCTTGGCCATTTTCCCCTCCTTACACTAAAACACCTAAAGGTGATCAATCAGGTTTGATCCCCTTTGCAACAAGAGCCAGTTGAACTATCTAAAATCCGTCCCCCCTTTCCTCAACTTGATTTGGCTCTCAAATCTTAGCTTGAAGGGGAGTAATCTTTCCTTGGTTACCTGGTGGCAAAGCAATAGACAAACTTGCTGATATTGCTAATTTCGTGGCAGAACAGGGGCTCTGCCAGTTCACTTTCGGTAATATGATTATTCCTAACATCCAGGGTGAGTGCAGATTAGACTGAACCGTCGAAAATTTATGAACAATTCGGGTTTAAGCAAAAAAAAGCCCTCCATCTTGCCCATAGGGCAAAAAGAGAGCCTTAAAGGTTTTCCATTCTACATCACCCCCTTAAAGTTCAAAGGGATTTTTTCGACTCCGATTATATACTACTACTTCGGGCGATGAATGTCAAGGGTTTTTAGAACCCCCTGGGAAGAGGGAGGGTTCAAGAGAACCCTCCCTCATTTGACTTTATTTCAACAGGATCATCTTTTTGACGGCGGTAAACTCCCCGGCTTTGAGCCTATAGAAGTAGATACCAGAGGCTATACTATGAGCATTCCAAGTGATGGTCTTATAGCCAGGGGTCTGTTTACCATCCACCAGGATGGCTACTTTCTGTCCCAAGACGTTGTAGACCTCCAGGCTAACCGCTGATCGTTGATCGCTGACCGCTGGAATAGTGTAACGAATCACAGTGGTTGCATTGAAGGGATTAGGATAGTTCTGGGAGAGGCTGAACTTCTCCGGAAGCCTCTCGTTGGAGGGGGTTTCTTCCGCTTTTACTCCTGTCCAGGGGGTGACCTCGAAATCGTCAATAAACCAACCGCCATAGGTGACATAGCCGTCTGACCCAAATCGGAAACGAAACCTTACCGTCCCCGAATAACCGGAGAGATCGAATTCGACTTTGGACCAGTCAGATTGGCCAGAGAAACAGGGGGTACCAGGATTGAAGGGGCTTGCTGGGTTGTCTATGATCAAGTATGGATAGCCGCCGATTGGGGTTATCTGCTGCCAACCGCTTCCACTGTCTATCTCCACGATGCCACCGTCCCAGGCCCAGGTAGCATCCTCTGTCTCAGCGCTGATCCAGTGCCAGAAGGAGAGTTTTGCGTTCTGGCCCAGCCTCACCTCTGGGGAGACAAGTCCCGCATCATCAAGGTTGGAATAGCTGCTTGAGACCTTGCCGCACTTCCAACTATATCGTCCTCCAGAGGTATGGTTTCTCTCGGTGCTCAAGTGCCATTCGTCCTTGTAACCTGGGGTGACTGAGTAGTGCATCCAATCCTCCCTCCACCAATCTTCCATAGGGTCTACATAGCCTGTGCTATCCCCTACAGAGGTATTGAAGCTGGCAGACCCCTTAAATCCCCTTTCTCCTCGGATCTCCAGATCAAAAACGACTATATACGGGTCGATTGAACAGCCGGGTGCGACAGAGAATTCAAAGGGGAAGGTGGGGGAGACCGTACTGTCGGGAAGGGCATTGGGATAACCTGCGCTATCCACCAAGATATTCACCCAGGAGGCACTAGTGGAAATCCTTGCCCAAAGGGAGGTCAGATCTGCCGTTCCCTGGTTGAGAAGCTCGATGTAAAGCTGCACAGTATCCCCTGGATCGGCGTTTCCATCTCCATTCCCGGAAGCGGTATCCACAATACTATAGGAATTAAAAACCAGATCGGGGGCCTTTGTGAGCAGCTCTATAATCTGGTGGCGTTGGAAACCTCCGCTGGCCGTAACATCCACCCTCAGATTGGCTCTATGCTCAGGCGGAGAGGTACCGGCGAGGGAAAGAGCAAAGGGTTGGAGGCTCGGGACCCTTGACCAGGGAGAGGCATCTGGGAAGTTGACATTCTCAGTCAAGATGTTTACCAGCGTATCTTCAGTAGAGAGGGTGGCTGATATTTGGGTGAGGCTCTGACTGCTCATATTCTCCAGAACCACCTCCATCTCTATTGTCTCCCCGGCCTCGAATTCCCCATCCCCGTCCCCATCGCTTTGCCCTGCTTGGTCATCATCAATTGTTTGGGAAAGAAAATAGAGCCCATCAGCCTTTCTGCACAGCCCAGGCTCCCCATATAGGGTGAACTCATAAACGTTTTGGAGTTCCGTATCCCCGAAATGATCAATGTAGTTGAGCTTGGCACTCATCAGGGCATCCCCTACTTTTTCCGAATTGTTAATTAGGTGGTGATAGAACCAGTAGTCCAAGGAATTGCAGCCTCCATCGTTTTCATCGTCCCAACCCCAGGCTCCAAAGGCGACCCTGGTGGCGACCACAATTCCTGCAGAGCCATTTTTCAAAAGCTCCTTGCCGATGTTGTCCTCCTCAGGCACCCCGTTAGAGCAGGAAGAGCCAAAGATGATAGACGGGTAGCTGTCATCGAGAAGGGGAACCTGATCCGTGGAGATGAAGGGAGTACCGTGAAACTCAGGAGGATCACAGGTATCCTCAGGCACTCCATCGCCGTCGTCCCAGCTCCAAATCCTCCGGTAGGAACCATACCAGTTGCCATGGCCAGACCAGTTGCAGATCCCATAATGGCCTGAATTCCAATAGGAGACCACATTCGAGGTGCAGAGGGAGTCCTCATGGGGATAGGATGAAGGGTCAAGGCCGGCATCCTCGTAGAGGCGGGTATAGCTTGAGGTTGGGGGAAGGATATCGGCTATCATCTTCTCCATCAGACAAGCCCCATCGGTTTTTAGGCTTCCCCCTCCGTTCTCATTCCCATACCAGGTTATCGCCGCCAAAAGCAGAGCGTCATCCTTCCAATCCCCTCCATCTGATTCAAACCTCACCAGCTTCTCACAGATTGTCTGCACTGTGGCCGGATCGCCCCAAGGGATTCTCCCCGGTGTTATCTCCGGGATTAAGTCGAAATCGTCCTCCCCGACCTCACCATAGTAGCCATCACCATCTGAATCCCAGTCCCCAGTTAGGTCGGCGTAGTAGTAGTCAGTCCAGGGGGAATACCAGCCAGCGGAATCATGCTCAGAGGGATAGGGGAAGCATTGCCGCATAGGGACATCCGTGATGTCTCCCACAAACAGCACCCACCTTATCCCCCACTGGGATTGGGGATACTTGTCGATGAGGAAGTTTCTTATCCTCTCGGCCAGGTCCTCCCCGGTGTAATGGGCAGAGATCCAGGAAGTGGTAACGACCTCCACCCCATAGCCTATACCCTCTTTCCAGGCAACGAGGGTGTCCACCGCGCTCTCCAGGGCGTCAGTGGTGACTATCACATACTCGTAGGTGCTTTTGGAATCCCCCATGGAAGGAGGATACCAACTTTTGATCTGGGGGTAATTGACAAACAGTTTGGAGGCCAGTTCTTCAGCCAGGATATCGGAGGCTAACCTTTTGGCCTCCTTCTCCTGCTGGCTGCCCTTTGAGGGAAGGGAATAGTTTACCGAAACAACTAAGGAGCTCCGGTAGGTGAGCCTTCCTGATCTGGGGAAATAGGAGAAGGGATAAAAGGCAACCCTCACCAAGGGATATCTCCTTAGTGCCCCAAAGCCGAGGTACTTACCCCCCTGGGAAGGATAGGCTGCATTAGATTCATAGGTCTCTTCATAGTTAGTGCGGTACTCCTGGAGAGCCCTCTTTATGAGAGCGGGAATAGGATCCATCGGGAGCATAGGCGGAGCCGGCCTGATCCTATATTTTCCTGCTAAATCCAAGGGGCTCCCCTCACCGATCTCCACTGAAGAGACCTCTGCTCCCGGGGGTAGGGCAATGGTAAAGACCTTCATCGGCAATTTAGGTTTACCGGAAATCAGGAGGCTGCCGAACTCCTCCATCACTATCTCATCATATCCCTCAACATCCTTGAGGATCTCGTAAGGGTTAGCCCTCAAGGTCACCTTTAGGTTCTCAGCTCTTGCACCCCTCCCTAAGAGGGACAAGAGCAAAGCCAACGCTGCGGTAAAGCCCAATCTCGGTGAGATCATAGTTTCTCCTTGTTTTAATTTCGAAGTAAAAAAGTGGATATAAAACAGGCATTTCTATTTGAGCAAGATCATCTTCCTGACGGAGGTAAACCCCCCGGCCTTAAGCCTGGAGAAGTAGATACCGGAGGCCATCCCTGCGGCATCCCAGGTAACCATCTTGTACCCAGGGGTTTGCTTCTCATCCACCAGAGTGGCCACCCTCTGCCCTAAGATGTTGTATACCTCCAAACGGACGTGTATCGTGCTCGTGGCTCGTGCTCGTGAACCCCCCTCTGCCAGACCCTTGAGGTTAGTGGGGGAGGAACGATCTCCGGGTAACGAGTAACGAATAACGGTAGTGGAGTTAAACGGGTTGGGGTAGTTCTGGAAAAGCCCAAACTTAGTGGGAAGATCTAAGGAGGACCCCCCTTCGGTTACGCCCACGCCAATGGTCACTGGCTTTAATTGGCTGAAATCCCCCCAGCTATGGGCCTGGTTGTGTCCCCTAACGCGATAGTAGTAGGTGGCATCAGGTCTACCCTCTACCTGGTAGAAGGTATCTGTGAGGGCAGCAGAGAGGGTATCGATCTTGCTGAAGTAGGGCACAGGATGGATATCGTCCACATAGAAGCCTTCGTTTTGGGTGGCGTCGTCGGTTATATATCTAAATTGCAAAAATATGGATCCCCCTGCGAACCCCTCTAAGCTATAGGACTTCCTCATCCAGCTCTTTTGTTCCCCCGTAAACTGGTCTAAGATATACCACTGCCTCCCTTGAGGGGAAACCTCTACATACGCATAATCCCATCCCTCTTCTATGTCATACCAGCACCAGAAACTCAGGGAGTCGCCGGAGGAGACAGGAAGGGGATACTTGGTGGTCATGGTGGTCACATCGTTTCCCGATTGGGTGGTGGAATAATAGCTGTGGGTTGAGCTATGGTATCTGGAAGTGTTCACCGAAAAGCCACCCATCTCCCAGAGGGAGTTGGTCCATCCTTCACCCTCATCTGTGGGCAAATAGAGGCCGGAGAGCTCATCAAGCTCGTATCGATCCGGCTGAGCAGCAGGGTTCTGGGGTGCCCACCTGATGGTGTAGGACCCAGCGGAGATACTATCCGGGGTAGCCACAACCGGGGGCATGACCCTGGGGGTTAAGAGGCCAGCCACGCTGTCGGCTACATCACAGAGGTAGAGGGCACCATTGAGGTTCTCCCTCTCCACCTGGTTTAAGACCGACTCTGAGGGATGAAAATCACTGCAGGCCTCAACCGTATAGGGCAATGAATTCCCCCCGGCCACAAAGAGCATAAATCCATATACCCAATCATCTGTGTCTCCAGTAGTGGGATACATCCCTGGGCCAGCAGATTGGAAGGCATCATAGGTGCCGCTTCCTCCTTGTCTGGTAATGCGCGCAGCCATCTCTTGACCTATGCCAGAGATGAGCTCGTTGTCTGGAACCTGCACCCCGATGTGATAACCCCAGGGCCACATCACACATTCCGAATAAGTGTGATAGGAAACGGTAAAGACGAAGTTGTGGACCGCTACCAGGTCCCTCACTGCTTGGGTCTCCTCTTCGGAAAAGGGGGAGGGACCATCATAAAGTGAGTAGCTTGGCCAATGGGTGGTGGCCCATCCTGGTATGCAACCCCACTCCCCTCTCCGGTCCCCGTTGCAACTGCCATCATAGTTCCTGTTCAGATCAACCCCATAAGTGTTGAACTCTGGGAAGTACCTCCGATTCTTCCTCCAATCATGTCCCAGGTCATGGCAGTAATGGTAGCCATCGGGGTTGACACAGGGGATGATCCAGATCTCCCTTTGGTTCACCACCTCCGTGATGTGAGGATCTGAACCATAGCCCCTCACTAAGGTGTCGGCAAAGAATAGGGGTATCTCCAAGGCAGGCCATTCCCGGGCATGGTGGAGGCCCATAAAGAGGAGCTCGGCCTCCCCTTCCTCGGCCCCTACGTTGTCGGAGATCTTTAAGGCCAGAATCTCCCTCCCCTCATAGGTCCATCCCAGGGTGTCTAAGGAGACGATCTCCGGATGATCTATGGCTAGGGCCCGCAAGCTATCCACTACCTGCTGGTAGGTATGATATTCTCCCTTCACCTGGCGTTCATACCTTTCAATGTCCGGGATACGCACTTGGACCTTCCACCCAAGGCTTTTCAACTTGAGCAAACCCTCATCCGTGGTGACCAAATCGAACCATTCACCCCTCTTGAATCCAGCAATATCCAAGCCCTTGAATAGGGGGGGAGCCTTGGTCAAATCGGTTGTGTAGACCCTCACCAATAGCTTGGTCCCACCAGCCACCTGAGGTGCTAACAGCATCCCTCCCACCAATACAGCCAAGAAAAATATCCTCCTCCTCATCTCCCTTTCCAGGCTAAATGTTGATAACCCGTTCACCGATCTACAGTCCTTCTCAAATCGCCAAGGATCCTTTCGGAACCTTGGAGGATCTGAAGGGGCTCTCTGGGTAAAGCCCCTCCATAGATCAATTTACCAACTTCATCGGTTTAAGTCTTTTTTTTTCAGCCCTTTTCCGATCTTACCCTAAATTTAACTAAATTTAAGCCAATAAGCAAGCGATTTCTACATTTTCAGTGGCCAAGTAGCTAACCCAACTTTTCCCATTAGGACTTTTCAACCCTTCCCGCCTCGGCCTTTGCCTGAGGATCAGGGAGGGGGGGGACGTTTTGGTTCCACAAAAAGCGTCCTTTCCCTCTGGACGACTACCATCCCTGGCTTGGCTCCCCTGGGCCGCCGTACCCACTTCTTCAGGGTATAGATTACTGGGACAACCTTCGATGTACGGGCTCGACTGAAAAAGGCTGCCGCAGAGGCGGCCTCAGAGAGGGCCCTTTGGGAGGGGGCATCCTTCCTCCCGCCCCTTCTGATGATCACATGGGAACCAGGGACCCCTTGGGCATGAAGCCAGACATCATCTGGGTTGGCTATCCGATGGGTTAGTTCCTCGTTTTGACTTGCCCCTTTCCCCACGAGAACCTCCCAGCCATCAGAGGTGTGAAACTTGATAAATTTAGTCCTTGCTTCCTCCTCAGCCTTCCTTGCCGGAGGGGGGATAACCCCTAATTGCCGAAGCTTTGCCTCCGCCCTTTCTACCATAAGGGGGTCATTCGATCCCTCTAAGCCATCCCGCAGGGTTTCCATTGCCTTTAACCTTTCATTCAGTTCGGCTATTCTCCTCTTTAAATGGACTTTGGCCCTTTTGGCCTTTCCATAAAGTCGGTAATAGAGTTGGGCGTTTTCCTGAGGAGTTCGCTGGGGATCGAGTTCCACCTCTATTGGTTCCCCTTCCGGATCGTAGAGGTTGGGCAACCTAACCTTATTCGCCCCTTTTTTCAATTCCCTGAGGTGAGAGATGATCAAATCACCCTTGAGCTTATAATCCTCGGCATTCTCCGCCCGTAGGTAGTCTTCCCCCAGTTTGCTGAGGAGAACCTCCAGATTTTTAGATTTCCGGCCCAAGAGCTTAAGCAGATAGGCCTTTTGGTTAGAGAGCCTCAGGTGGCTTCTTTTTTCATCGAATAGGTAACAGAGGGCTTCATTAACCGAGCCAAACCTTTTCCTTCTCTCCGGTGGTATCCCCCTGATTTCTGTGATGCTCAGCCAGTCTGGTCTACCCTCCTGATCAAAGATAACCTCTGGGTTGACTACCCCTTTTCTCCACTCATCGAGGACCTTCCCCAATTCCCTGAGGAGAAGATCCATCCTTTTGGTCTCTATAGGGTGGTCTTTAGGGTCGATCCCCACCCTACCCAATATCTCTCCAACCAGTTTCTCCGTAATCCCCCTTATCCCCTGCTCCACGGCTAGACCAATGGGGATTCCCCTCCTCGCCTCCAACTCCTTCCTTATTTCGGTTAGGGATGATTGGAGGGGGTTTAGACCCGGAAGGGGTGGGGGGGGATGGTAATTGGCTCCTGGGGATATCTCCCTTGTCCCTCCCCTTGGTGAACTGCGCAAGGTGGCCAGGACCTTCCCTAAGCGATCGAGAAGGATGAGGTTGCTGTGCCTGCCGAGAAGCTCGGCTACCAGGGTATACTCCTCAAAGGGGATTAGATCGGTCCTCTTTCGAAAGACAAACCTGAGGATCCTGTCGAAGTCCGGTTGGTATACAGCGAATAGGGTAGAACCGCCGATTACCCTCTGGAGGGTGGAGCCAAAACCAGATGGGGATTTGGGGCGCTCTTTCCCCAAGCGAAAGCAGATATGGGAGAGGGTAGGGTGGGCGGAGAGCCTCAAGAGCCAGATCTGGCCGGCCTGAGAGATCCCCACTTCCACCTCTTCCCCTGCAGGCTGTCCCACTCCCAGTACCCTCCCCCCTAGCAAGCAACCCTTAATCTCGGATTGAAGGAAGTGGATTATCGGTCCATCAAGGGACATAGAAACACCTCAGCGGTTAAGTCTAATAATGACAAAAACTCAAACCTCATAAGCGAGAGGGCAAGCTGGGATGGGCCTCAGCAAGAGGTAATAGGGAAGATGGGGAATTGGGCTGGCAGAACTGGGGAAACCAAGGAGGTGATACCCCTTATTTAAGGGAGAGACTAAGCGGTCTTCTTTAAACCCTGCACAAGGGATCGTCCAGCTTCGAAGGCAGTTAGGTTCACCTCTAAGGCCTTTGGAGGGATCCTCCCCTCGATGGCTTTTCTCCAGGACTGGGGGGAAAGGGAAAGGTAGGAGGAGAGGCAACCTAAGAGGGCGACATTGACGGTGCGCAGGTTGCCTACTTTTCTGGCGATCTGCAGGCCATCGAGGAAGACAGCCTCCCTCTGGGAGCTGACCCTTTCCTTAATATTTCCCGGGTATGATTCTCCCTTGGCGGAGAGGGAGAGGGGGACAATTCTCTGTAGGTTGACCAAGATCAGACCGTCTTCTTTAAGGTAGTGGACCCACCGCAAGGTCTCCAGTTCCTCGAAACTGAGGAGGAAGTCCGCTTCTCCCTGGGGGATGAGGGGGGAGAAGACCTTCTCACCGAACCTGATATTGCTGACCACACTGCCCCCTCTCTGGGCCATCCCGTGCACCTCACTCTTCTTCACATCCCAGCCATCCCCAATTGCGGCCAGGGCGAGGACCTCACTGGCCAGGAGGATCCCCTGCCCACCAACCCCGCAGATAAGGATATTGGTTGGCTTATCCCTCTTCAATTGCCCCCACCTTACAGACCTGTTGGCACATATTACAACCTGGCATACAGAGGAGGGGGTCGATGGCTGCTTTCCCCTCCTTATGGTAGATCGCCGGGCAGCCGAGCTCAAGACAGAGGCCACAGTCTACACATTTATCCGGGTTGACCTTATGGATTTTGCCCTCGCGCCGTGCCTTGAGGGCACAGACTCGGCGAAAGATGAGCACCGAGGGTTCAGGGATTGCTGTCTCCTCCTTAAGGGCCTCGATGACCGCGGAAAGATCGTAGGGGTCAATAACCTTTACCCTTTCAATTCCGGCTGCTTGAGCAAGTTTGCTGTAATCCAGCCTCGCCGTCGGTTCCCCCCGTAGCGTCCTTCCCGTTCCTGGGTGATCTTGGTGGCCAGTCATTGCGGTGAACTCATTATCCAAGATACAGAGGGTTATCCCCCCCTGGTTATAGGCCACATCGATGAGGCCAGTGATCCCGGAGTGGACAAAGGTCGAATCCCCAATGGTGGCAATTATGGGTGATTCTCCCCTTCCCCTGAGCGCCTTCTCCATCCCTAAGGCATTTCCCACACTGGCTCCCATACAGACACAGGTGTCCAAGGCAGAAAGGGGGGGCAGAACAGCCAGGGTGTAGCAGCCGATATCCCCGGTGGCAGTGAGGCCCAGCTTCTTCACCCCATAATAAAAGCCCCGATGAGGGCACCCCGGGCAGAGGGCGGGGGGCCTGGACGGGAGGTCTTCTACCCTAACAGTAGCGGTGGTTCCTCCCCTATAGGCTTCCCTCAGCCGATCCGGGTTTAGCTCCCCACAGATGGGCACCTTCTCCTTGCCTACCACATCGATGCCCATTGCCCTTATCTCCTCCTCTAAGAAGGGGTCATTTTCCTCAATAACCCACAGCCTATCCACCATCTGGGAGAATCTCCTGACCAGCCCCTTAGGCAGCGGATGGCTCATCCCCAGTTTCAGGATTGAAGCCTGGGGAAAAGCCTCTTTGGCATACTGGTAGGAGATGCCGCTGGTAATGATCCCCAGTGATGGTTCATCCCCGGGCTCGATCCTGTTTATCTCCGTCCTTTCGCTAAATGCTTCTAACCTCTGCAACCTCTCTTCGACCAGGATATGGAGCCTCCTGGCATGGGCAGGGATCACCACCCACTTTTTTATATCCTTGATGTAAGGCTTGGCCTCTACCTCCTTCCTGGTTCCCGGTCTGACCAAGGATTTGGAATGGGAGAGCCTGGTGGTGGAGCGGATGAGAACTGGGGTGTCAAACTCCTCAGATATGTTAAAGGCTAAGCCCACAAAATCCTTTGCCTCCTGGCTGTCTGAGGGTTCTAAACAGGGGATCTTGGCAAACTTGGCATAGTTTCTGTTGTCCTGTTCGTTCTGAGAGCTGTGCATTCCGGGGTCATCTGCAGAGATGATGACAAACCCCCCGTTGACCCCGGTATAGGAGGAGGTAAAAAGGGGATCAGCGGCCACATTTAAGCCCACATGCTTCATAGCCACCAGGGAGCGGACCCCCCCAATGGAGGCCCCCATCGCCACTTCAAAGGCTACCTTTTCGTTGGGGGACCATTGGGCATCGATCTCCGGATAACGGAGGCCGATCTCCTCCAGGATCTCCGTGCTCGGAGTTCCTGGATAGGCAGAGGCAAACTTTGCTCCCGACTCCCAGGCCCCGCGGGCAAAGGCCTCATTTCCAGAGAGGAAGAGTCTGTCGCTCATCTCTTAAAGCTGCGCGCAACCTTGCGCAGGGCACGCAGGCTCTTTTCGTCCAAAACCTCCCTCAGGGTATTTCCTGAACTGGCTTGGGGTCTACTCTCCTTGGTCCCTTCGATCAGATTCCAACCCCGCAGGCCCTTGGCCCCTAATTTACGGGCCTGAGCAAGGAGGTCCTTGTCCGAAGAGGCAACGGAGACCTTCTTCACATCTACGCTTCGGCTAACCAAATCCAGGATTAACGAGTTTACCTCCTCCCCTTTCTTGGTGAATACAACCCTCATCCCTTCTCTCCTGGGCAACCTATTTGACCCCTCCCGGGAGCTGAAGACCACCACCAGTCGGCAGCCCTTGGTCTTAGAGTAATCTCCCAGAAGTTTGAGAAGGCGCGTTCTTGCCGATTTTGGACCCTTTGGGGAACGAGGTAGGTGGGAAAGCATAGTTTGGCCATCTACAATAACAGTTTCTTGCATCTGATCTCCTCCCTTAAATTGGCTCCCGTAAAGGGGCTTCAGACCTCATCAGGAGGGCCTCGGTGATCGGGTAGTATTCATCGGCTGCCTCCATCAGGTCCCTGGCCGTATTATGAGGAAAGGAAAAGACCTCAACCTTTGGTCCCATAGTCTTGAGAAGGTTTACGAGGTCAACGAAGTCCCCGTCTCCGCTGACCAACACCACCACATCGAGCTTGTCAGCCAAGCTAATCATATCAATGGCCATTCCCATATCCCAATCCCCTTTGGCCGAACCATCGGCCCTCAACCGCAAGTCCTTCCGCTTGACCTGGTAGTTTAACTGTTGGAGCATGCTCACAAAGCCTGATTGATCGCTCTCCGGGTTCTGGACCACATAAGCCTTGGCCGCTATCAGCCTTCTATCCCTAAGGGCTGAGTGGAGGAGTTTCTGGAAGTCCAGCCGGCCATTGAACTGTTTGGCTGCGTAAAACATGTTCTGCACATCGACGAAGATGCCTACCCTCTCCCTTTCTCCCCTTCTCTTCCTCCTCACCGTTTGAGATGTCTCTATGAGGGGCTTGAGCTCAGCTATCCCTACCTTTATCCCTTTAATCTCCCTGGCCAGGGCCTGGAGGGTCTCTTTCTCCTCATCGATTGCTTCCCTGATCCGCATGGCCTGAGATTGCAGTGCGGTGAGGGTTTCCCCTATGGCCTCCTCCACCCCTCTTTCCTTGGGTGGGGGGGAAGGGTTTTCCAGTTGATACCTTAATTTTCTGTTCTCCCTCTCCAACTTCTTAATCTGGGAGGCTAACCTCTCCTCACGCTCCCGATCAAATTTCAGGTCCTGGATCTTTTGGGTAAGCTTGAGGACCTTTTGCTCCAACTCCCTCTTCTCGTTTTGCCAAAGGTTTCTTTCCCGGGAGAGGTCGCTGTTCTCCTTTTGGAGCTTTCTCAACCTCCCCTGAATCATCTGGAGTTTGGACTTCAGCTTAGAGATCTCCCCCTCTAAGTCCCTCTGTTTGGAGTCTGTGGGGTGGTCCCCATCCCCAGTAGAGGGGAGGTCCTCCTCAGGGAGAACTTCATCTAACCTGGCGAGGAGGTCTGGGAGGAGGCTGTTTACCTCCTGGCGGGGATCAACCGCTAAGGCGAAGAGAAGTCGGCCCACACGGTTTTCCCCCATGAGTTCAACCGGCTCTTTGAGGAGCGCTCTTACACCGGAAGGGTCAGTATGGGCAACCTGCGAGAGGAGTGAGGAGTTGGCTTTCTTCAAAGCCTTTACTATCCGTTGGGCCGAACTCTCCATCTCATAGAAGTCCTCCACCAGATCGACCACCAGCCGCTCCGGGGGCAATGATTTTGTCCTCATCCCATCATAACTGATGCCCAAACTGTTGCATAGCTTAGCCAGCTCCTTTGGGGAGAAGGAATCGGAGATAACCAGCCAAAGCTCTGCTGGCGAAAGAAGTTCTGCCAATCGATGAATTTCAGACAACTCCTTGCTCCTGGAGAAAGGCCTCAAAATGAGCCAGGGTGGGGAAGACCCTGGTGGAGAAGAACTTCACCACCCAATTTTCCCCCATTGGGGAGATAGTCCAGACAGGGACCCCTGATTTGTAACACTCCCAAATCTCTATGGCTGTCCCTAAGCTTGCTTCTGGGAGGTAGGCGACCAAAAGGTCAGCTCTCTTGGCTTCTTCTATCATCTGCAGGAAGGTTTCCTTCCCCTTCTTACTATCGTAGTCTATAGAGTTAGGGTGTAGCTCATAGGGGCAGAATATCTCCGCTTGGGGAAATCTCTCCTTTAAGGCCCTCTTTATCCTCTCCCGGTAATCTTGCGGGTAGAGCCTCTTCCCTTTCTGAGAGCCTTGGATGATTCCGGCCAGAAAGAACCTCTTAGGCATATTCGGCCAAATTCTTTTCCCCTACCTCTACCCCCAAGCCCATAGTGCCCAGGAGCCGATTGGCCCCCTCTTCTATGATGATCCCCCCCCTCACCGGGCTGGAGGTCAGGTAGAGGTAACCATCGAGGTCCGCATATTTTACATTGGCCAGGGCCAGGGCGAGGTGGGTGCCGGCGGTGACCCCCACCTTAGTCTCTACCATACAACCTACCATACACCATATCCCTGAACCCTCCAGGAGGGAGGAGATCTTGACACATTTCCTTATCCCGCCCATCTTCATCAGCTTGAGGTTAACCAGATCGCAGGCCTCCAACTGGGCTACCCTTTGGGCATCCTGGAGGCTTTTAACGCTCTCATCGGCCATAATGGGCATCCCTACACTATCCTTCACCCTCTTCATCCCCTCCAGGTCCCCCTCGGCTACCGGCTGCTCGCAGAACTCGATCCCGTAGGGTTCCATCTCCTTTAAGACAGAGATGGCCTGTTCCGGGGTATAACCTTGGTTGGCATCCACCCAAAGCTTCACCCCCTCATCCAGCTCCCTTATCCTTTTCACCTTCTCCAGGTCCTCTTCAGGGTCGAGCCCAATCTTAAGCTTCAGGGCCTTTGTCCCTTCCCTGATCAGTTCGCCCGCCTTCTTGAGGGTCTCGTTGATCCCCTTTATGCCAATTGTGATCGATGTCTCTATGGAGTCCTTGTGGCCGCCTAAGAGGTTTTTGACCTTAAGGTTTGTCCTCTTCCCTAAGATGTCAAAGAGGGCTATATCCACCGCCGCCTTTGTGGAGTTATGCCCTTCCAATTCGGCATCTATAAGCTCCCAAAGGGCCTCGGCCTCTAAGGGGTCCCTGCCCACTAAGAGCCCCCTGATTTGGTCCAGGCCAGCAAGAACATCCTTTACCGTCTCCCCAGTTATCCTCTGGGAGGGTGAGGCTTCCCCCCACCCCACTATTCCTATATCCGTGGTAAGCTTTACCAGAACCCCCTCGTAAGAGGAAGATTCCCCGGTGGCTATTTTAAATGGGGTTTGGAGGGGGATCTTGAGGGGAAACGATTCTACTTTGGATATCTTCATTTTACACCTCTATGGAACTTAGCTGCTCGATCAGATCTGCTAAGGCCTTTATCATAGAGAGCCATAGTTCCTCTCCTTTTTCTTTACTGGCCTTTGTTGGATCTCCCAAAACCCCTTGGGGGGAGAGCTCCCCCACATCAAACCCCCAGCTCACCCTTTGGGGAGAGGAGAACTCCAGATAAGGGGAGGGATATTTCACCTCTGGCTGGGGGATCTTTTCCCTTCTCACCATCTCCTCCCTGTTAGCTAAGGTAGTGGATGTCTCATACTCTCCGGCGTGAACATCGTTTCTGGTGGTGATAAGTTTCTCCCTTAAGGGGGCGACTAAGCCCCCGGATTCGATGAAGAGGACCAACCCTACCTTCTGTTTCAAGCTTTGAGCGGCAGCTCTCAGGGCTGGCTCATTACCTCCATGACCGTTTACCACCAGTAGCTTCTTTATTCCCTGAGCCCGTAGGCTCTCTCCTATCTCACAGATTAGGTTGTAGAGGGTTGGTGGGGAGATGGAGATAGTTCCCGCAAAACCCATATGGTGGTAGGACACCCCATAGGGGATGGGGGGGAGGATTAAGGGCTTTTCGCCTTTGACCAACCTTACCGCCTCTTGGGACAAGTGGTAGGCATCCCAGGAGTCGGTATCCAAAGGCAGATGGGGACCATGTTGTTCCAGGCTCCCCACGGGGAGGATGGCCAAACCTGTTCTCCTTAACCTCTCCTCTGCCTCTGGGGAGGTTAGCTCTCCTAAAAGGTTCGTCTCCATTTTATCCCATCGATTCTCTCCCAAAATGGGAATCCCTCAGGTATAAATAGGCATGGATTTTCAACCACAGTCCAGCCACAACCAAATAAAAAACGACTGGGGAAACTTTGTCAAAAAGAGAAAATCTGGCAGAATTTTGGTCATCTACCCGAATCGTTCAGGTCACATCTCAGCTTGCTGGGGTCCGCGGCTAAGCCCGCATTCCTCAGGGGGTTCTAATGGGCCATAGCTAAAGTTATGGCTGCCAGGTTGACCACATCATCAACGCTACAACCGCGGGAGAGGTCATTGGCTGGTTTGGAAAGCCCTTGGATTATAGGGCCTATTGCCTGTGCACCGGCTAGCCTCTGCACCAATTTGTAGGAGATATTCCCTGTGTTCAGATCTGGAAAGATGAGCACATTGGCCCTTCCTGCAACCTCGCTTTGGGGGGCTTTCTTTTGGGCCACCTGAGGGATGAGGGCGGCGTCGGCTTGCAGCTCCCCATCGAGCTTCAATTGGGGGGAAGCCTTCCGCGCCCGCTCGGTCGCTTCCTTGACCTTCTCCACCAAGCTATGTTGGGCACTCCCCTTGGTGGAAAAGGAGAGGATGGCCACCCTGGGCTCATCTCCCACAAGCTCTCTGTAGGTTTGAGCGGAGCTTATGGCAATAGAGGCAAGTTGATTGGGGGTGGGATCGGGGACAACGGCACAGTCAGCAAAGAGGAGGGGTTTATCCTTTTCCCCTAAGAGAGAGGGGATGATCATGAGGAAGGCCCCAGAGATTACCTCTATCCCCGGTGCCAGTCCCACCACCTGCAGCCCAGCCCGCAGGGTATCTGCAGTAGGATGGGAGGCCCCAGCTACATAACCGTCTACCTCCCCCAGTCTGAGCATCATGGCTCCAAAGAAGAGGGGTTCCTTCATCCTCTCCTTGGACTCGGAGAGGCTGATCGGCCTCTTCTTGCGCAGTTCTTGGAATCTACGCGCATACCCTTCCAAAGCCCCATCCCCTTCCGGATCCCTAATCTCTACCCCTTGCAAGTCAACTTCCAGGCTACTGGCAAGTTCCCCAATCCTTTTTCTTTCCCCCAAAAGGGTAACTTGGGCAATCCCCTGGATGGTTATCTCCCTTGCTGCCCGCAGAATCCTTTCATCGTCTGCTTCAGGAAGGACGATCTTACGCCTATTCTTCTTTGCTTTCTCCTTTATCTTTGCCAATAGCTCCATAAGTTCACTTCCTTCTTAGCTTCCTTTTGATTGACTCGGCTACCAATGGGGGGACGAAGGCGCTTAACTCTCCTCCCAACTCGGCTATATTCTTCACTAAGGTTGAACTGAGGAAGGTGTAGTTTTCGCTGGGCATAAGAAAGACGGTCTCCACCTGAGGATTGAGCCGCCGGTTGGTAAGGGCCATCTGGAATTCGTATTCGAAGTCGGAAATAGCGCGCAGCCCCCTGACGATGGCTATTGCCCCTTTCCTCTGAGCATAATTGGCCAGAAGCCCTTTCAGGATTTCTACATCCACATTGTCCATCCCCTCAGTGAGTCCCTTGAGCAGATTTAACCTCTCCTTTGCCGAGAAGAAGGAGGACTTTAACGGATTTTCGGCTACCGCCACTATCAGCTTATCAAAGAGCTTACCGGCCCTCAATAATATGTCCAAATGGCCTCTGGTAGGGGGATCAAATGTCCCCGGATAGATGGCCAGCCTTAAACCCACGCCTCCTTGGCGCTCTCCAGGCCGGAGAACAGGGTTATCCTCAATTCCAGCCATGATTGATAGCTCTCCTCGGCCTCCAATAAAGGGGAGACCTTTCCCTCTCCGATAGTTGTGGGGAGGAAGATTTATCTCTTTGCGTCCCTCAGATTAATGGGGTTTCAATCCGCGCTAAAGATGGAGACTATAGTCTCCCCAAACCTCTTTTCCTTCCAAAGGAGCCCTTTCTCAAAGGGCCAGGTATCGTGTTGGGAGTGTTCAATGATTGCTAAGCCCCTCTCCCTTAAGGGGAGCTGAGGAAACATCCCCAATTCGGAGAGGGACCCATAGGGAGGATCGGCAAAGATGAGATCAAATTTAGACCCTTCCTTATTTATCTTCCCTATGGCTCGAATTACATCACTCTGCCATACCCTGGCTTCCAGGTCAAACCTCCGCAGGTTTTCCCTGATTAGCTCAACAGCTTCCCTTTTTTTCTCCACGAAGAGGACCTGGCTAGCCCCGCGGCTTAAGGCCTCTATTCCCAGGGAGCCGATTCCAGCATAGAGATCTAAAACTTTAGCCCCCTCCACCCTTTCCCCGATCACTGAGAAGATCCACTCCCGCACTCGTCCCAGAGTGGGCCGCACCCTCTTTCCAGGAGAGGACTTGAGCCTTGCCCCCTTTAACCTTCCCCCTATTATCCTTACCCCACGCTACTCTTGCCAGCTTGGATGGCCATTCTTTATGGAACCATGGCCATTGGGGCATTCGACTACAAAATCAGTGGAGTCAGCGGTAATCTTATACTCTGCGCCATCAAGAGGACAGGTATGGGCAATGGTCTTCGGCATAAGGGGTACAAGTAGGGTAAGACTATCTGTGTAAGTCCCGCTCTGGTTGAAATACTGGAATTCCGCCCTGGAAAGAGCAACCATCTGAGAACGGCAAAGGGCCTCTATCTTCCCCTTTTCCCTCTCCTTTAGTTGGGGAACAACCAAAACAGCGACTATTCCTGCCAGAAGGATGATAATCAGAGCTACCAGAAGGGTTAGCCCTTTCTCCTCTTTCCGGTGCATCTTTCCCCCTTTTTAAGTAAGGTTTTCTCTTAGCAAAATTAGCCTTTGGCCTCCTCTACTAACTAACCCTAAAGTTAAATTTAGGTAAAGCATACAAATTATATTCACCCTTGTCAAGGGGAAAATGTCCCCTCTCCTTTTATTAAGGGGCATTCAAAGGGCAGGATGGTTGAAATATAATTCGTATATCCAAAGGGTCTCAAGCCTTAGCATCCCAGGTCAGTTCCCTGGTATAAGGGAGAGGTTTCGGTAAACAAGGGATGTTCACCGTTGTTTCCTGGACTTGGTGAGCTGGTAGAGATTTTCCTTGATATATGCAGGATTTAACCATATATTCCTCTCGGAAGTTGCCTCAAAGAGGAGGGGTAACCCATGAGAGCCCCTCGGAGGAGCGAATCTGATTATGACCTTCCCAGGATCAGAAGACTACGGCCCTGGTTGGTGGAGGGAGTATTACCCGGTTGTTTTTCCCCTTTGGAAACCCTGGAACCAGCCGCTGGAGGGGGAAGCGGAAAAGGTGATCGGCTTTATCCTCCAGAACGTAAATTGGGACCCGCAAGCCCCCTTCTTGGATCTGGGTTGTGGTGAGGGAAGGCATAGTCGATGGCTGGTGAGGCGAGGCCTTCAAGGTTATGCCCTCGACTTCTTTAGGGATAGGATTAGCTGGGGAGTGGAGAGGAGCAGTGCCCAGGGCCTCAGTGGTCCTGGGTTCATCCAGGCCGATATGAGGTTACCTCCCTTCAAGCATCATAGCTTTGGCCTAATCCTGCTTATGGATACCACATTTGGCATATTTGACGATCCCACTAATCTCTTGCTCCTTCAGCAGCTCTACCAACTACTTGCCCAAGGAGGAACCCTCTTTATGCAGGTGCTCAACCCCCAGTTTTGGGGAAGGGGTGAGATGGTAGTTGACCTGGGGAAGGGGAATGGATGGAGGGGGAGGCTGATGAGGCGCTACCGGTTTGATCAGGGATCTAGCCTCCTCTATGACCAATTATGGCTGGAAGGCGAAAGGGGAGAGGTGCTCCACCGCTATCCCGATCAGATATTGAGGCTCTACAGAACTGAGGAGATGGTGGCTCTCTGCCTCCAATCTGGCTTTCAGAAGGTCAAATTCTGCTCTGCTGCGGATTGGGGGCCACCGGATTCCCTCTATGAATTCCACCCAGACAGCCCAGAATATTATGTGTTTGCCCAATAGAGAAATGCTTACCCCCCTGAGAATGCATCCTTTAAAGTGACAATTTACCAGGAAATCTGATGGGATGGACCGTAATCAATGGCAAATTAGCAATTAGGAACTTGGTGCTCTGCGGGCAAGCTATATGGGCCGCAGATGAGCGGGATTTCTAATTTAAGTTGAGGGTGATTGGAGGAGAGATTTGTAGGAAGAGCCATTTATATCTCTCCCTCTATGGAGAAGCAACCATAAGACCTAAAGGTTTGCGGCTACTTAATTTTCAATCTTTTTGCAGTAGAACCATTGATCATTACTAAAGGAGGGGACTATGGCCAAGTTGATGATCATCTACTATTCCCGCACCGGGAATACCAAGGAGATGGCAGAGGAGGTGACCAAGGGGGCAAGGGTTGTGGAAGGGGTGGAGGTGGTTTGTAAAGAAGTCGATGAGGCCACAAGCGAGGACCTCCTCTCCTCTGCCGGGATAATCCTCGGCTCCCCTACCTATTTCCGCCAGATGGCTGCTGAGCTTAAGTCCTTTATCGATAAGACAATAGATGTCTACGGTCAGTTGAAGGGAAGGGTCGGGGGGGTTTTCTCCTCTTCTGGCTCCCCGGAGGATGGGGAGAAGTGCCTTATTTCCCTCTCTGAGGTATTGGACTGTCATGGGGTAGCAGTCCTTGGAAAAGTTCTGGCCGTTGTGACCCCAGGGGAGAGGGAAAGGGAGGAGTGCAGGAAGCTGGGGGAAATGGTGGCCAGGAGGATATTGGGCTAAAGGGGGGCCTCGAATGCCTTCACCCTCGTGGGGGGAAAAGCTATACCGAGATTCGTCTGTCCTCCGGGGGGTCACACAACATATTGAATAAGGAATTTGGCTAATCCCCATTGTATTCATAAGTTAGTTTGAGGATCTCTGAATTGCTAAGGTTTCATGTTTTCAAGGATAGAACTTTGGCCCTATCCGAAAATAGGAGATAGACTTTAGTTGCTAATAAAATGGTGAGAAGAATTAGAAATGCAGACCCAACTCAAACTGCCTTGTCCTTTCCTGGGATTCAAGATGTTTGGGAAACGAAGGGGATCTTTTCGGAACATTATATTCGAACTAGATTGAAAAACAGCCTGTATTGGCCTCGGGAAGAGGAAGTTAAACCACTTTGGGAATTCTGTTCTAATCTATGGAGTAAGCGCTACCTTGGATTGGCTCGGGGAAACGAAGCTGTTACGCGACAGGAGTTCATAGACAAGGTGCTTGCGAAGTTAGGATTTGCATATCTACCAGATACTCGCTTACCTGTTGGACAAAGGCAACAGGAACCGGATTATATTTTGTTCGCAGATGAAGCGATAAAGAATGAAGTGTTGGCTCAAAGTAGGATAGCTCAATATACTGCGGCAATTTCGTTATTAGAAGCAAAAAAGGTGAACCATCCTCTCGATGCTGTATCACGACATGAAACCCCGGGGAGATTCCCACACCAACAGATCCGTGATTACCTTCAAGCAGCAACAGATCAATCAGGTAAGCCCTTCTTTAATTGGGCAATCTTAACCAATGGCAATCGCTGGCGACTCTACTGTCGGGATGCACATCCGGGAAGTTATTTTGAGTACAATTTTGAGATCGGTGTAAGAGCCCTCCAAAGTTTTATGGTTTTTGTTGCTCTTTTTAGACCTGCAGCCTTTATTCAAGACGCTGAGGGCAAGTGCCCTCTTGATTACTTACGAGCTGAGGCATTGCAATATCAAAGTAAACTTGAGGATGATCTTCGGGGAAGAATTTTTAGGATCCTTGAAAAGTTGGCTAATGGTTTTTATCGGCGACGTGAGAACAGAATCAGCAAAAACGATTTAAGCGAATTGTACCAAAACTCCCTTATTTTTCTCTATCGTCTCCTTTTTATCCTATATGCAGAAGGGAGGGGTCTTTTGCCCGCTAAAACTGGGGTTGGAGGAAATAAGAATTACCGAGAACGTTATAGCTTGCAAAGGTTGTTGCCCCAGCTTGGCGATTTTCGCCGTTTCCCATCGGATGAATTTACAGAACTATATGAAAGTCTACTTGGTTTGTTTCACTTAATCAATGGTGATCAACCTTCTCGTAATAGAGCTTGTGAAGTTCCCCGCTATAATGGCGGTTTATTTAACCCTAAAGAATATCCACTGATAGAGCATTGGCGAATAGGGGAAAGAACTCTTGCTGATATCTTACGAGGTCTCATGTTCAGCCCTCTCCCAGTTGCAAAAGGTGAGCAAGGACAATTGGATTTTGGTGAAACTATCGATTATGCCGATTTAGAAGTTAGACAACTGGGATCTATCTACGAGGGGCTATTAGAAAATCATCTGGAACTCGAGGGCAGCCGTCTTGTTCTGCGGGGTGATAGAGCTGAACGGAAAGCTACTGGTACATATTATACACCAGACTATATCGTTCAATACATTGTGAAAAACACATTGGGTCCCCTTTGTGAGGAAATTAACAATTCACCCAAAGTTCAAGAGGCGATTAAGAGAAAGGCTAAGGATAACTCTTTTGCCAAAGGGGTACTCAAGCTCAGTGTTCTTGATCCGGCAATGGGTAGTGGGCATTTCCTGGTTAGAGCAACTGAGTTCTTAGCTGATGAGATTGTGAGGCATCCAACAACGGAATTTCAGACGGAGTCAGTATCTATGCCATTCTCAAGGGAAGAAATCATTTCCCATAATAAATTACCAGTGACTAGGGGATTGTCACATGAAGAAGCGGAAATCTCTTACTGGCGGCGCCGAGTAGTAGAATCTTGCATCTATGGAGTAGACTTAAATCCGTTAGCAGTAGAGTTGGCAAAGCTCTCCTTGTGGCTGACCTGTATCGCCATTGATCAACCACTTAGTTTTCTCGATCACCATCTTCGGTCTGGCAATTCCCTAATTGGGGCAAGATTGGCAGATCTTGATGTCCTGCCTGAAAGGAGAAAGACATTACAGACTTCACTATCTTTTGGTCCAGAGTTCTACAACTCAGTGGGCAAAGCTATTCAAGCGATAGAAGAGATAGAGAAAACAGAAAGTACAGATGTTCAAGCTATAAAGGATAAAGAATCCCGGTGGCATAGAGAAGTGCGTGATCGTCTAAAACCTTATAGAACTATTGCTGACTTATGGACTTCTAAGTTTTTTGGAGTGGATATAGACCAAGAGACTTACCAATATTTGGCAAAAATGTTGATCCTGAAATCGGCAAGTAACTTGCCCAAAAAAGAAAAAACGGAGTTTTTCACTT
>JAOZPP010000094.1 GCA_029932675.1 bacterium
GAATCTGACGGCAATGGGTGGGTGGCAGAATCGGGGTTCTGCCACCTCAGTGATATTTTCTCCTTTTCCTAATTTCCATTTTGGGAATCTGCGTCCACCCGTTAAATAGTTTAGAGATAGATATCATCGCATTCCCAAGCTTGCTTTTATTTAACGGGGTCCATCCGCGGTTTATGAATATTTTGGGTTTATCCTGTCTAAAAATGGAAGTCCCGATACTGTCAGGTTAGCAAATTTGCTTCTCAATAGATCGGCCTATATCTCCATCTCGTAAATACGGTATTTTTTGTAGAGCCTTCCTCCTACAGCGGAGTCAAAGCTGTTTATCAGGTCGTTGTCCTCCAGGTTCCAGGAGAGCTCACACCAACGATAACCGAGCTTAGTAGCTGCCTTCTCAGTTTCGTAATAAAGGACCAAACTTATCCCCTTGCCCCAATACTCCCTTTTTATGCCAAAGACCAGAGCCCTCAAACCATCTATCTTCTTCCGATAGTAGAGGAACTTGGCAATCCCCCAAGGAGTTAACCTTCCATTGAGCCTCTTTAAAACCTGATTGTAGTCGGGGACAGTCACCCCCACCCCGACCGGTTCCCCTTTTACCTCAGCAAAGAGAACCAGCTCTGGGACGGCGATGGGCTTGAGCCTTTTGGCCATAAGGTCCATCTCCGCATCGGTCATCGGGACAAATCCCCAGTTTCTCTCCCAGGCGGAGTTGTAAATCTCCTTGATTAGCTCCACTTCCCCCTTTAGATGGCTCATATCCAAAGGCCGTACAACCAAACCCTCTCTTCTCTTTACCCTCTCCACCAACCTCTCAACCCTTTCCGGGATGCCATCCTTGGCCTCCTTCAAGAAGGCATAGAGGTCTTTGGCCTTGTGGAAGCCATAGGCCTCCATAAACTCAAGGTAGTATGGGGGATTGTAGGGCATCATAATGACCGGCGGAGTATCAAATCCCTCCAAGAGGAAGGCACACTCGTCGTTCATACTCAGGTTCATTGGACCCCTCAAGAGGCTCATATCCTTCCCTTGACACCAAACCTTCACTCTATCCAAAAGGAATTTGGCCACGCGGTATTCAGGAACTACCTCAAAAAAGCCCAAAAAGCCTGTCTTCTCCTGATGAAACTGGTTGTGATTATGGTCGATAATGCCCACTATCCTCCCCAGGGTCTGGTCATCCCTGCGGGCCAAAAAGAGCTCCACCTCCGCGTGCTGGAGGAATGGGTTTTTCCGCAAAGAAAACATTGACTTAACCTCCCGGCGCAGGGGAGGAACCCAATTGGGGTCATCCCTATAGATCCTCCAGGGCAAATTGAGAAAATCCCTGAAGTCCTTCCTTGATTCCACCCTTTGCACTCTCACAACTCCCTTCATCTTCTCTCCAATCCCCTGAGGAGCACCCTCAGGAGGGCTTCTAAGTTATCCTCCGTCCAAATCCCCTCCTCTAAGGCCAGGGAGTATTCTAACCCCCTCAGGGAGGAGACTATAGCCAGGGCAGTCAGAGGAAGGTTCTCTACCGAGAAGATGGCCTTGCGGACACCCTCTTCCAGAATGGATTTGACTATCTTTAGCTCCTCCTCAAAGCTCTCCCTTCTGGCCTTTTCAATGACGGAGTATCTCTCTAAGTATTTATCCCGCAAGGCACCGTAATAATTAGATAGTCGGACCAGGTACTTTAGCTTGGTAAGCAGAAAGGCCTTGAGCTTCCCCTGGGGGGAGTCCTCCCTGTTTATCGCCTCCCAGACCTTTTTCTTCAGGAACTCCCTCTCCTCCTCGATCACCTCGGCAAATATCCTCTCCTTACTCTCAAAGTAGTGGTAGATGGTTCCCTTGCCGATGCGGGCAAATCTGGCGATCTCCTCCACGGTGGTCTTCTTCAAGCCGAATCTGGCGAAGAGGTCCCGGGAGACCCTGAGGATAAGCTCCTTTTTATTTGTTTGCAGATCCATTGGTAAATTCGACCAATTTGGTTTTATGGTCAATTTAAACAGTAAAAAAAAGTTGTCAACCAATTTTTTGGCAAACCACTTTAACCGCAAAGCTCGCAAAGTAGTCGCAGGGAACGCAAAGGTTTGAGTGTAAATTGCAATAATTTCACCACGGACTATACACAACGCGGCAAAGCCGCAACCAAACAAGGGCCACGGATTACACCAATTACACCGATAGAACCCAAATGGATAAGAAAAAGTTCCTATGCTCCATAAGCTCTCTTGTTGAGGTGACAGAACCTCTATTCTGCCACCTCACCTTTCTGCCGTCAGAATCGGGGTTCTGACGGCTCAGGGTGAACTTTTGTAGGTGCTGTCAGGGTTCTGCCCTGACGGGGGGTAGAAACCATTCTACCGCACTTTAGTGCGGGTTCAGGGCCTTGAGGCCCCTGGGCTTGATCCCCTAAAGCCCAGCAAAGGTCACCCCGGCTAAAACCGGATAGAAAAACTGTAGGGGTATGTCCGAGGGGAGCGGAAATAAATATCTGTCCCTGCCTGGTAGCTGCAGACCTCGGTCTTCCTCCTTTCACCACTTCCGAAATCACGGCTTCCATCCGAGATACCCAAAAATAGGAAGTGTCCCTATTTTAAAAGATTTTTAGCTTAAAATACCTCTTCGGGTTCTTCTTGATGTCCTTGATCAGCTCGTCCAGATCCTTTATCGTTTGGCTGAGATCCTGGTAAAGCTCTTCATCCTGGGCCAACCTCCCGGCCGTCCCCTGGCCCCTCTCTATCCTCTCAGAGATAGAAGAAATCCTTCCCACCAACCCGGTGAGATTGGTATATAGTGTCGTATCTCTCACCATCATGCCCAGGGTCCCCTCCCCCCGCTGCAGGCTATCGGAGAGGGAACTCAGGGAGACCAGGAGACTGCTGAGATTTTTATAGACTGCGGGATCGTTAAAAAGTTGGGCGATAGTTCCTTCTCCACCCTCCACTTTTCCTGCCAATCTTCTGGCCAAGGCCAAAACCTTATCCAGCCGAAAATAGATGGTTGTGTCGTTGACCATCTTCCCTATGGTCCCCTCTCCCCGGTTTATCTTCTCGGCTATCTCCCTGGTGGATTTAGACATCGCTTTCAGATCATCGAAGACCTTAACCCCCTCCTCGATGATTTCCTCAATATCCACAGGGGTCGAACCCCGGAGATAATCCCCCGGCTGGAGAACAGGCTGATCTATGGAACCTAAGGTGATATTCACAAACTTGTCCCCCAAAAGGCCCAGGGTCCCGATATGGGCCACGGAATCCCTCCTAATCCTTGGCTGTACCCGCCGGTTTATCTTCAGGCAAATCTCCACCTGCTTTCTCTCCAGCCCTTGAGGGAAATCTATGCTAATCACCTTCCCCACATTAAGCCCAGCCAGCCTCACCGGTGCTCCCACCTGTAGGCCGTTTACCCTATCCATTAAAACCCTGAGCTCATATCTCCTCTGAAAGAGACCCTGGTGTTTCCCGATGGATAATATCATCCCTGCCAGGAAGAGGATGCCCACAAAGATCAAAAAGCCAACCTTTAATTCCCGGGATGATAACCAATGCAAACTCTTTTTCATTATTTACCTGCCTGGTTGGAAATGAACTCTCTCACAAAGGGGATCTCCGTCCTCTTTAGCTCCTCCACCGTCCCTGAGGTCAAAATTCTTCCCTCATGGATCATTGCCAATCTGTCGGCGACCATATAGGCGTTGCGAATCTCATGGGTAACCACCACGGAGGTCACCCCGAATTTGGTCTGCATCCTCCTGATCAATCTGTTTATCCTCTCTGCGGTAATGGGGTCAAGGCCGGTGGTTGGCTCGTCGTAAAGGATATACTCTGGCTCTAAGGCTAAAGCCCGGGCCAAGGCCACCCTTTTCTTCATCCCCCCGCTGAGATTGGAGGGCATCAGGTCCTCTGTCCCCTCCATCTCCACCAAGGCCAGTTTCTCGGCAACCTTCTCCGCAACCTGTGCCCTGTTTAGCTTGGTGTGCTCCCTCAAGGGATAGGCGACATTCTCTGCCACGGTGAGGGAATCAAAGAGGGCACCCCCCTGAAAGAGCATGCCAAATTTCTTTCTCACCTCAGTCATCCTTTCCTCTGAGATCTGGGAGGTATCCCTTCCGTCAATGATTATCTTGCCGGAATCCTGCCTCATCAACCCCAAGATGAGCTTCAAAAGGACGCTTTTACCACAACCACTCCTCCCCAAGACAACCAGCGTCTCGCCCTTGATCACGGATAGGGTCAACCCCTTAAGAACCTGCTTTTCGCCAAACGATTTATGGATGTCCAGAAGCTCAATCATAATAGTTCCTTCGCCTCTGGCTCAAGTATAGGTGAGAAAGGCCAAAAGGAGCTTCCCCAGGAAGAAGTCAACGATGAGGATGGAAATAGAGGAGACCACCACGGATCTGGTTGTTGCGCTACCCACCCCTTTTGTGCCCCCACTGGTGGTTAACCCATAATAACAACCCACTAAGGAGATGATAACCCCAAACACAATTGGTTTTATCACGCCGGTGAGGATATCGTCCATAGTCACGGCATCAAGCACGGTCTGCTTGTAAATCCCCGTGCTGACCCCTATACTCCAGAGGGAAAGCAGCCACCCCCCAAAAATGCCTACGATATCCCCGATCACGGTCAGTACGGGGAGCATAACCACAGTAGCCACAATCCTGGTGGCCACAAGCTTTTTGATGGGGTTTGTCCCCAGGGCCCGCAGGGCATCTATCTGCTCGGTGACCTTCATCGATCCTATCTCCGCTGTTATCCCCGCCCCCACCCTGCCAGCAACCATCAGGGCCACCAAAACGGGCCCCATCTCCCTGATCATAGAGGTACTCACCAAGTTGCCCACATACATCTTCGCCCCAAATTTGGCCATCACTATCCCGGACTGCAGGGCCAAAACCATACCGGTAAAGAGGGTGGTAAGGAAGACTATGGAGAGCGAATTGACCCCAATAGAGTCCATCTGCTCGACGATGTCCCCGAGGTAGGGGGGCCTTTTTATCCCATACCTGAGGGTTTTCAGGAAAAGCTCGCCCAAACCATAAAGGGCCCTGAGAAATCTAAAAAAAGCCCTCTCTTCTTTCATAAATAATCAGGTCCCTCTTCTTTTACAATGAATTGAAAGGAATTGAAAAGCTTTTCCCCTTCTGTTCCTTTCAATTCTTTGTAGTGGCAGTTTTACCTCAAAAACAACCGGAGGATATTCAAGCCAACCTCTGGCTGGAAATCCCAGAAAAGGGATGACTCAATCGTTCCCGCATCCACACAGCGGAAACAACCTCTGGCCCTCTTCTGAAGTGATCTCATCCCTTCGCTTCTTAGAATGGAGCTCAGTCTCTCCTTATAGACATTTCCCAGAGGGTTCTTCCTATCGAGGCAGTTGGTCACATCGCCATTGGGTTCCACTCGGATGAATACCCTCTTGCCATTGCAGTTGTATCTGACCACACCCTCCTCGAACATCCTCAGATAGCTCAGGGATTTGTTTACACATTTTCTACCCTTTTTTAACTCCCTGATCTTGCGGAAGACCTCCCTCTCTTTCTCCCTGGAAAGCCGAAAATCTAAGGGTTTTGACCCATCAGGGCGCGGAAACTCAGGTTCCCCCCTGTTCACCGACTCAAAAGTCACCGCGAGGTCCATCTCCTCACATAGTTTAACTATCCTTTCCACCCAGGGATAAGTCAGTCTGCTGACTACGGTGTTTATAAAAACCTTCAACCCAGGATTTCGGCCTCTGACCAGATTTATCCCCTGAATGGCCCTCTCAAACAGACCATCAACTCCGTGCAGTTCATCGTGTTTCTTAGAGGGGATATCGATGGAGACGATGAGGAAATCTAAATTGGAGGAGAGCTCCCGGTAATATTTGGGCATCAAATAGCCATTGGTCACCAGCCCTGTCACTAAATCCAGCCTCTGGCAGGTCTCCAATATCTCAAAGCTATCCTCCCTGAGCAGAGGCTCCCCACCCCAGAAGGCCGTGCCAATAAATTCCTCCTCCCTTGCCTGGCTGTAAAAATCTATTATCTTAACGGTGTCCCTCTCCTCCGGTGAATCTCCCCTCCAGAGGCAGGTAGGGCAGCGGGCGAAGCATCTAGCGAAGCTTTGCCTTAAACCGTCCAGTTATGGCAGCATATACGGGGCGAAGCTTCGAATGTAGAATTAAGAATGAAAAAGACCTGCAGGAGAGGAACCTGGGTCTAAGCTCATAGTTCCCCTCTTATCCTGAATTATTCATAAATCACTGCTATTCATTCTCAACGCCGTGGCTACCTCCTTGTAGGGACTCCGCCTTAGCGGAGTTCGAAAGGGGCGGACAGACCTGAAGGTCTGTCCCTACGGGTGATAAGAAAACCTCTGAATTACAAACTCGTCAGCAGTTTATGAACAATCCGGGTTATTTCCTCCCCCCTGAAACTTGACACAAATTTTAAGAAGTTGCCTTATGAAGGAGGCTAGTAGTTATCAGATGGGAGACGAAAAAGGGCCGGTTATCAATCAGCCTTGACCTGATAATGCTCCTCGTAGCCCGCAAAAATAGCCTGGTTCTCCTTATTAGCTTGGACACTCTCAGTCTCTTTCCGGGCGGTCAATCCCCCCATCTGATCATGAGTAGGGGTTTGATTAATCGAACCCGATCAATCGGGTCGGATGAATCCGGTAGGCCGGTAGCCGCTGCAGTCTATCTCTGTCGGCTGAAGCTCGGTGGTTTTGTGGCGATGAAGAAAATGTCTTCCTCCGCTGAGTCGGCCAATATCAACCCTGAAAGAAAATGAACACTCCGATCATAAAGAGCCTTAGAGTAACTTTCTTCAGCCTTATTGATGCATCCAAATTAGAGATCTCCATTTCTAAGGAAGCTAATGAACTGAGGCCACTTTCATCTTATCGTGATAGAAATTTATTATTCGGCTTGTAATGTCCTCCCATGAATATTGTCTGGCTTTTCTTTTGCCATTTTCTTCCAACATCCTTCTTAAGGGCTCATTGGACAACACTTCTACAATGGAATCGGCTATGGCCCGTGAATCCCTTGGTTTGACCAATAGCCCCTCTTGGCCGTGGGTTACCACATGTCTATATCCTTCTATGTCTGAGGCAACGATTGCCTTTCCAGAGGCCATGGCCTCCAAAAGCACGATGCCGAAACTCTCCTTTCCTGTCGCTGGGGAACAGAAGACATCGCAGGTCGAATAATAGGAAGGTAAATCCTCTTTTGTCACTAAACCCTCGAACCAGATATCCTCTTCAAATGCCCGAGGAACGAACTGCCTGTAGTATCTTGCCAAGGGACCGCTGCCCACGATTATCAACCTGGAATTGGGCAGTTTCTTCTTTATCATCGGAAAAGCCTTGAGGAGATACTTTACCCCTTTGCGGGGTTCCAAACGTCCCAAGAATAGGATGTTGAGTTTCCCATCATCAAACTTTTTTATCTTTCCGATGCCGTTGAACCTGTCAGTATCAATTCCATTGGGAATAATCCGATATTCGCCATCGAAGTACCTGTCAACGAAGTCCCTAGCTGATTCTGAAACAGCGATCCTGCCGTGCAGTTTTTTGTTGTATCTCCTC
>JAOZPP010000043.1 GCA_029932675.1 bacterium
ACTACCCGAGGGGGTTAAACCCTTCTCTCATGAGCCGACTTTTTCAGCAACCTCTATTTGGATTCATTCCGCAATTTTGCCGGATAGTAATCTTCTACCGCTCGCCCCGCACTTAGATATGTATAAGTGTGGGGCGAATGTTCTGCAATCTGTTGTCTTTTTTGGGGGGGGCAGCCTAAAATGGGAACCGCCCTCCAAAATCGTAGAGGGCGGTTCGATTAATCCTTGCAGTAAGCTTTACTACCAGGTGCCATCAGGATTAACATCCTCCGGCCCCTCATAGGGTTGCCACCACTGACCGTGAGCACCGTTTTCCGTCCAGGTTACTTTGAGCACGGCAGAGGTAACATTGGCGATGTTGCCCTCATACTGGAAGTCTTCATAGAACTCTCCAGTGTTACCCGGGGGACAAACAGCTAACATATTAATTTCCTGCTTCGCTACCGTCTCTCCTACAAATTCTATCCAGCAGGTGAGGACACCATTGGAATCAGTAGCCCAGTGGGCTTCCTGAGTAAGGTTGGCTGGTACTATATCCCCATCGTAGAAGGAAAGGGCCCCGGATTTTGCATCACCTGATACATTCCATTTCCAACTGATCTCCACAGTAGTGGTGTCGATCTCGTATTTCTTCATCCATCCTTCAGTACAGTCCTGATTGGAATGTCCCTGCAGAAAAACCCAATCGGAGACCTCCTGGCCTCCAAAAGTGCCCGACACCTTGCACTGCCAGTTATAGCCATCTGAAGCCTTTGTCGCCGTAATCGTGTAGGTAGCGCCACTTTCGGTATAGGAGTAGGTCCAAGTTCCGTTGGAGTAACTAGCGTTCCCTGCCAAACCACCATACATAGTTATGATGGTGGAGAACCCGAATATAAGACCATTCATAGAGCTAGTTTGCCATTTGGCCTCCTGCGCTTGAGAAGGAGCCTCTTCAGGTATATCGGAGGGACTGCAGACACTGACTGATAGTGCTGGCAACTGAGGTGCCGGGTTGCTCTCCTGCGGGGGATTCTCACTCTTCTTCGTGCTACAGCCAAAGGCTACAAGCAAAACAACAAGTAGGCTAATGGGAATAAGCCATCTCTTCATCTTTTTCACCTCCTTTCCTTAGCTTCTTGGGTAGGCCAATTTAAACCAATTAAAGTTAAAGTCAAGTAGAAACTCCCCGTGTGGCCCGTTTATTCTTCTTAGCAACCAATATTATTCACGAAAACCCGCCGGATACTCACTCCATCTTCACTATCCTGAGAGGAGGAGGATCTGGGCTAAAACCGATACCTATATCCCAAACTGGCCATCCTCTCCCCCTGGGATTCCCCTTGTTTGGTCAGCCGAAGATTGAAGTTCAAGCTTGAAGTTCGAGAGAAAGCGTATCCGGACCGCAAGGTCATGGTTTGGGACTTGCTTCCTTTTTGATGGTTGGAGCTAATGGCGAGGGAGTTGGAGAGCTTTCCCCGATAGGCTTGATGGTTAATCCCCAAACCGTAAAGATAGGTCTTGGTAGTGGAACTACCTCCATAGCCCTTGTTCTTGTTCCGGATATAACCAAAATTGGGTGAAAGGTTTAATCCCCTCCCTAAAGTGTGGACAAGCATAATCCTGAAATTCTGGGAATCGAAGTCCGTCTTCGGCCTTACTTGGTTTCTATCCCTGGAGTTCTGATAAGAATAGGAAAGGGTAACTCTCTGATGAAGATCCCTTAACTCAAAATTATATCCAATATTTAAACTGTAGCTTTGCATAGAATTGTCCACTTTGCAGGTATCATCTGAGGCATCGTTCTTCATCCCGGTAAAGGCGTAGCCAGGCGTGAGGAAGAACTTTGCCGAGGGTCGCCAGGAGAGGTTGAGGGAGAAGTTGTTTCGCCTGGTAGTATAATCCTTTTGCCCAGTGAGGTTATCCTTGAAGGTGAAGAACCTCCCATCAAAGGTAACCTTGCTGTGCATCAGGCTAACCCGAGAAGAGAGATCTATCCTCTGCCGATCATTGGCTAAGGAGGAAAGGCCCAAGGAAGTATAACCAGGCCCGATATAGGTATATCCACCACTCAAGTTTGCGGAACCCAACTTCAGTCCCAACTTAAAATTATAGGCGTAGTCAACGCTTGTGGAGTGCCGGGGCTGAAAGAGCTTGCTCACCGCTGAAGGGATCTTCTCCGAGGAGAACTCAGAGCTGTTCATATCTCTGGTGTAGGCGCTGGCTGCAAACTCCCCTCCCAAGGAGACCTTCCCTAACTTCGCCTGGAGGGAGACCCCACCCACTATGTTCTCCTGGGGGGGCTCTACCCCTGCGCTATCCAATGATTTAGGGTCATCCCTTACCTTGAGCAAATTCAAATCCCAGAGAAAACCGCCCTCCTTTCCAAACCCAAGCTTCATCCCATAAAGGCTCCGCGCATAGGTGGGGCTATCCCCCTTTGTTGCTCTACGGTTCTGACCGCTAACCAGGGAGAGCCGGAAACCACCTGGTCGCAGATCTATCCCCCCTCCCCGCACGAACTCACCGTTGAGGGTGTATTCGGAGAACTCCGGGTAGTAGTCACCGATGTGGAAGGTAACCGGGCCAAGCCGAGGAGTCAGGGAAAGGTGATTAAAGGGCTGCCTCACCTTTGTCTCCTCGGTGGAGATCACCAACTCAAAGGGGAAGGACATCCCCCAGAAAGAGATGGTAGGGCGGATATAGAGCCGACCGGTGAAACCAGGACGATCGCTCTCCCCCTCCTTCCTCTGGTAGCTCTCCAAGTAGCTTCCCACCTCCCCGCTGAGCTTAAAGGGGGAGGAGGCTTGAGCATTTGACAAAGGGGAAAGAAGAAGGCCAAGAAGAGGCAATAGACGAAAACAGAAAACAGAAAACCAATTTTGCTTTCCCATTATCTCTTCTCCTTTTCTATCTCCCCCTTGCAGACCTTGGAGAAGGAGGATCTGTTCCCTGAGCTATCGTAGGCTCTCAGTTTATAATAGTATTTCACTCCAGGGCTCACCTCCTTATCCACGAATCTTGGCTCCCCCTTAATCAAGGGACTTATCTGGAGGAATTTGCCCTTCTTCCTGATGGACCTGAATATCACATAACCCAACAATGATTCATCTTTGGCCCTCTCCCAACTTATGATCAGGCTGGTGTCCTCAGGGTTAGGGGCTACCTTCACCTTTTGCGGAACCTGTGGAGGCGTCTTATCATAGGGCTTTCCGGCTATAGGTTGGGAACGGGGGGAGACGTTCTTGGCCCGATCGAGTGCCTCCAAGGTATAGCGGTAGAGGACATTTGGTCTAACCCCTCGGTCGGTAAAGCTGGTGGCCTCAGGAGGAAGAGGGGTTGGGTTAAGCTTCCCCCAGTTTGTATCCCCATCACTTTGACGATAGAGGTTGTAGCCACCTATATCCCTCTCCGGGTTAGGATACCAGTGCAAGGTAACACTCCCATCGGAGGAGGTGACCCCCTTGAATATGGGGGCAGTGGGGGGGGTGACATCGGGAAGGGTTACTTCCACTACCTGGGAGGGTTGGCTCTCGTTGTAGTTGTTATCCAAGGCCTTGATCCGATAATAGAAAGGATTTGATGCCTCCTTAGTGAGCTTATCCACATAGGTGGTGTCATAGACCGGACGGTCTGTAAGCCTTAGATATTGCTTGGCCTCCCGCTTCAGTGACCTAAAGACCACATAGCCATTGAGGTCTTCCTCCTTGTTTGGTTTCCAGCTCAGGATGACCTCCCCTGGTCGGGAGATAGCCTTCAGGCCAACGGGGGGAGCTGGGGGAAGATCATCGATCACATTGGCCAGGGCTACATAGGACTTACCGCTCTCATTGCCCGAGGAGTCGAATGCGGTGATATAATACCAGAGGGAGATCCCCAAGGGCAAACCACTCTCCTGGTAGATGGTCTGCTCCCTGGGCAGAGGCTTCTTGTTTATCCTGTGGAACTCCCCTCGATAGTCCCTCCCCCGGTAGACATTGTAACCTGCCGCATCGGGCTCAGGTGACCGTTCCCAGCGAAGGGTGACCGTATCCCCACTTACTTCAGTCTTCAGGCCCAGGGGGGCTAACGGAGGGGTAAGATCCACCGGGGTGGCACTCAGCCTTTCTGACTGCCTGCTCTGGCGGCCAAAGGCGTCAATCCCCCGCAGATAATACCAGTAGGTGTGGCCATTCTTCACCTGGGAGTCTGTAAAGACGAACTCCGGCACCACCTCCATTCCAGTGGTATCTGTGGTGGTTAGGATGATGATGGGGGCGGTGTTTACCCTCTCGTATTTTCCGTCTTTCTGATCGCTGCGGTAGAGGTCATAGGCGGAGAACCTGGGCTCCTTAAACCAGCGGAAGGAGACAACTCCATCACCGGCTTGGACAAAGAAGCCCAGAGGGGCGGTCAGGGGGAGATAATCCTTTAAACCAATTGGCTTTAGGATAGTAGCCAACCTCTTCTCCTTACCCTTGGCACCAATCGCGGTAAGCCGATACCTATAACTCTTCCCCTTCTCTACCGTTTTATCCTCCCACCTCAGCCCCAAGACATCGGCCACCTGGGGGCTGATATCCGCATAGAGGAGGAGGGCTGATCGCCGGTTTTCCTCCTCTACCTTCCGCCTCCTCTTATCCTTGAACTCCATAGGCCGAGGAGAGATGAGATTTATCACCCTCTTAAAGACCTCATCCCCTAACCTCTCCTTGAGAACCTTTTCATCGGTTATCTTGACCAGAGGGGAAGGATTGAGTTTGGTCCAAGTCTTCCTCCCCGCCTCTTGGCGGTAGAGGTTGAAGCCGCCGGCGGGATAACCTCCCTCCGGGATAACCCACCGCAGGATGATGGACTCCTTATCTACACCGGCCAGGAGGGGAAAACCTTTGGCCCGCAAGGCTGAGGGCGCCATTAAGGATAAGACAATCGGTAATGCCAGGGTTAGCTTTCTCATCTTTCCCTCCTTATAGTTTCTACCTATGGTTAAGCTTATCTTTTGGTATGGTTATGTTGAAGTAGCCTAATTTCCCGGAGATATCGGCATTGGTGTGCCATTGCCAGAGGAAAACATCTCGATACTGAAGGCTCAATATAAAGGAACTGCTTATAGGCCCCAGAGCATCCCACAAGAGATCCTTCTCGGCGTCGGAAAGGGTTAAGTCCTTGACTCCAGCTCGCACGAGGGTAAAAGAGGGATACATTGCTCGAATGACCTTGAGATTCGGCTCCATAACCACATCCTCATAATCGCAGAAGTGGTGGATGCTATGCTGATGGCCCCCATAGAAACTTTTGTAGTGAGTACCCTTTAGTTTAATCTCTGCAGTGATATGTACAGGAATCGAAGGAACAGTAAAGTAATAGCTGTACCCCAAAAAATGGAAGACGGCAAAAACATCTCTATTCACCGTGATCTCCGCCTGACCGAGCAGGCTATGGGGGCCCGGCTGAGGGGTTGAATAGTAGATGCCTTCAATATCCCTCCATTCGATGGGCTCCACAGTATTGAAGGTGGAGACCCAGAATAGATATGGGGGAACCTCGGATAGGCCAATCCCCACCCGGGGGTTCTTATCTGAGGCATCAATCATCTCTTTGAAATACTCATAGGCAGAGGTCTTGAAGGCCAATTTGTAGACCTGTTGGCCCGTGGAAACCTTCGTGATCCGCAGCTCATACTCGGTTTGAGGCTCCAAACACTCTCGACACTGGATAGCCTTGCCCTCGTATCTCCAGTAGGGTACCCCACCTCTGGTCTTCTTCTCCCATTGGCCGTTGACCTTTTTATAGAGAGCAGGCTGATAAGCCTCATAGGGCATGCGAGTGAGGAAGTTCACCTGCAGATCGGTGCTGGTATAGACATACTCCTGCCTGGGATGGGGATAGGTGGACTCCACATACTGATCCCACCTCGAGGCCATTTCGCCTGTGCGAAAGTTTGTCCAGAAGACCGTTGCCCCCTGGTTCTGCCAGGCCCCGTTGCCGTGTCTTTTCTGCATATAGGCAACGATCTTCACATTGTAGACCGTATTGGGCTCGAGGAGGTACTTTGGATAGAGATAACACTGTTTGTAGTCAACCCCTCTTGCCCTGGCCTCTACCTCCACCCGAGTTCCCGGCTCGGGAATCCGGTAAAGGGTAATAGACCCATAATGCACCCGATATTGCAAGTCCTCAACCGTGTAGATCAAATCCTCGGGAAAGGGAAAGTTGCCTACAATCTTGATGGCCAGGGGAACATCGGTCTGCCCCACTGGGGGATAGGTGGAAACAATGGCAGGAGGAAGCTCCAACTCCCCCTCTCCCCCTCCCCCTACAGACCCTTCCTCAGATTCCCAAGAGAAGGACATAGTGAAGCTGCCGGAGACCAAGCCTCCGAGCACACTATAGTGGGCGGAGACACTTCCCCAGATACGGGTGGGATGGGGAGCCCTCACCCCCAAGTTGGCGGCCACACCGGCATTGAAGATGTCGAAATCTGACCCAAAGACATGAACCCCGGCCCTGACATCGAGCCAAGCAGCCACTTCGGCATAGATGAAGAACGGTCTATACCCCACAGCCACATCGGCGCTAAATCCGGCATCGAGATACCCATAGAAGATCCACCAACTGCCGCCAGCGTGAAGCGCATATTGGAAGCCTAAAGCTATCCCCCGGTTGTCGATGTCAAAATACCCGGAACAGGTGAACATATAGAGGGCCTTAACGCTGATTGGGGAGTCCTTCGTGCCAAAATGGAAATACCATTCGTCAGCAGAGAACTTCATATCCGCGTGAGCAAAACCTGAACCAGAGGCGGGAATCTTCACAATCCCCTGATAATCTACCTTCACGCCCAAATAAGCGGTAAAGACGAAGGGGTCGGCTTGAACATCAATATCGGTTACGATCCTGAACTGATCCGACCTGGCCGTTCTGCTGGTGAAAAGCCAACTGTCCCCGTGGAAATGTATCTCCTTTAGTCCCCAGGAGGAGGTAAAGCTGATCTCAAACATCAAATCCCCATTCCAGGTATAGCCCTGGTCACTGGAAGTGCCTAAGATCACCATTGCCTTAAAGCCGAACCCCATCGTGCGATCAGGAATATATTCACTATCCCCCTGGTATTGCCCAGTGCTCGTGGTATCTACCCTTCGACAGTGGTAGTAGGCCCCTCCTCCCAAGCCATAGAGGCTAACTGGAAGGGCACCAAAGGGGAGTCCAAAACCGAGGTCGGCTTTGGCGGCCACATACCAATAGGGGAACCGATTATTTTCTGGGCCTGCCGTCCCTATCTTCAGGGCAGCCCAAACGCTGAATTGATTTTGTATGGTAAGCTCAGTCTCCGCCCCAAATCCTGACCCATAGGTGGGATCGTTATCATAGAATTCTATCTCCGCATAGAACTTCAGAGGAGGCCGATCATAATCTATGGTCAACCCCCCTACGGTGACCCCATCATATACCCATTGGTTGCCCACCTTTTTAGAGAAGATCTTAAATATCCCCTCAGCATCGGCTTCGGAAAGGGGATCGGGCAGGGTGAGAGAGGCCTTCACGGCAAACCACCGCTTGTCCTGAGATAGGCCAAATCCGACCCCAGATATCCCAATGCTAAAGGAACCGAAGCTGGCCTGCGGGATGAAGGAGAGGTTTAGCCAACCGCCAACTCCGGAAATCATCACCTCGCCCTCCGAGGTTATCCCCAGACCCTCAAATTGTATATCGGGAATGACTAAGAGCTTGTTACAGGAAAGCCTCCCATTTATGGTCACTAATCCCACACCGTCCGAATAGGAGAACTGGCCGCCGGTGATGGTTATCTCCATAAGCCATACCTCTATATTGACCTGGAAACCGGTGGTGAGGGTAAGATTCTGCAGACCCTCGGCGGTGATGGCTATGGAAAAGCCCACATCTGAGTCGAGGAAGGGCACTGTTATCTTCCCCTTAATGCTCCCATGGTCCACGGTATTGTTCACCAAGCAAAGATAAATTGAATCGAGTTTACCACCAAAGCCTCCATATTTTACCGCTGGGGGCATCGCCGGGGGAAGGACATAGCCCTCCATTCCACCACCTCCGATGCCGAATTCCCTTACCTTCACAGGAATTGGAGGCAGTTCTGAAAGGTCAGAATTTAGGCTTTGAAATATGGGAGGAAGAGCAAGTTTAGCTGAACCTACATACAGCCCCATAAAACCCGGAGGCATATCCGGAGGTGACTGACTGCCGCAGAGGTCGAGGATCAAGTCTCCAGGCTTGAGGGCTAAATCGCTCTCCCCTATCCTCAGAGGTGGGAGGGTTACTTCTTCAGGCAGGCTATCCAAGTAGCATCCTCGACCCAAGAGGTCGATGTCCTCAATCTGGAAGGATACAGTCTGATTATCCTTGTCCCTAACATTATCTGGGAGGGTTACTTCCAGATCTATGGAGCTTGATATGCCCTGACCAAAGCTAATGCTCGAACCAGATTTGAAGACCAGCCTGAAACCCATCGGATCAATGAGATCGAAGCTTAAGTCATTAGTCAAACGCACCGTCCCCAAAAACCCCTGAGGGGTAACCCTGATATTGTCCAATGGAAAACTGAGTTGGTTGCCCCCTGAGGTTGTCATGGGGAGGATAGCTGTCAAGCTTCCGCTACAGGTGGCTGAGTCGGGCCAGAAGGTGATGCTATCCAAGAAGAGATGGGCAAAGTCGGCCTCTGTCTCCAGAGGGGGGGTGAAAGCAGCGTTAATGAAGCCCGCTATAACCTTTTTCTCCTCGTCAATCCCCAGCCCACTGAAGCTGACCTCAATCCCCTGATGGAGGAATGGTATCTCTATGGTGCCCGATCCTGAGAAGTCATCTGCGGAGGGATTGGTCACCTCGGTAATGGCCACGATGAAATCGCCGATTTGAATCTCCTCCCCTGGTTGAGGGCCCTGAGGCTGGTATCCCGGCGGCCAATAGGTGAAGGTCCAGATCTCGCTCCTCCCCTGGTTTGAGCTCACCGGATAGCCATATTGGTCCTTGGCCTGCACCTGCCAGACATAGCTTTTCCCCTCCTCTAAGGCGGGGGCATTTAGGGGGTAGGAGAAAAACGTCTGAACCTCAATGCTCTCCTGGTAAACCGGATAGTTGGAGCGGATGGCTGCACTGGGATATTGATGAGGGAGAAGCTCACATATCTTCAGGTGATAGGTGAGTTGATAATCTGGAGGGACGATCACTGGTGTCCATTGGAAGTTTGGGTAGGGGGTGCTAGTAGAGTCGCCATCCGCGGGGAGGATAAGGGAGGGAGGATTCGGGTAGATGATGGAGAAAGGTTGGCACTTCTCGTCCAGAACCTTCCCTTTTAAGTCCATCACACTTACACAGATGGTATAGGTACCCTCCGGCAACCTCCCTGTCCTCACGATGTTCGACTCTATCCTCGTATCATACTCCACATCTCCCCAGTTAATCAGCTCCGGGGAGTAGATGGTATTCAACCCTGGCCGGAGGGTAATGGGTTCACTCCTCCCCGTTAAGATCGGCTTTTGTCCTCCTCCAAAACGGCTTATAGTCCTTCTGGTTATAGTTACGGCCAGGATAACCCTCGTTTGTTCTGTATAAGAATGGTTGAAAAGAACCAAATTGGCTAACTTCTGGTTCCATTCCCAGTCGCTTATGTAGGGAGATGGATAAGGATGAACATAGAACTTTTGGATCTCCACCTGAGCCGAGGCGGCCCCAGTGAAGGCAAGAAGGAGCAAACCCAAGAGCGAAAATATCATCACCTTTTTTCTCATTATATCCCCCTTGATTTTCTTTTGAGGTAATGACTGCCCTACAAGAAGGGCGAAAATCAGGTAGCCGCAACCTTCAGGTTGCGTAAGCGGTTGATTTGTGAGGCATATCTTCACAGGCTAAAGCCTGCGGCTACCCATCAGAAGGTTTCTGCAGGAGAGTCGTTAGTGGAAACTTCTTTTGATCTCTATTTCGTGTTTTTTGTAGTGGCAGAAGTCCTCTTCTGCCACTTTTCTGTGCCGTCAGGGCTCTGCTCTGACGGAAAAACAGGTCCTTTGTGGAGGACAACATCCACAATAAGCAAAAATCTCCATTTGCCCGTCATTACGAGTCCTCCCGATGTAAATCGGGAAGAAGCAATACCCCGCTTCTACCGCACTTTACCGTTCTGGACCGGGAAGGCCCAAAGGAAGGTTTCCTCGAATAAAGTCGGGTAGGGATCATTCTCTTAACCCATCAGGGATTTGATCTCCTCTAACGACAGTCCTTTATCCCTCAGCTTAAGTATTTCCCTTAGCACCAAGAGGCTCTTATCGGTGAAGATGCGATAGCCCGCATCAGAGGAATGGGCTACCTCCAAGAGCCCTAACCTTACATAATAGTCGACCTTGCTCGGTCTAACCCCAGCTTCTTCTGCCAGTTCACGTAGAGTGTATAGCTTCAATAATCCTCCAATGAAAGGCCTCTAAATTTTCCTATCATCCTCTTACCGTCAGGTGAGGGCACCTGACGGCTCGTAGGACCTTGACAATCTGCGTTTATCCGCGTCCAAAGATGGGATTCCCTTAAATTGAGGAGAAACCCTCTTCTGCAACCTACTTTATGCTCATCTTCTTCAAACCCTGGGGGAGCTCAAACTGGGAGTCCTGAATGGAGGTGGACTTAACCTCGGTAACCTCCATATGAATGGTAAAGATGGGTTTGTTTCCGGTCTTCATCGCCTCCATCATACCCTTCATCCCAGCAGGCATCTCCTCCTTCCCCTCTTCCTCGGCGAAGCTCCCCTTCATCTTCATGGAAGCATCCATAAGGATGGGAAACCCACCTATTTCATTCATCTTATTAGTAAACTCCTCCATCTGGTCCTTCTGTGTTCCAGAGAAGAATTTCTCTATGAAGCTTGTGGAGGAACCACCCGTCTTCTCCGAAAGCCTCTTCTGAAAGTCATTGAGCTCCTTTAAATTCTTGTCCCCCTTGGCAACCCAGAGATCACCGGACATCGAGTATGAGATCTTCTTCCCCCTCTCATCATCTATTGCCTCCCCCTCCATAGTCATTATCACCTTCTGGCATTTGAACCCATTTATTAGTTTGCTCTCCTTCGTCTGCTGCACCTCAAACTTGGGCGGGTTGAGTTTAGCCTGCCCTTTCCTCCCCTTCACTTGGGATTGAGGAGCGAACATCTCCTTTAGGGGCATCTCCGTATAGGTCTTCGTATCCGGGGAGATGGTCCAGACAACACCCTTGTCCAGTCTGATGATGGTGATCTCACCCGTCCCTGGCACTTGAATCATATTTCGCGACGGAGAACTCATCTCCGTCCTCTGCTTATCGCCTTTGATAAAGGTGGTGGTCTGGAACTCCATCTGCATCATCCCTCCCATCATCTCCATCTTCATCTTCTGCTTGTAAACCACATCACCCCACAGGGAGTTCACCCCAAACATAAGGCCCCAAATAATGGCCAAAACGGGAACTAAACCTCTACCTTTCATTGAATACCTCCCTCCAAAATGTTACCTCATTCAACGATTTACTCCAACGGCCTTTTCACTCTACCTTAGATTTGAGGAACTTCACAACTTCCGCGTGTCCTCCCTTCTCCGCCAGCTTGAGCGGAGTATCACCCTCCTTGTTCCGGGCATTCACCCCAACCCTTTTTCCACCAGGAGCTTAACTACCTTCAAGTTACCCTCCCTGGCGGCATACATCAGGGGAGCGAATCCTCCTTCGATCTGCGGGTCCACCTCCGCATCCTGGGAAATCACCAGATTGAGCATCTCCAATATATCCCCCTCTTTAGCCTGACCCAGCAGGGTAACCAAGGGCCAAAGCACTGTGGTGCCATCCTTTGCCTTAGCCCTTACATCAGCGCCAGCCTTGAGGAGAAGGGGGATCAGTTCCCTGAATGCCTCCCGGTTGTTAGCAGCGGCGATAAGAGCTGTCCCACCTCTAATGTTCTTTATCTTGAGGTTGGCACCTTTGGAGAGCAAGAACCTAACAAAGTCAGCATCATCATTGATACAGGTCATAAGAAGGGGCGTATTGCCGGCCCTGTCCTGGGCGTTGATCTCCACCCCCTTGGCCAACATCTCCTTAGCCACTTGGAAGGCACCTAAGTAGATAGCTGAGTTCAACTGAGAGATCATCTCTGGTGTTGTCTCCTTTACCGGTCCCTACGGAATATCAAAGCGTGGCTGCACGACCCGCGCCCTGATTTTACCTGATAGGTTGGAGATGTCTATGTAATTTATTCCCTCTGCTGCTGGAAATCTCCAAGATTTGGACTCTCCAGCCTCAATCACATATTCCACCTCCTTGAATATGCCCTTGGCAGAACCCTCCCCATGATATAAGGCAAACTTCCCCTTGGAGAGGGAACCATTCTGGGACTCACCGACAATTTCGACCTCCAACCTCTTCTTGGGATCCACCATTATCCCTCTTCCAAAATTCCCCTCCAATTCGTACTTCCCCACCTTTAAATCAGGAGGTTCCTTTTTGGCCTTTTGGTCTGCTGCTCCTGACAAGCCCCGGAGGAGAAAGATGGTCACCACCATAATTAACATCCCCTTTAGTTTCATTTGCACCCCTTTGCTTTAAATTCTCCAAGATACAGCCATCAAAAACTGAACTCTAAGGATATCCGGTGAGAGGGATCAAGATCCCTATAGGGCACAAAGGCATAGCTAAAAGCAAATTTCTTCCAAAGGAGCCCCCATCCCAGGGAGAAGGAATGGGCCGTATTATAGCCGGCCCTCAAGGCCAATGTCTTCAATATCACATATTCTCCACCCAATCCGAATATGAGATCGCTATCTATTGTCTTCTCTACCTCAGAGCCAAAGGAGAAGTCAGCTTTCTGATAGGCCCCTGCTATCCCCAGACTCAGAGGGAGGGGGTCTCCTTCCTTGATAAACTTGATCTTAGGTCCTATATTCCGGAGGGTAAGTGCTAAGTTTAACCCAGGAAATCGGGTGGGCCCATACAGAAGACCCAAGTCAAAGGCAAATGAGGACGCTGACTCGTTTTCTATCTTCTCCAGGATATACTTACCAGTGACCCCATAGGATAGGGCCCTCCCCATCTCATTGGCATAAGCCAGGCCAAAAGCTGCGTCATAGGCGGAATATTTACCCACTTTAAGAAAATCCTCCACCTTCGGAATATCACCCGATGAGGAATAATAGAGGCTAATTCCAAAATGGCCAAGGCTGTTAGAGAAGACACCAGCCAGGTATTGGTGGCTCATATCAAGGAACCAGAAGTTCTGAGAGAGGATTAACTCCCTTGACCCAATTTGGCTAAGTCCTGCTGGATTCCAGTAGATCGCCGAGGGGTCATCGGCGATGGCCCCATAGGCTTCCCCCATTGCACAAGCCCTGGCCCCCAAACCTATGCCGAGAAACTGTGCACCTGTTGTCCCCTCCCCGTGAGAAACCCCTGCTGCAATCACCAGAATTGATAAGACAAATAAAACCCATAAAAAGTGCTTTTTCATCTTGTCACCTTATTATGGCAAATTTCCCTTTATCCTTACCGGCGGGGCCAGAGAGAACCCAGATATACACCCCACTCGCCAGCTTCTTGCCGTTATCATTGGTCACATCCCACTCCAGAGTTGACTTCCCCTTGATCTCCCTTAGGGTGCGCACCAATCTGCCTGCTTTGTTATATATCCTGATCGTTGAATGGGGCAGGCTCCCCCCGAAGAAGGTAATGACGGTATGACCCCGTGCCGGGACAAAGGGGTTGGGGTTTACCCCAATTTCCTCCTTGGCCTTGATGGTAGTCACGGCATCAGGTGCGTTAGGTCTTCCCTCAACGAACCCAACATTGTCGATTGCCCTGCTGTAAAAACGGTAGGTGTGGCCATTATGGCCGATGAAGATGGCACTCGTCCCCTCTGTCTGTTGCCAAAGGCTGTAATCTCCTCCGTTGTCGGAAACATAGACATCGTATCTGTAGATACCCGACTCGCTATCGTGGCCGCTCCAGGAGACCTTAAAGCTGACATAGTCGACTGTGGATGGAAGGGGGTTTACGCTGCTTGTCGGAGGCCGATTGTCGATCAGGTTCAGCACCTGGTGGGTTAATATGGGCTCGTTCGCCCCCAGGCTGTCCCGGAAGATGATGGAGGCACGGTTGGTGATTTCGGTGCCGGAGGCTAAGCCGCTGTCGGGCCAAATAGTATAGGTAAACCAGCTCTGTCCCTCAGGTGGGTTCACATTTGGCGGAAGGTTGATCCCATTAAAGGTAAAGGTTACTATTCCATTGAGGGTATCAAGCTCCATCTGGGTCAACTGGTGTTTTGAGGCTCCAAACCGCAGAGTTGACCAGTTAAGGTCTGGGTCAAGGGTATCGATGACTACCACATCCGGGACCGGCGCGGTAGCGGTATCTACATTCTCAAAGTATATGGTGTATTGATATGGGCGATTGTCGGTGATATACCCTTTCTCACTAAAACCTGTAGGCCCCGCCTTATCATTTGGATCCCAATAAAATCCCAGGGCAACGGCTAGTTCAGCCTTCGTTAGCCCTAAAAGCTGCCCAGCCAAGTCTGCACCTTTTATCACGGTGGATGCTAAGTCATAGGCCTGAATGAAGGGGATGGTCTCAGGAAACAGAATCTGCACGCCGAGCTTTACCAGGGACCAAAATGTCCCTTCCACGAAGTCACTCAGTGCTTTCTCCCCGGCACCTTCAAAATCCTGCAGGGTGAGGCCATCGTGTTTCTCATAAGCTTGATAGAGGTTCTTCCCAAAGCAGAGGGCAGAATTGAGGAGAGAACCCTTTACGCTAAACCCAGGATTCTCCCCTAATTCAGCGGTCCTTTTACCCATCTTCTGAGGATATTCTTCCCACACCGTCTGGACGTTGCATTCATATATTCTCATTTTTCCAGGGGGGATTACACTGATATAGATAGGAACCATCACATTCTTAATATCGTAAGCTTCCAACGAATCACCCCAAGCTATCGTGTCCTTCGTGGCCGCACTGACGACGGAGGTTATCTTCAGATAGTCAGGGACATCTACCTCCAATATTACCCTGTCGAGGTTAACATTCCCTGAATTCCCAGCATAAATGTAGTAAGTCAACGGTATATCTTCACCAAATTTTATGGTCACATTGCTTAACCCACAGATATCCAACCAGAGGTGCTGGTCACCTTCCTCCACTTCAAAGGCATTGAAAAAGGTATCTGCGCTCCCTCCGGGGTTAGCTACCAGCAAATCCCAATTGCCTCTGGTCACACCAGTAAGGTTGAAAACGGCTTGGATCTCCGTGGATGAAATTACTTTGCTCCATTCGGTTTGATAACCACTGGCAACAATATCTGGCTCCCCCGCGCGCACAAGCTTCACTTCGGCACTATCAGCAAAGTTAAAGCCTGTAATCGCTGTGGTAACCCACCCCGTATTACCTCCGGACCGTGGCCAGATGGAAGCTATAAACGGTTGATTGCCTGAGGTGTCCCTGACGGTCACTGAGCTTGTTAACAGATTATTTGACGGGTTCTGATCAACGGAGGAGATTGCTTGGCAACTGACTTGGTAATTACCTGTCTTTAGAGGAACCCAAGGAGGGAAGCTAACGGTATCCCACTGCCCTGAGGAAAGGGTTGCCGTTATCGTATCTTCATAAACGGAACCAACTCGAAAACGAACCTGAAAGGTCTCTGAACCTGTGCCTAAATTTACTACTTCAGCCTCGGGCACAACGGCTACATTGGGAGGGATTATGCCGACAGGGGATAAGATGGATGTAACCCCCACATCGTGGGTCAACCCCTTTGTTCCGAAAAGGAGAGCCACCTGGTTCGAATCTGGGTGGATTATGGCCAGGTCAGATGCCCCATCGCGATTAAAGTCTCCTGAACAGAAGGAATTGTAGCAGGCCATAGAGTATATCGGGATGGGATTAGCTATGTAACTGTACCCCGCAGATTCAAAGTTTCCCTTCCCATCCCCTGGAAAGAGGAAAATCGTGGTTCCGCCCATAGCTATGTCAATATTGGCATCACCATTGAAATCGCTTAGCGCATAACCGAGATTTTGGGAACTTTGAGCATTCACTTCTGTGTAATAGGTCATCCCCCCTTCACCATCTCCCAGCCAGATTTCCCCTACCAACCAGCTTAACACGAAAATGTCCTCATTCCCGTCGTTATTGAAGTCTGCCACCTCAATTTTATCCCAGACGACACCACCGGGATTCTCCGTGTCGTAATTCCGTCTTTGACCGAATTCACCATTGCCCTTGCCGAAGAGAATAGAAAATCTGGTGACCTCCCGGGTGATCAGGTCGAGATGTCCATCGCCATTGATATCAGCGGAGGCAATAGCAGTTAAGCCAAAGGAAAAATCGATTTGAGTGAAATTGGGAAAGGAGCCAGAGCCATCTCCAAAAAGCATAAAGAGCTTATTCCCGTTTATACTCGCGGCAACATCCTCATAACCGTCTTCGTTATAATCGCCAAGGGCAAGATCATAGGGATTGCCATAAAGAGGATAGGGGGATTGGGCGGTAAAACCTCCAGCTCCCTCCCCAAAAAGGGTGATAAGAGCTGTATTTAGGGTATCGGAAACGATTAGGTCAATATTTCCATCGCCATTTAAATCGACGGCCCTGAGGATAAAAGGTATCCCCCCTATGCCGATCTCACTGGATTCACCGGCGAAGTTTCCCTTCCCGTCATTGAAGAGAATGGTTATACTCCTGCCCTCAGTATTTGCTGTTGCTATGTCCTGATAATGATCCCCATTGAAATCGGCTGATACAATTGAATTCGGTCTCAGACCTACTCCATATCGGGGAGCCGTCTGAAAAGTTGTATCCCCATTGCCAAAGAAGATATCAAGCCCATCGGCTTCCCATAAACCCTGCCTCTGGAACAAAATATCCTGATGCCCATCACCATTCAGATCGGTAGCCGAAAAGTCATCCAGCTTATCAGCGTACGGATATACCAGAACTGGATACCATTGAGGTGCCTTAAAATCACCACCTCCCTTCCCCAGCATAAGTCCAAACCGGTTCAGGAAGAAGTATGAGCGGGGGAGAAAGGCTAAGTCCAAAAGACCATCCTCGTTAAGATCTACTGGATATAAAGCTCCAACCCCAACACCTGCCCCAAATTCAACTGGTGGATTAAAGAAACCATTACCTTTTCCTTTCAAAAACCTAATTGCTAACGCGGGATCATACTCGCTGGAGGCAGAGACAATATCCAGATGACCATCTCCATCAAGATCGGCAACATCGATGTCGGAATAGAGGGATATAAACGGAGCAGAGACTATCCCCACCGGATATGTGCCCGCTTGGGAAAAGCCACCAGCTCCATCGTTCAGAAGGACGACGATGCTATCGCTGGGATCGCTATAAAGGGGACGATACTTGGGTAGGATTAGATCTATAGAGCCATCCTCGTTGAAATCCCCGAGAACAGCATACCCTTCAAAAAAACCACCAATAGAGAAGAAACCCCCTCGATAGAAGTATCCGTTGCCGCGTCCGATGAGAATCGCCGTGATCAGAGTATCCCCACAGATTATATCCGCATAGCCATCATCGTCCAAATAGTTAACTCCCCCTAATCGTTGTGGCGGGATAATACCCAGATCACTTACATCTATAGAAATTGGATCAGAAAAAGCGCCGTTACCATAACCTAACAGAATGTATAAATATCCATTTGGGTCATTGACCACGAGATCAGCATTACCGTCATTGTTGAAATCTCCCGCCTCTATGGACGAACCCTCCACCCCCTGGACTCTATTGGTGGAATACCAGCCGGAAGGTTGCATCAGATAGATGGAGAGGTTTTCTGAGTTGGGATCATTGCTCAAAACGGCGATGTCCGCAACTCCATCCCCATTAAAGTCGGCCATCGTATAGGAATGAATACCGGGCGCTGGTATCTCTACTACGGTTGGAGAAAAGAGAGGCTGGGAATGACTTGTGGAAATCAGCAAAATGCTAAGTGGAACGAAAAGAAATAGAATGAATCTACGAATCATAGTTGACCTCACAGCAGGGGTTCAACTCCAAACTTAATAAGTTCTGAGTTCAACCTATCCCTTAGCAACTGCTGTGCCAGAAAAACTTCATACCGGGAGAGAAAGGGGTAAATCATTGATATACAAAGCGAAAATTCTTTGGGCTTCTTCTATGGATAAGGAGGTAAAGGTCAGAAGTGTTATTTTGGTTATAACAGATTTTTGCTTGGGAAGGGATAAATTCTTTGAAAATCAAAGGATAGATGTGTTAAGAGAAAGGTAACAAACTATCGGTGAGAAGTAACTAAAACAGTTTGCGGGGGCCAGTTTCCAGAGATCGGGGATCAGGGGAGACAAGAACGAGGTGACAGAACCCCGATTCTGCCCCCTTCCTCTTTTGATTCTCTCTCCCTTGCTCTTTGTGGATGTTATCATCCATAGAAGAAACTTTCGCCGTCAGGGCAGAACCCTGACAACACAGGAGATTCCGAAATTCAGTGAAATCCGTGTAATCGGAGGCTATTTTTTGCCCATGAGGTTCCGTGGTAAACTTTGCGTTCTTTGTGACTTTGTGGCGCTGTGTTGCTCCGCGGTGATCAGTGGAAAACCTAACGGAAGTCCTTGGGTGAGATTTTGTGCTTGGAGAGCATCTGGTGGAGAAGGCTACGGTTAATCTTAGCTTTGCTTGCTGCTTCACTTACCTTGCCGTGCGTACTCATCATAAGATGAATCAGGAAGTCCTTTTCCACCCTTTGGATCGCCTCCGTGCGTGCCTGCTCTTTGGCTTTCTTCAGCTCCGCATTGGTCTGAGGAACTTTTCCCTCCAGTCTTCTTTTCACTATCTCCTGAGGAAGATCTCCCAGGCCTATTCTCTTGGCCTTAGAGAGGATAATCGCCCTCCTGATGATATTCTCCAATTCCCTTACATTCCCCGGATAATCCCAGGAGAGAAGTGCCTCTTCGGCTAGGGGTTCAAAGCCTACCACATCCTTCTTCAATTCCACCATAAATTTCCCTAAGAAGTGATTGATCAAGAGGGGCAAGTCATCCTTCCTCTCCCGCAAGGGAGGAAGGGTAAGGTTAATTACATTAACTCGATAGTATAGGTCCTCCCTGATGATACCCCTTTTAAGCATTTGAGAAAGGTCACGGTTGGTCGCACAGATAACCCTCACATCTACCCTTCTGAGCCTATTGCTTCCCACTCTTTGGATTTCCCCAGATTGGAGCACGCGAAGAAGTTTCACCTGGAGTTTAGGGCTCATCTCACTGATCTCATCGAGAAATATGGTTCCCCGATCAGCGGCTTCAAATCTGCCCACCCTACTTGTGGTAGCGCCGGTAAAGGCACCCTTTTCACAGCCGAAAAGCTCAACTTCCAATAGGGTCTCTGGTATGGCCCCGCAGTGAACCGGCATAAAGGGCCCCTGGGAACGATTGCTAATCCGATGGATGGCCCTAGCTAGGAGCTCTTTGCCCGTTCCGGTCTCCCCCTGAATGACTACTGGAGCATCAGTAGGGGCAACCTGCTGGGCCTCCTCTAAAACCTCCAATAGCTTGGGGTTGGCACCTATTATATTGGCAAATTTATCCTCTACCTCCCTCTTTAGGTAGACATATTCCCTCTTCAGCCTCTCCCCATTAAGGGAGAGCCTAATGGCCTGAGCTGCCCCCTTAGCCAAACCCTCCGCCAGACGCAGCTCCTTGGGGGAAAAGAGGGAGGAACGGGTAGGATTGTCTATGTAGATGACCCCAAAAACCTTCCCTTCTCCGAGGAGCGGAACACAGATAACCGATTTCAATTGCAGACTGACAACCGACTCGCTATTCCCAAACCTTTTATCTTGGGATGCATCTTGGGAGAGAATCGACTCACCTGATTTTACCACCCGATTAATTATCTTCTCACTGATCTCAAACTCAGGTTTCTCTATATCCTCCTTCCTAACATTTCTGGCCACTTTGAAGTCTAAGTTCCCCTCGTCATCAACCAAGACGAGAAACCCCCGCTGGCCCCCGCTGAGCAGCAAGAATCTGTCCATCACCAGCTCTAAGAGGTCATCTATGGAGATAAGGTCGGAAAAGACTTGGGAGACTGCGCTCAAGAAATAGTCACCCCCACCCTCCCCCACATTCATCTCCCCCAATGATGAACCGATCTTCTCTATTAATTCCCTTTTCTTAACCATAAGCGTTCCTCGTCCTGGCCAAGGTCAAATCCCTCAAATTTAGCATGCCCTTCTAAGCAACTCGACATCCTGAGCAAAGCTAACAACCTCCTGCTTCCTCTGAAAAGCCCTTCTCAGCCTCTCCTCCTCTATCTCCAAGATAAGGCTCCGTAAGATCTGAAAACATTCCTCATATTCCCTCTTTGCCTGATCAAACCTCCCCTGATAGTAGGAGGCCCGTCCTATCTGGTAATGGGCCATCCAGAGAACCCCATTCATCCCAGATGACTTAGCCATTTTCTCAGCAGCCATTGCCCACTTAAGGGCTTCCTTCAACCTCCCGCCCTCTATCTCTATGCGAGCCAATTGAATTAAGGCCCTCGCCCCCTCGTATCTCCTCTTCAGGGACTGAGCTGTTTTCCATACATGGCTTGAAGATCTAAACGCCCTCTTCAGATCTCCCCTCTCCATCTCCAACTGGGATTCCAACAGTAGCGAAGTGAGAACAAATTCCATATACCCAATCTTCCGGGATATAGCCAGGGCGCCCAAAACAGCTCTTTCCGCCTGAGAATGATCCCTTACCCGGAGGGAGTAGGCGGCAAAGCCAATTAAAACCCTTGCCCTGAGAACCTTGCTCTCCAGCTTGTCGGCTATCTTCCTCACCTGGCCCAAGAGTTTCCCCGCCCCTTTAGTATCCCCAAGAGCTATATCTACTTCTGCCAAGTTAGTCATAACCCAAGCTATCCCCCGGGGGTGATTTATCCCCTGATATATCATCAAGGCCCCCAACAAGCTCCGCCTAGCCTTCTCATATATTCCCCTTTGGGAGAGGATGGTCCCTCGGTTGAGGAGCACCAAGGCTTCTCCCCTTCTATCTCCTACCTCTATTAGAACCTCTCTGGCTTTCTCATTAAGCTCTCCCGCCTCGTTGAGCCTCCCCAAAGCTACATATACCCGCGAGATGTTATTTAAGCTAATACCCTCCATCCATCTGTCCTTAACCTCCTTTGCCCACCTCAATGCGGCCCGATAATGCTTTAGGGCTAAAGGAAAAGAGGAACGATAGAAGTGGATATTGCCCACACCTAAACAGCTATACGCCACACCTCCTCTGTCTCCTCTCTTCCAAGAAATTCTCCTCCCTTGGCGAAAGCAGTTAATCGCCTGGGTATAATCCCCCTCTTGGGTGAAGAGATAACCAAGGTTAAAGAGCACATCTTCCTCCCTCTTCTCATCCCCCAAGATAGCACTCAGCCAAAGTGCCCTTTTATAACCTCTGATTGCCCTCTGATAAAAACCAAGGCTCTCATTGACTCGGGAGAGGTTATTCATTGCCTCTATCTCTATATCCTTGCTTTTTAAGGCTTTTGCCACCTGGAGAGCACTTTTCATATGTGACCGGGCCTCCACATACCTCCCCAGACAATAATAGACAAGCCCCAGGCCATTTTCTCCTCTCCCTTGCCAGACCCTATTCCCCCTATCCCGGGAAACCTTTAAGATGCTCTGAAATGCTTCCCTAGCCTTCTCATACTCCCCCAAATAAAAGAAGGTTTCCCCCTTCCGCTGGTAAAGTCGCCAGGGCATCTTCTTGTATTCCTCCTCTATGATCTTTATGGCCTCGGCGTAGCAACTAATGGCTCTCGGGTAATCCACTAATCGGCGAGAATACTCCTTGGCTGCCTTTAAAAACCAGAGAAGGGATTGACCTCTTAGTTTTCCTTTGAGCAGATGATAAGCTATAGGGAAGTAGAATCCCCTGGCTTCTCCCTTCACCTGGCGGAGATAACTCCCTAATCTTCGGTGCAGTTCGACTCTTACCCCCTCATCCACATCCTCATAAACTATCCTATGGAGCATTCGGTTGCTAAATCTAAATCTGTTAGGGTGAACATCCACTCTCTGGATGAATCGAGCTCTCAACAACTCCCCTAATATAGGTTCTATATCCCCAAACCCACTGAGCTGATGTAAGACCTCCCAGTCAAAGTGATAACCTATTACAGAGGCAACTCCGATAAGTCGCCTCTCCTGGGTACCCAACAGATTGAGTCGCCTCCTCAAAACCTTCCTTATCCCAGTGGGCAAAGGAAGAAGCGCCAACTTCCCCTCCTTTATCCTCCACTCTCCCTGACTCCTATAGATTAAGCCCTCGTCGGCCAAAAGGCCCAAGAGCTCCTCTACAAAAAGTGGATTACCCCCGGTCTGCTCCTCGATCAGCTTGGCCAGGGGGTCAGCCCCGGACGTGCCCAGAATAGAGGCTACAAGGGAGTTTATCTCCTCACCGTTTAGCGGACCCAATTTTATCTCCTCTAAGAGTCCCTTTTCCTTCAGCTTCTTCCTTATTGAGGGGAACTTACCCTCTGGCTCAACCCCCTCCCCCTCCCAGGTTCCAATCACCATAGCAGAGGGATTGTTGAGGGCCATAGTCTCCCAAAATTCCATCCAGACCTCATCTGCCATCCCTAAATCATCAAAGAAGAGGATAAGTGGCCGATCCTGGGCCATTTCGGCCAATTTAACCGTTAAATCCCTAAATAGAGACGAGATCTTTGGCCCAAAGAGATGAGGTGCAAAACGCTTTGTTGGTAGCATTCCAGATGATTCAAGGGTTAAGGGGGATTCGCTTAAGGCCAAATTGAACCCCCCTCCCTCTTTAATTATATCAACAGGGAAGAAGGGAACCCCCTTCACCTGGAGTAGAAACTTAAACTCCTCTAAGAACCTTGATTTTCCTATTCCCTCCTCCCCCCATATAAGAAAGGCCCTTGGCCTTGGGGGAGGGAAAGAGAGCCGATTAGAGTGAACCCGCTCGAAACCAAGGAATAGATGATCTAATTCCTTTTTCCTACCGATAAATTGTCCACGTGGAAGTCTAAATCTATACTTGAGATATTTAGGGTAACTTATTGTAATTTTGGAAAATAAATTTTCTATTACCTCTAAAGGGGATTGAAACCTCTCTGATGGTTCCTTCTCCAAAAGCTTGAGGATAACCCTGTTAATTGGAGCGGGGATCTCCGGGTTAAGGCTGGACGGTGAAACCACCTCCTCGTGTAGATGGGCCTCTATAAGCTTGGCTACATCTGAATAGGGAAATGGTTTCCTCCCTGTCCAGAGCTCATAGAGAACCACCCCCAAGGAATAGAGATCAGATCGCCCATCCCCTCTCCCTCCTTTCAAGACCTCTGGAGCTATATAGCCCGGGGTCCCCCTTATCCCCACACCAGAAGGAAAGCCAATAAACTGAGCCAAGCCCAAGTCTATGATTTTCACCCCCTCCACTTTGTCTATTAGGATATGCCCCGGTTTGAGGTCAGAGTGGACATAGCCCCGTGAATGGATGAATTCCAGGGTCTCACAGATTTGAAGGAGTAGTTGAAGAAAATGCTCATATTCCCATTTTTTAAAGGAAATAAGGATGTCTTTTCCCTCTACCAATTCCATCACTAAGAAATCTCTTCCATCACTGGTCTTGCCCATTTGATAAATCTGCGGAAGGTGAGGGTGATTTAACCTAAAGAGGGCAGAGAACTCCTCAAGTGGAGCTAAAGAAATCCCCTTTTGAGGGGTAAAGACCTTAATGGCCACCTTCCTCTTGCTCCTTAAGTCGTAAGCCTCATACACCCTCCCCATACCCCCTCTCCCTATCTCCGTTAATAACCTATATCCTCCTATGCTTTGCCTCATTTCCTCCTCTAAAGGCAAGGGGTGAGGAATGTCCTGATCTCCGCACCCCTAAAGATGGTTTTACTCCTCAGGTTTGAATCTTTTACAAAGGATCACTACTGTCCGATTGTTTGCTCTTGACTTTGTTGTAACTGCATTGACGAAAGTGAGTTGCGAGCTAAAATAACTGTTATCGATTTCAAATCCTTTGTATACTATGGTTATTCCACTTTCTACGGTGCATCCGAAAATGCCGTGAAGACACCAATATGGATTGCCATCTCAGTGTTTGTCCTCGTCGCCATTGTTAAGAAACGGGCTCATCTGGACCTCAGTCTCTACACAATTCTACAGAGTCTGAGCGTCACCGTTTTCGAAAAATCGCCTATCTTACAGGTGCTTACGGATTTCGCTCGCAAAGAGCTGAAGGGCGAATGCTGTAAGCAATTGTCATTATTCAACTAATAACCGGACAGTAGTGACAAAGGATATTAAACCCGACCTATTCATAAATTAGGGTGAGGATCTACAATATGCATAGGTTTTGTGTTGTAGACCAGCTATGATTTGGCAAGGGGAAAATGCAAAAATTTTCAGGGTCAAG
>JAOZPP010000095.1 GCA_029932675.1 bacterium
TTAAGATGATAATTCCGGTGAAGAGGAAGCTTAGTAAAATCAACTTTTCACGGGCCAGCTTATGGCCAAATTTACCGACTGCGGAAGAGCCCAACAACAGCCCGCCTCCAAGGATCGAAATTAAGAATCAGATCCCCTGATGTGACCGTGGCAGAACAGGGGTTCTGCCACCTCGTTATGCCACAAAGCTGAGCATGGGGATTAGAAAATCCCGATGCAACAGAAGCCCACAAGGTTCACTTCCAGCAAAAATCCTCCACCGTCCAGCACGTTGCCGTGATCCCCTCATATTTCGTGGCTTCGTTGAACGCCCGCACCCGGCTCATGAGCGCTTCGGCCACCTCGTCCTCGACCGAAAACATCAGGGCGCTGTTGTATCCGGGCCAGATGTGCGTTCCCATTTGTGGACGTCCTGTGCGCATCTTCGCCTGCACCTCGGGCCAGCGGGTGTAGGCCTGGATCTCAAGCTCCTTCAGGATGTCCATCACTTCGTCGTCCATACTTTCTTTGTACGATAGAAACACCATCTTCATGGTCGTTTCCTCCTCTCTTGCTATCTCGAACGGTTCTTTTTGACTCTGGTTTCGAAAATCGAATACATAACGGGGACAAGAATCAGCGTAACAAGCGTGGAAACCAACAGCCCACCAATAACCGAGATGGCCAGGGGACTCCACATTTCCGATCCTTCTCCGGTTTTCAAAGCAAGAGGCAGTAGGGCAAAGATGGTGGTGAACGCGGTCATCAGTACAGGCCGCAGCCGGCGGGGGCCGGAGACCAAAATGGCCTCAAAGAGCTTAAGCCCTCGCGCCCGCATAATGTTGATGTAATCCACTAACACAATGGCGTTGTTCACCACAATCCCTACTAACATCACCATACCCACAAAGGAGATGGCGTTGAGGGTCTTGCCGGTAATAAATAACGCCCAAATCACCCCCACGATGGCGAAGGGAATGGAGAAAAGGATGACAAAGGGATCGAGGAGCGACTCGAACTGAGCGGCCATCACCATATAGACCAGGATGATCCCGAAAACCAGGGCAATGCCCAGCCAGCGGAAAGACTCGGCCTGATCCTGGGCGGAACCCCCAATCTCCACGTCAATCCCCTCTGGGATGGAGATTTTGGCTAATCCCTTTTTCAAATCGGCCACTACCTTCCCTAATGATCGCTTGTACAGGCTTCCTCCAACGTAGACCACCCGTTCCTGATCCTTGCGCTCAATGGTCAAGGGGCCTCTTCTCTCCACAATCCGGGCGATGTTGCTGATGGGGATCTGCTTGCCCAGAGGAGAGGTGACAAAGGCGTTCTCCAGATCGGCGAGGCGCTGCCGATCCGAGCCCTGCAGTCGGACAAAGGTGTCGTACTCCTCTCCGCCCTCCCGGTACTTGGTAACCACATCTCCATAGAATTTGGTGCGAAGCGTTGAGGCAATCTGGGCCATGTTCAAGCCCAAAGAAGCCGCTTTCTTACGGTCCACCTCCACCCAGAGCTCCGGCTTGCCCTTCTCCCGGGAGATGGTGACGTCGGTCAAACCCGGGATTTTATCCATGATCTTCTTAACTTCGACGGCAAAGGCATCCGTCTTGGCGATATCGTGCCCGTAGATCTCTACGGTCACCGGCTTGACCCCACCGGACATCATCTGCATGGGATCCTGCTGGGCAAAATCAATGACCTGGATCCCAGGAATTTTAGAGATCTCCTTACTCAGGGCTTGAGCGATATCCCGATCCGAACGTTTGCGCTCGTTCTTGGGTACCAGTCGCCCCCCCACCATGATGATGTGGGTGTCGCTTCGCTGGCCCATCATGGATTCCATGCCCATCTCGCTCACCCCGCAGCGGGCGTACATCACTTTCCTTTCCGGAACCTCCTTCTCCATGATATCCTCGATCTTTTCCATCACCTGGTCGGTGGCCTCCACCCGAGTGCCGACGGGCAGCTTCACCGTGCCCATAACCTCGCTCTGATCTATGGTCGGCATAAATTCCGTTCCTACCACCTTGAATAGAAAGAGACTACCCACAAAGACCCCCAGGCCGACCGCTACGGTGATCTTCCGATGGTTTAGGGCCCAGTTCAACACCCTCCTGTAGGTGGCTTCAAGGCCTGTAAACCATTTCTCGCTGAAGTCGTGAAACCGTCTGATAAGCCCTTTTCGCTCTTCCCCTGGTAAGGGCACCCGCATAAACTGGGAGGATAGCATAGGAGTAAGGGTCAAAGCCGAGAACAAAGAGGCAGCCATGACAATTATCGCTACCAAGGCCAATTCCCGAAACATAATACCTGTAAGCCCTTTCACAAAGATGATTGGGAAAAAGATAGCGATCGTGGTGAACGTGGAGGCCATTACTGCCGTACCCACTTCCCCGGCACCAAACATGGACGCTTCTCTTCTGGATTCACCCTCCGTGCGGTGGCGGTAGATATTCTCGTAGATTACGATGGCATTGTCCACCACCATGCCGAGGGCAATGGCGATGGCGGAGAGGGACATCATGTTGATGGTGTATCCTCCAGTGTAAAGAAAAAGGAAGGCAACGATTAAAGAGACCGGGATGGTTACGGCAATGATAAAACTCCCCCGGATCTCTCGCAGAAAGAAGAAGACCACCAATACGACGAACAGAAGCGCCCAGCCGACTGTGCTGGCTAAGTTGTTAATCGAACGGACAATGAATTCAGAAAAGTCCATAGCCAGAACGACCTTCACATCTGGCGGCAGTTTCTTCTCCAATTTGGGGAGGGCCTTTTTGATGTGGTTGACTACGGTGACCGTGTTGGCCCCGGACTGCTTCTGCACCATGACGATTAGGCCCCGCCCACGATTGATGCGCACCCGACGGTCTATCTCCTTAAAGGAATCCTTTACTTGGGCCACATCTCGGAGATAGATGGGCGTACCATTGAAAGTGCCCACCACCACGTCGTTGATCTCTTCAACGTGCTGAAATTCTCCGGGAACCCGGATAATGTACTCGGTCCTCCCGATTTTCAAATCCCCGGCGGGCAGGCTGAAATTCTCTGCCGCTAATATCCCGGTCACCTGAGGGAGCGAAAGGTGATAGGCCTCCAGGCGCTGGCGGTCTATATTGACCTGGATTTCCCGTTCCAGCCCGCCTATGATAGCGGTCATGGCAACGCCCGGGATACGCTTCAACGGATCGCAAAATTCATCCTCGATGATGTCGTGAAGATCGGGATAGCTCTGCTCGGCCGTCACCCCGAAAAGCAGCACCGGCATCATGGAAACGTCCATCTTGAACAGCATGGGCCGGTCCGCATCTTCGGGCAGGAACGTGACCGCCATATCGAGCCGCTGCCGCACATCGTTCGCCGCCTCGTCTAAATTTGTGCCCCATTCGAACCTCATAGTTACCACCGAGAGATTCTCCTCCGAGGAGGAGGTGACCTCCTTGATGTTGGGCGTGGTGCTCACCTGGTCCTCAACGACCTTTGTGACCTTGGTCTCGATGTCCTCGGCGCTGGCGCCACGGTAGAACGTGATTACCGCCATGGTGGGTAGCTCCATCTTCGGAAAGAGATCAATCGGAAGAAGTCTCAGAGCCACCAGACCCAGTATCACAATCGCCACAAAGATCATTGTTGTGAAGACAGGGCGCCTAACGCCAAATTCGGGTAATTTCATCAGTTGTTACCTCCACTTGTTTACAAAGAATTGAAAAGAAATCCCTTCCATTCCCTTCAAGTCTTTGTAATCCTTTATAGCTATTCCTTTCAATTCTTTGTAACTATTTCCCTTCGGTTTCCTGTATAAATTTACCCTTTTTGTGCTTGTAGAAGTTCTCCAATCTCTTAAATTCAAGCTCAGGATTGGCAAAGTTGACCAGGAGTCCCACATCTAAGTTCGTGGCCCGCAGATACGATATTACCTGCGCTTTGTGTTTGTCATTTAATTGTTCTACGGCCCTTAGCCTCTACAATAACAGTCCCATTTACTAACATGTCTAATCTGTGGTTTCCGACTAAGGCGCCATTATAAAATATCTCCACCGGCTTTTCCTTTTCCACCCTCATTCCATTACTTTCCAAATCTACAACAACTGCATTTTGATATATGCCTTCCAAAAAGCCTGGCCCCAATTTCCGATGAAGATGGTAGAATGACCTGATTATCTTAGACGTCAGTTCTGCATGCAGATACTCAGGCATAACTCCTTCTTTTTTACAATGATCTGAAGAGATTTAAAAAGAGTTTCCCTTCCATATCTTTTCAATTCTTTGTAACTATTTTGACCTCGCTCCCATCCTTCAACATCTGCTGTCCAATGGTGACTATGGTCTCGCCTTCATCTAACCCTGCTAGCACCTCCACCTGATCGCCTTGGCTTGCCCCCAATTTAACATCTTTTCTCACTGCCCTTCCCCCATTGACCACGAAGACATATCTCTTCCCCTCCCCCCCCAGGAGGCAATCCCGAGGGATCAACAGCACATCCTTGTGCTCAGCCACAAGCAACCTCACCCGGGCGAAAAATCCAGGTTTCAGCCTATGATCTGGGTTGCGAATGCTGATCTCTGCCGGAGCCGTCCTGCTCATAGGATCAACCACTGGACTCAATTTAGTCAACCGTCCAACGAATACCTCATCGGGATAGGCATCTACTCTTATTTTTGCTTTTTGCCCTATCTTCACTTTGGGGATGTCCCTTTCGATGATGTTGATCTTCGCCTTCACCCTGACCATAGAAACGATCATAGCGATTGGAGTTCCCATAGAGGGAGCTGGCTGAGGCGGATTGACGCCACTTCCCTTATCCAAAAAGACAGTGCCCACAATTCCGTCGATAGGTGAGGTAACCTCAGCAGGCTCAAACCTTAGCCCTGTTATATCCCGGTCTATGAGGGCAATCACATCCCCCTTCTTCACCCTATCCCCCTCTTGCACCCTATTCTCGACCAGCTTCCCGGCCACCTTGGGATAGACTAAGATTTGATCTTCAGCCTTTATGTCCCCGGTAAACGAAAGCCATTCCTTGATGTCACCTCTCTTCACCGTATCTACCCTTACGGGTACTGGCTTTGCCTCCTCCACGATCACTCTTCTTTGCTGCTTCCCCTTATACTTGGTCAATATCGTATACCCGGAAAAACCAACAATACCTAAGATCAATATCCAAATAATTACCTTCTTCATCTTTATTACTCCCCTTGGTTGACTTGTTCTGTAATCCCCACAGCCCTCTGCAGCCCAGCAATGGCCAAAATAAGATCATGTAAGGCCTGATAATGATTGGTCTTGGCCTGAGTCAAGGCCAGCTCCACACCCATCACATCCAGACTGGTTACCATCCCTTGTTCATACTGTTCTTGGGCAATCTCTACGCTCCTTTGGGCCTGCCTAAGGTTTTCTTCACTGGAGGCAGTTATCTCCTCTGCCTCCTGGAGGGCGAGGTAAGCCTGCCTAACCTGAAGTTTAATCCCTTCCTTCAATTGCTCCTCGGCCAGCTCCAACTTATCCAAGGATACCATTGCCTCCTGAACTTTGGCTTTGGTCTGAAGGCCATCAAAGATGGGCAAAGAGAGGGTTAACAAACCCATATAGCTTTTATCCCATTTATCCCAATCAAAGGAGAGGCTATTGTTTTCCGCCGTGTAGCTTCCGATGAAGGCTAAACTGGGTTTGTTGTTCGCCTTGGCCAATTTCAGCATCCTTTCCCCTATCTCCCTCTGCAGTTCAAGCTGGGCTATCTCCGACCTCCCTTTTAAAGCCCTACTAATACAATCCTCCAAGCTAAGATTGTAGCCAGTTCTCTTCAACTCCCCTTCAACCTTCACTTCCTCCGCTAAGTCTATTCCTAAGGTATTCTTTAGGCCCAAAAGGGCCAACTTTAGTCCATTTTCAGCCTTGATTATCCTGGGTTTCAGGTTGGCCAAGGAGACTTCCGCTCTAAGTACCTCGAATTCGGAAGCCTCCCCGGCTCCGTATCTAATCTTAGTTACTCTTAGGTGCTCCTTAGCTAACTCTTCTGCCTCCTTGGTTACCTGGATGAACTTCTCCATTAGGAGAACGCCATAGAAGGCCTTCTTTACCTGGTAGATCGTCTCCTCCTTTACTTGTTTATACCTCTCTTGGGTAATCCTGAGGTTCAACTCCGCTGTTTTATATCCCTGCCAAATCCTACCCCAGGTAAAGAGCGGCTGAGTAAGGTTTAAGCTAACGGTATAGTCTTTGGTGAAATCCATTTCTACCTTCTTTGTCGCCCCTGGGGGAAGCATCGGATTAAACTGCCCAATAGGGAAATCCACCTCAGGTAATCCTTCAAAAAGTGTATACGATCCCTTACCGCTGAGCTGAGGGAAGAACCCAGATCTGGCCTCCTTCACCTTTGCCTGCGCTGCCCTTATATCCTCTTCAGCCTGGAGGACCCTTTTGTTCCTCTCCAGAGCAAGCTTTATGCTCTCCTCCAAGGTCAGAACAAGTCTTTTCTGAGCAGAGAATACTCTCCCCCCTCCAAAGGCAAGAAGAAGGAGCAAGGAGAAGACAACCCATTTTTTACTCTTCATACTTTCCTCCGCTGGCAAAATTGAACTAGCCATCTTCATAAGGTGTTTTTTTATTAAAACTTGTGTCAAGTCCTGGGGTTGGACGGGTGATTATCACAAAACCCACTCAAACTAAAGAACCTCAAAAAGGCCCTTTAAGCTTTAGCCCCCTCTAAGAAGAGCTTAGTGACAACCTCACTCATCTCTTGAAGGGAGGACTCGCTGCCAGTAAAGATCCACTGCGCAGTGAACGAATTGATAATCCCGATCAGCGCTATAGCTAAATAATTGGGGGTTAGGTTTTTCAGATCCCCTTTATCAATCGCTGCTTTCATTAACCCTTCCACATCTTTCAGATAGCTTTGAAATCTCTTCATCAACTCCCTTCTCAGTTTGTTCTTAGTCCCCGGCTTGAACCTATTCCTCTCCGAGGTTATAATCTGGAAATATTCTTTGTTCTCCTCGAAGAATTTGAGGTGAGCACGGATAAGACGCTTGATGCACTCCATAGGGGCTAAACTGGCTCCTAACCCTTGGTTCATCTCCTTCTGCTTGTCCACCTTGTCGAGCACTAAGGAGAGAAAGATGTCTTCCTTGTTCTTGAAGTAAGTGTAGAGGGCCCCTTTGCTGAACTCAGCCCTTTCAGCTATCTCATCTACTGTGGCTGCGTAGAAACCCTTCTCAGCAAAGATCTCCTCAGCAGCGGAGAGGATAGCCTCCCTATTGGCTAATTTTACCTTTTCCCTTCTTGTTAAATTTTTAGTCATTTACCGACTGGTTAGTATAAAACTGAATAGTTAGTCATAAGGTACTAAATATTTTCCCCCTTGTCAAGGGAAATCTTTGAATAAAAAATTTGTCTTACACCAACAAGGATGTTCTCAAAAATATAGCAAGTTACGCAAATCAACTGGCAACTTATAAGTAGACCAGAAAAGAGTCGGGGCGAGAGGATTTGAACCTCCGACCCCCTGCTCCCAAAGCAGGTGCGCTA
>JAOZPP010000009.1 GCA_029932675.1 bacterium
AATAGACACGGTAATACTCATAAGCATAGGGATAGATGATTCTCACCCCCCATATAACCACATCATCATAACCATCGCCATTAATATCACCACCTCCGGTAACGCTCTCACCAAAGTAGGAGTGGTCCCTATCTCCCACCACCGTCCAATCAGGGATGCTATCCATATCCGGCCCACCGAAAAAGATATAGACCTTGCCTCTAAGATCGTCTCCATAGCAAGCATTTGCGGCTATAACATCATCATATCCATCACCATTTACATCCTCTGCCCCTGAGAGTGATGCTAAATTCCCTTCATCTCCAACCAGGATCACATCCGGAGTAGTATCCAGGAGGGAACCCCCAAAGTATATGTATATCTTACCCCCCCCACCCAGGATCATGAAATCACAAACTCCGTCTCCATTAACATCCCCCGCAGAACTTAATCGCGCGAATCTACTCTGAAACACCATATCCGGTATGGGGTCCATTGGTGAGCCACCATAGTAGAGATAGGCTTTCCGGTCGCCACTTGCCGCAGCGATGATGTCATCATAGCCATCCCCATTCTGATCCCCAATGCCAGCAACACTCACCCCTAACCTGCTCCCTGCACTATCCCCCACCGCCTCAAACAGCTTTAAGGTGTCTGGATTCCACTGCCCCCGGGCAGTCACAGCAAAGCATAGAACTGCTGTTGCCAAAACCAAGATCATACATCTTACTCTCATCTTACCTCCTCTATTGAGTTCACTCAGTTCATTGAGTTGATTGAGTTATAGAGTCCGCTTTTCGTCTTTCGGTTTTCGTCTATCGGCCTTCGGCCGTAGGTATTCACTCTTGCGTTTCCCCATGCTGTCAGCCCCGTTCCGACGGGATTCCTGGCGGAAGGCTCCCGCCCTGACAGATGCCCCGATCTACGATAGACGAACAACGAGCAACGGCCCCTTGTTTGCCATTCGGTTATCGGTATTCGCTCCTCGCCAATTTTCATTTTCTCTAAAATCCTACTCCTTCCCCTGTTCTCAAGTCAAGTGGTTTCTACCAGTCACTGGGGTGCCTGCTTTCGCCCTCTTCCCTCCCCTTTCTCACCTGCTCCTCTAAGACCTCCAGTATCCTCTGCCACACCCCCTTCTTCTTTTTCTCCTTCTTTGGTGGCTTAATCAGCTTAAGCTCCAGCCTTAATTCTGGCTTTGGCTTTTTATCATCATCGGGTTCCATAAGGCTAACTCCTCCCCCTTCACTGAGCCCTCAGATCCCCGAATCTGACGGCAAGTGGAGTGGGTGGCAGAATCGGGATTCTGCCACCTCGCTAGAGGGGACCCTGGCGGGTCCCTGACCCCTCAATGGGACCCACCAGGCCACTCGGCAAACAAGGACGACAGGAATTCTGTAGTGGCCACCCATCCTACGGCATGACATCACCGATAATCTCCCGGGGGACCATAAGGAGATTATCGGACCACACTCTACCGGCCCTCGCTTGCCTCTTGTGGTTTGTTAGGACAACCCCAGATGGACGCAGATTCTACCGCACTTCAGTGCAGGGTTGAGGGCCTTTCAAGCCCTATATGGGGCTAAAGCCCCAAGAACCCTCAGCTAAAGCTGGGTAGAAAGGGGTTCTGCCATCTGTTTTCTGCTTTCTTTGCAATGGATACGGTCTGGTTCTGGTGGCAGAATTGGGATTCTGCCACCTCATTTATGATCGGAGGGGCGGGCAGGGGTGAACCTACGGGCGTCTCCGCTATGTTTTGTCCCCAAATGCTGTCTCCAACCACCAAAGAAGGCAGCACCGGCTTCCTCTGCCCGCCCAAGCCACGGACAAGCGGAGACACTTAAGGGAAACGCAAAAAGCGTGCCAAAATAGGGGTAAAAAAATAAAAAAGCACTTAGTAAACTAAGTGCCTGTTGCATAAGAAAAAAAGGGGGGAATTGTCCTAAAATTTACAACCGCTTTTTTGATGAAAAAGCAAGATTGGCAAAGAAATTGCTACCTGGAACCACATAAATTAGGTGTAATTCCCCTAATTTTTTAGAATTACGGAAAATGTCAATAGAGTTGGCAATATTGCCAATGTTATTGCCACTATTCCACCCTGTAGACTATGTTTAATCTCTCCATCTTCTTACTCAAACCGAATCGACTTAATCCGAGGGCCCTTGCGGTTTTGCTCTTGTTCCACCCCTGTCTGGCAAGCTCAGCTGTGATTCTCTCCCTTTCCAGTTGTTTAATCTCCTCCTTTAAGGAGACAGCTGGAGAGCTAGCCTTTTTTGAACTCCCTTTCTCCCTTCCCACCCACAGCAGCTCTGCGGTAATCCCCCCTTCCTCACCCTCTATATGGCTTACGGCTACCTCAATGGCCCGCTTCAACTCCCTGACATTCCCCGGCCAGTCGTATCCCATCAACACCTCTAAGGCAGCAGGGGTTATACCATTCACCTCCTTCCCATACTTTTCCCCAAAGAGCTTCATAAAATGCTCACAGAGTAGCGGTATGTCTCCCTTCCTCTCCCTCAGGGGAGGAAGCCACAAGGTTACCCCCTCTATCCGATAGTAAAGGTCATTCCGAAAAGAGCCCTCCACCATAGCCCGGTGGAGATCCTTGTTGGTGGCCACTATCACCCGCACATCCACCTTGACCTCCTCTGTCCCCCCTACCCTGCGAAAGCTCTGGGTCTCCAGAAAACGAAGGAGCTTTGACTGCATAGCAGGGCTCATATCCCCTATCTCATCTAAGAATACCGTTCCCCCATCGGCTACCTCAAACAGCCCCTTGTGTTGGACCTTGGCATCGGTGAAAGCACCCTTCTCATAGCCAAAAAGCTCTGACTCCAAGAGGTTATCAGACATGTTGGCACAATTTATTGCCATAAATGGCCCCTCCTTCCGCGCCCCAATGGAATGAATGAACCTGGCTATTACCTCTTTCCCCGTGCCACTTTCCCCCTCAATTATAATCGGGTATTCAGCATTTCTAATCCTCTCCACCTCATCCAATACCCTGAGCATCTGGGGGTCCTGGGTGACTATTTCCCCAGTGAGCCTGAGTTGCCTCTTTAGGGAGGCCAACTCCCTCTCCAGGATCGCCTTGGCCACCCTCTCGGAGAGAAGATAGAAGAGGTCCAACTCCTTATCCAAGAAGGGTTCTTTGCCCTTTCGCCGATCCACATAGAGGTAACCCTCTGCCCTCTCCCCATTCCCATAGGGGATCAACATTAGGCTACCAGCCCCCACAGCGGAGAAGCGCTCATCCAGGGAGCTATCATAGAGGATAGAGGGAGTGCCCACCTCAAAGCTATTTCCATCCGCCAACAGGGAGAGAAGCCCCTTGGTCTCCTCCCTGGTGAGGTTATGCGATGCCCCTACCTCCATCCCCTGGCCCCCATCCCCGGTGTAGGCCACAAACCCCCTGTCTGCTCCCAAAACCTTAATCACCTGGCCAAAGACCTCCTCCAAATCCCCTGAGGACAACCCCTGCAGGAACTCATACTTCCTGGCCGGAAAGCTCCTCAGCTTTTGGTTGAGCTCTGCCTTTAGCTTCTCTACCTCCTTGAGCTTTTCCACCTCCCCTTTGGCTTGCAGTAGCTTTTCCGCCTCTCCCAACACTTCCACTGCTTTTTTGTAGGAAGGCTCCACCTTGGCAATCTGGAGCAAAACCAGAGCCTGGTAGAACTCCGCCCCCTGGATCTGAGCAAAGAGCCTCTGGGCCTCCTGCAAGAGCTCGAGCTCACCCCTTAGCTCCCCCTGAGCCAGAAGAGTATGCGCCAGCTCAAACCTGTCCTCAAGGGAGCGGAGGATAGATACTGACTTCTCGTAGTTGACCTCAGCAGACTTGAAATCGCCTCTGGCCTGAGCTAGCCTGCCCAGAGTGCGATAACAGCACCCCTCCTCAAACCTGTCCCCAAGGGATTGAGAGACCTTGAGGGCTTCCTTAATGCATTCTGAGGCTTCCTCAAGGTCCTTCCCCTCGGCTATGAGCAAGTCTGCCCTTCTGCGCTGCACCTGATTTATCAAATCCTTTTGCCCCAGCCTTCTCCCTATATCAAGGGTCCTCTGGTAATAGTCCCTGGCAAGGTCGAGATCTCCGTTTTCCTTGGCCACATCTCCCAGGGATTCGAGGCTCAAGGCCTCTTCCCTTTCGTAGCCGTGCTTTTGGGCAAGGGTTAAGGCTCTTCTAAGCAGTGCCTCTGCCTGACTGTGTTGCCTTTGGAGAACCTTCAGGCGTGCATAAGAGATGAGCCCGTGGAGTTTGAGCAGAGTATCATTTAGTCCTTCACACTTTTCCAAATAGACTTGCAGGGTCTCAGAGGCTAATGACCACTTACCTATCTTCCGATAAAGTGTACCGATATTACCCAAAATAAGGGCTTCCTCCCGTTTTCTTCCACTCTTTTGGGCAATAGTTAGACCCTTCTCAAGATTTATAAGGGCCTGTTTATAATCAGAATAAGCGAAATTTAGATTCGCAATGCAGTTATAGCAGATCAATATCTCCCCTTCATCGCCTAAAAGCCGAAATGAGGAAAGACTATCCTGGAAGAAGTCTTCTCCCCCTCTATAGTCACCTAACTGAGCAAACGCCCGGCCTACCATCCTTTGAGAAAGTCCTATTATCCTATGTTGTCCAGTTTGCCGGTAGGACTCATACACCTTTATACTGAGGTCTCTGGCCTCTTCACTTTTCCCCATCTCTAATAGCACATTGGCCACAAGGAGCTGTGCTTCGGCCAGTTTTATCTCATCCCCCAACCGAGCAAAGTTCTCCTCTGCTCCCCTTGCCTCTTTGAGGGCTAAATTCAGCTCTCCACTCCGCAGATAACAGAGGGCCAAATCCTTCTTAATCCTTGCCCTCTGATCAGGTTTTGCTTCCTTAAGGACCTTTTGATAAAGTCCTATCGCCTGGGGGAACTTCCCACGGCTCTGATACTCGTTGGCCGATTTAATCAGCTCTTCAAGTTTTGCCATCTATCTCCCCGTCAATGGAAAAAGCTATCCCCTGAAAATCATCTGCCAGAATAAAAGAAGCTTCAACCTCCAGTTGAGGAGCTTCTCCTTCATACTGCGCTTTCTCTGATAATTGCTTGTCTGGGTGGAATTGCTAAAGGGATGTTTTGTTATAAAATGGTTGGCAGGATCAGATATTGCCTGGTTGCCTCCTTCCGCTGAACCTGAGCTTCCTCCCGAACCACCCTTGCCAGAATGATACCACCAATTCCACGGCTCGGCGGCCATAAGCATACATCTTTCTGACCCTGTGTTTGCGGATGCCCTCTTCACCGGCAGAAGGCTAAATGCTGATAAAAGAAAGGAGATGCTAAATAAAATTATCCCAAGCTTTTTCATCATTCATCACCTCACAGAAGAAAATCTCCCGTGGGAATCTTATTGTAAAAAATAACAAATCTCTTGCAGAAAGTCAAGGATTTTTTGAGCTGGGGTTGGCTGATGACCCCACATGGTAACCGCCCTGGCCCTGGACGGTTTCTTTCTCTTCTATCCAGGCAGGCCTGTCTGCCGTAGCACAGGCAGACAGGAGCTGGTCAACGATCACAGGAGCAAGGTTGAAGACCTCAAAGAATATCCCTATTATAGGCCATTGTCAGAGGCCCTTCAGACAGTTGGTTTACCAACTCTTCCTTGTATATAGCTCAAACCAATTACAACCCCTGGGTCAGAAAAGGCGGACAATTGCGGCGGAGGAATATCCCCATCACCTCCCCTCCTAACCCTACCTCTCCCCCCTCCCTTGGACCCCCAACCCTCCCGCCCTGGTTACCATCTGCCTTCCCAGTACCAAAAATTATTTGCTCAAAAAATCCGCTACCCAAGACTCAATACCCCTTCGAATTCTCTGAGAAACTCCGATAGTACAGAGGGGACGTTTGCCGAGGTTGTGCCCCCGGCAAGGGGAGGATTGCGGAACGCCAGAGGGGCGAAAGCCCCTCTGGAGAACTCGGCGAGCCCAGTGAGCTAAGTCCGAAAAGGCACAAAAACAGTTAAGGAATATCCAAAATTTGCCGATTAAAAGGAATAAACCCACAGAGCTAATCCCTCAGTGGAGCACAGTAAATAACGAGTATAGCAACCCGAACAAAGGGTTGGCCATAAGAGTTCAATTTTTCCCTTGACAAACCTTTGGCAATCTGATAGTTTTGGAGATAAAATCTAACCAAGGAGGAATAGATGAAGGTCAAGAGGCTTATCTCCACCATCTTTGCCCTCACCCTAATACTGGGGCTCTGGATTGGTTGTGGAAAGAAGGAGGGGGTAAATCCAGTTCCAAAGACTACCGAGGTAGCTCTCATAGACACCCTTTATGGCGCAGCCGATACCCTACAGGCGGGGGATACCCTTATCATTACCGCAAGGGTGGTGGATGAGGAGGATATGCCCAAACAGGGGGAGTGGGTCGATTTCTCAACTACCTACGGAACTCTAAACCCTCCCTCAGCCGTCTCAGACAGCTTGGGAGAGGCATGGGCCAACCTCATTGCTCCCGCTAATGCCCCCGACACCTCAGCTACAGTAACGGCCAAGGTTAGGTCCAGTGGAAACAGCATGGAGCTCTCAGTTCCCATTAAGAGAAGAGGAGAGGTTACCCCTGGCGAACCATTTAACCTGAGCTTAGAGGTAACCCCCACTTCCCTCTTAGCCAATGAAAACGACACAGCCACGGTGACGGCAACGGTAACCGACATAAACTGGGACCCGGTTCCAGATGGGACACCGGTTGCCTTCGTTGCCGGGGAAAGGTTTGCAGACCTAAACGGCGATGGGTATTTCACTCCAGGGGTTGACTCCCTGCTCATAGATGCCAACGGAGATGGAGAGTGGAATCCGGTGGGGAGCATCCCCTCAACAGCAACAACCTCCGGGGGCCAGGCTACTGTCTACTATATCGCTGGAAGGAACCCCCAGCTTGTCTATATCAAGGCCACCTCCGGACCAGCCCAAAAGGAGGCCACCGTAAACCTCGAGGCCTTAAGGGAGATCTGTAGCATTGAGCTGGAGCCAAAGGAATCCTCCATCCAGGTAAAGGGAACCGGAGGGGAGGAGATCTGCGAGATCACTGCCACTGGGTTCGATCGCTTCGACAACCCTGTCCCCCAGGGATTGGGGATAACCTTCAGGATCCTCCTGGGACCCGGTGGAGGGGAAAGCTTAGAGGATTCCAGCTATGGCCCCCTCACCAAGTACACCAACTCCGAGGGCAAGGCTAAGGTCTATCTCCATAGTGGAACCATCTCTGGAACAGTTCAGATCAGGGCCTTCTCCGGCCTAATCGCCTCAAATAATACCCTGGTAACGATCTGCAGTGGGCCTCCAAATGTGATCTCCCTGAGCGCAGATCCCCTAAACATAAGAGGTTGGGATTATGATGGGGTTCAATCAAAGGTTATGGCCATAGTTACAGACAGGTTTGGCAACCCGGTTCCAGATGGCACTGCGGTCTACTTCTCCACCGAGGAGGGGATGGTAAGCACAAGAAATAGCGTCACCACTGGTGGGATCACCACAGTTACCTATTATAGCTGCACCGACCCTTGGGATGACGGCCTGGCCTGGGTGGTGGGGTCCACCAGGACCACCTACCCCTCTACCAGAACCATCAAGGACAGCGTGGGAATCATCGTCTCCGGCCCGCCGGTGACGATCAACTTCATCGATTACCCACTTAGTTTAGAGGCAGATGGGAGGGACAAGGGCAAGATACTTGTGGAGGTCTTAGATGTTAATGGCCATTTTGTGGTGGGAGGAACAACTGTGAAGTTTGAGACCACCCATGGAACAATTACCAGCTCAGCCACTACCGAGGATGGTGTTCATGCCAGTATTGCCGAGGCCGAGCTCACCAGTGAGGTCTTGGACAAGGACTATTCACTTACTACTCCCGACGATGGCAGAGGTGCTGTTGCCGTTGTCGCTGCGAAATCAGGCCTCTTTGCCACCAACAGCATCTCCATCGACTTCAAAACCACCTCGGCGAGCGCGGACAACTCCTCCATCGAGATCCCCACCACGGTGGAGACAAACTCACAAAACGCCTTCACGGTGAAGATCAAGGACTATTATGGCAACCCCTTGGGGGGACATCAATTAAATATTACCGCGGCGGGGGGAGGATCGGTTGCTCCTCCCTCGGGGACGACAGATGAATATGGGGTGGCTTCCGGTTTCATCTTCACCGCCCCCTCTGATTCGGGCAAGGTCTCCATCATAGCCGTGGATACAGATCCCCTATATGGGGGGATAACCCTGAGCAAAACCGTTGAGGTCAAATGAGAAGGAGGAACCCTATGACCAAAAGAAAAGCCCTTGGAACCCTCTGTCTCCTTATCTCCCTCTTCATTGGGAGAGAATGTATAGCCCAACCCCTGGGAAATCTAATTGGGATAGGGAGTCCGGGGACAGAGCGGGTAGCGATCGAATATAACTATATTGGCAGGGTGGTAGAGGAAGACAGGGGAACAACGAAATTTGAGATAACCTCTAATCGATTCTTTGTCAAGGGAGATTACAGCCTCTCCAACTTTGCAAACCTCTTTCTCAAATTGGGGGCAGCCGATCTCGATGTCCCCACTAAGGACCCCAAGTACACAGACTGCGATGGGGACTTCCGCTTCGCTTACGGAGGGGGGGTAAAGGTCAGGCCTCTGGTGATAGGCCAATCTGGGTTTTTCCTCATTGGCCAGGGCGTAGCCTTGACCTCCGAGGGAAGAATCAATGATAGAGCCAACCATGTGCGTATCAAGGAGAAATACCGGTGGAGGGAATATCAAGCTGCTCTGGCCTTTGCTACTCAGATAAAAAAGGTCAACCTTTATCTTGGGTTGGGGAAGACCTGGCTTGAGGGAAAGAGGGATTGGACCAAGTACCTTATCCCCTCCAACCAACCCATAGATAAAGGAAGCGCCGATTTCTCTGACGACCAACAGTCCCTTCGCCCTTTTATCGGTGTTGACCTGCAACTACCCCAGGGCTATGCGGTCTCCTTAGAGGCAGGTGGGGTAGGCAAGGATGAGGTAACCCTAATGCTGGGCTTCAGCCAGAAGTCATCGAGATAGAAGCCCTCGGTTTCAAAGAATTAAGGAGGATTCAATGGCTCCTCAACCTCCTAAATTCTATAAAAACCCTGGAATTGCCACAGTTCTCTCCTTCCTCTATATGGGACTGGGCCAGATCTACAATGGGCAGATCGCTAAAGGAGTTGCTTTTATCGTCGCCTACGCGGTTTCCATCGGTTTGATGGCTGTCCTTATCGGCTTCATCACTACACCTTTACTTTGGATATGGGGAATGATTGATGCAAACAGGTCAGCAAAGAAGATCAACGAGGAGTTGGCTGCTGGTTCGCCACCAGGGCAGATCACGAGCGGGGAGACAAACAGCAACTGACCGAAATTGCCCTTTATGTATCTGTTTCGTGGGGAGAGATGTCTCTCCGCCCTTTCTCCGCTAAGTTCTGCGGACAGGTCTAAAGGCCTGCCCTACAGCTATAATCAAAAGTAGAAGCTAAGTCCTTGAAACTCAGTAACTTTCGTGAGTTATTATAGACGAGCGCTGTGGATGATAACACCCCCAGCGAGCAAAAGTAGAGGTGTAGGGTTCGGGGATGACGAGCCACGAACCCAATGATTTTTTGGGCGTGGCCTGGCTGCGCTATGAATAATCCGGGTTAAACGAGGGGCAGGAACAGCTCCTGTCACCTCGTTTTTTTACCTCCGCTTCCCCGAAAATATCAGCAGGCTCGGAAATTATTGGTTGACGGCTTAAGCCCTTTTTGGTAATTTAAGCCCAAAGGAGAAAGATTGCAGAGGATAAAGGTTGGAGTAATAGGGGTTGGCCACCTGGGAAAGTATCACCTGCAGAGGCTTTTAGAGCTTCCCCAGGCCCAAGTAGTTGGCCTCTTCGACCGCGATAAAGGGAGGGGGGAAAGGGTGGCCACGAGCCTGGGGCTTAAGGCCTGGCCCACTCTCACTAGCCTCCTTAGGGAGGCAGAGGCTGTGGTTGTTGCTGTCCCGACCATCTCCCATTACGAGATCGTGATGGAGGCCCTCTCTCAGGGACTGGATGTGTTGGTGGAGAAACCGATTGCCCGTAACCTTGATGAAGCGGGGGAGATGGTGGAAGTGGCCCAGAAGGGCAAAAGCATCCTTCAGATAGGTCATATTGAGAGGTTTAACCCCGCCTTCCTCTCTTTGCGGGAAATGAAGGTGAAACCCCAATTCATTGAAGGCCATAGGCTTTCCTCCTTTAGCCCCCGGGGGAGAGATGTAGCCGTGGTATTGGACCTGATGATTCACGATTTAGATCTTGTCCTTTGTTTGGTGAAGTCCCGGCCTCAATCTGTGGAGGCCATGGGGGTTGCGGTCATCTCTCCAGAGGAGGACATTGCCAATGCCAGAATTGACTTTGAGAATGGGTGTGTAGCTAATCTAACCGCCAGCAGGATTTCGGCCAAATCAATGCGCAAACTGAGGATCTTCCAGAAGGATTCCTACTTATCCCTTGACTTTATTCAAAGGAATTTAGAATTATACAGGCTTCTCCCCTCCCCGGGCAAGGGGAATGGGGAGAAATTATATGACTTAGGGGGGAAAAGCCTCATCCGCAAAAAATTGGGCGATCGCGGGATAGATCCTCTGCGAGAGGAACTCAACTCCTTTCTCCGCTCCGTGGCATCACGCACCCCTCCACCAGTCACCGGCAGGGATGGATTGCAGGCCCTCAAGTTGGCTTTAAAGGTTATCGAGGCTATAAGATGCAGAACTTAGCCGGTTGGAATCACCCACCTTCCAGTGAGGTTTCAGGACCATCTAATGCACTTCTTTCCACCTCTAAGGGCTCCGCCGGGGGGGCCAAAAACCTTAAGCTAATGATCCTCGCCGGTGAGGTCTCGGGAGATATTCATGCTGCAGGTCTGGTCCATAAGTTGAAGGAGATCCTCCCTAAAAGCTACTTCTTCGGAATGGGCGGACCGAAGATGGAGGAGGAGGGAGTTAAACTCTTCCACCATATTCAGGAGCTTTCGTTTATCGGTTTCACTGAGCCCTTGAGGAAGCTCCCCTTTTTCCATCGCCTCATGCGGGAGATGACTTGGCTTTTAGATGAGGAGAGGCCAAATCTGGTAATCTTGGTTGATTACCCTGGCTTCAACTTGCGGTTCGCTCGGCAGGTGAAGAAAAGAAGAATTCGCCTCATCTACTATATCTGCCCTCAGGTCTGGGCTTGGGGAGGGTGGAGAGTAAAGAGGATGGCCAAATTAGTGGACAGGGCCATAGTCTTCTTCCCCTTTGAAGAGAACCTCTACCGCCGGGCAAGGCTGAGAGCTGATTTCGTTGGCCACCCTTTGATAGAGATAATTGGTGAAAAACAAAGAGCGGGTACCTTTCTTCAGGAGATGGGAGTAAGGAAAGGGGAAAAGGTCTTAGGGCTCTTCCCGGGAAGCAGGGAGGGGGAAGTAAGGAGAATCCTTCCCCTTATGCTGGAGGCCTGCAGGCTTTTAGCTAAAAAGGTTAAGCTAAGGGCATTCCTTGCCCTCTCCTCAAATATCCCTCTCCATCTCGCTGAGTCCTTAGTTCAAGGCTATGAGGTTAAGATCCTTCAAGAAAGGAATTATGAACTTATCTGTTGTTCATCTATTATCTTGGTAGCCTCGGGGACTGCAACCCTCGAGGCAGCGATCGTGGGAACACCAATGGTTATCGTCTATAAACTTCCCTTACTCTCCTGGATTTTGGGAAGGCTATTGGTCAGACTCCCCCATATAGGGATGGTCAACATACTCTCTGAAAACCGCCTGGTCCCTGAGCTGATTCAGAATAAAGCCCAACCCCATCGCATAGCTAACGAGGCCTGGAGGTTGCTTAAGGATGAGCAACGGAGGGTGAAGATAAAGGAAGGGCTGTTAGAGGTGAAAAGGTTGTTGGGGGAACCCGGTGCTTACCTCAGGGCCGCCCATATAGTGGCCGAGGTCTTAGAGGATGGTGGGGAATGTTAACCTAAAATTGGCCACTCTCTTCGGACCAACCCTCCTGCTGAGCTGGGGAAGAAGCCTGAGGATAAGGTTCTGCGGGAGTGGTGATCAGAGGAGGTGTATCTATGCCCTCTGGCATGGGAGGATGTTCATCCTCATCTACTTCTACCGGAAGAGGGGAATAAAGGTGCTGATCAGCCAGCATTTGGACGGGGAACTGGTGGCGAGGATAATTAAGGGTTTAGGTTATCACCCGGCGAGGGGATCGAGCACAAGAGGGGGCCTGAAGGGATTCTTTGAATTGTCCCAGGAAGCAGGGACAAGGAGTTTGGCTATTACCCCTGACGGTCCGCGGGGTCCAAAAGAGATTGTCCAACCAGGAATCATCTTGCTCGCCCAGAGGACTAACCTTCCCATTATCCCTTTAGGGGCCTCTGCCCAAAGAAAGTGGATTCTTCCCAGTTGGGATGGCTTCCTCCTCCCCCACCCTTTCTCCCCCGCAGTGGTAGTTGAGGGCCAACCACTCTGGGTGGAGAGAAACTTGGGGGAAGAGGCCTTAGAGGAGAAGAGGAATGAGTTGGCCCGGAGGTTAAGGGAAGTTAACCTCAAGGCAGATAATTTCTTTTTGAGATGAGAGGGATATATACCTTTCTGTTTTGGCTTCTCCTGATTGGCTCCTCTCCGATTCTCTTACCCCTCTCCATCCTCAAAGGCTATGGGGTAAAGGGCAGGCTGGGAATCCTGCCTAAAGGGGTAAAGGCAGGTGGGATCTGGCTCCATGGGGCTTCCATAGGGGAGATAGGGATCTTAGCCTCCCTGGCCAAGAGGATAAGGGGCAATGCCCCGCAACTTCCTCTCTCCATCTCAGCTACTACCTTAACTGGGTTGCAGAGGGCCAAGTCCCTATTCCCCGCGGCAACCCCTTTCCTCCTCCCCCTTGATCTTCCCCTAACCATAGCCAGAGCCTTTAACTCCCTCAGGCCAAGGGCTCTGATCATTGCGGAGTCAGAGCTCTGGCCCAACCTAATATATGAGGCTGCGCTACGCAATTGTCCCCTCTTTTTGGTCAATGCCCGCATATCCCCCTCCTCACGGTATAGGCTTTTGAAATCGCTCTTCCCTTATCTCTTCGGCTCCTTTACTAAGATCTTCTGTCGGGGAGAGGGGGACAAAAGAGGGTTTAAGGCCTTAGGGGTAAAGGAAGGGAGGTTGCGGGTGGCCGGAGATCTTAAATTCGACCCTCTTCTCTCCTCCCCTGCACCTCTTGTTTTGAGGAAAAGTCTGGGGGTTCAGCCTGAGGAAAAGGTCTTAGTAGCCGGTTGCACCAGGAAAGGGGAGGAGGAAAAGGTCCTCAGGGCCTTCTCCCAAGTGAACTCACCGCAGACCGTCCTTATCCTTGCCCCCAGACACCTGGAGAGGTTAGAAGAGGTGGAGAGGATCTTGAAGAAAATGGGGATTGGCTATATCCGTCGGGGCCAGGCGTCACAGAGGACCCAAGAGAGGGTGATCCTCCTGGATACATATGGTGAACTCTCCTCCATCTACTCCATCTGCTATGCGGCATTTATCGGGGGGAGCTTGGAGCCATTCGGTGGACACAACCCGTTGGAACCCGCTTGGTATGGGGTCCCGGTCCTTTTTGGCCCCCATACTGAATCAAACCCAGAGGGGGCTAAGGCCCTCTTAAGAAGGGGAGGAGGGGTGAGGGTAAGGGATGAGGATGAATTGGCTCAGACCTGGAGGGGACTCCTTGATGATCCCGAGGAGAGGGAGAGGAAGGGAAAAGCTGCCCAAAGGGTGGTGGAGGAGAGTATGGGGAAGGCTGAGCAAATAGCTCAAGAGATCCTTCAGGAGCTTGACTACCCGTAGCAAATCAAAGAAAAGCGGATAGATCTGAAGGCCCTCTCCTACGAAACCGAACAGATTATGAGAGCGAAAAAATTCCCCCTTTGCCTTTTAGGCCTCCCCCTCGTCCCCCTCTACTTTCTGGGGTGGGGTTTGAGAACCTCCCTCTACCGACGAGGGTTTATCCCCCAGAAGAAACTCCGGGCCAGGGTGATCTCAGTAGGAAATATCACCTTAGGGGGAAGTGGTAAAACACCATTTGTCCTCTACTTAGCTCAAAGGCTGAAAAAGAAGGGCCACCGACCAGCGGTGCTTAGTCGCGGGTATGGACGCAAGGGGAAGGAACCCCTTTTGGTAGAAAGGGCAGAGGGTAAAACCCCGCGAGATATGGGAGATGAGCCTTATCTTCTATCCAGATATGGCATACCAGTTCTGGTTGGAAAGGACAGGTTCTCCTCAGGAGTGCTTGCTCAATCTAAGGGGTTTTCCCCCCTGATCCTGGACGATGGATTTCAATATTTAAACCTCTACCGGGATGTGGAGATCCTGATCATTGACTCCTCCAACCCTTTTGGCAATGGTCTTCTCCTTCCCGCAGGTCCGCTGAGAGAGCCTTTAAGCGAAGTGGGGAGGGCAGATCTTATCATCCTCAATAGGGCTGATCAGGCCAGGGGTTTGGAGGCCCTGAAGGGAAGATTGCGCAAGCTCAACCCCAGAGCTCCCCTTTTTGAGGCGTACTATCTTCCCCAATCCCTCCACTTACTGGGGGAAACCAAGGAGAGACCCCTAACTGAGTTGGAAGGGAGGAGGGTGTTCGCCCTCTCTGCCCTGGGGAACCCTGGACCCTTCGAAACCTCCTTGGTCAATCTAAGAGCTGTGTTAGTGGGGAGAAAGAGGTTCCTCGACCACCATTTCTATAAAAAGGGCGAAGTGGAAAGGCTGGAGAGGGAGGCGAGGGGAAAGGGAGCAGAGTGGGTGGTAACCACTGAGAAGGATGAAGTAAAGCTCTCGGCCTTCCTTCCGTTTAGACTACCCATCCTTTCCCTACAGATGAAATTGATCATCAAGCAAGAAAGGGATTTCTGGCGAACTTTGGATGCCTTATTGGCCGAACAAAATCCGTGATTACTGACCCCTAAGAGAGGTTTAAGGAAGAGAATGAGAGCGACAACATTTCTTAAACAATTAAAAAGGGGACAGATAGCTCCCTCCTACCTCTTCTTTGGGGAGGAGGAGTTCTTGCTTGAGGAGGCCATCGAGGCCCTCATCAAAAGATTAGTACCTCCTCCCCTGCGTCCCTTCAATCTCAACCTTATTTATGGGGATGAAGTTGATGGAGAGAGGTTAACGGGTTTGACCAATACCCTCCCTATGTTAGCGGAGAAGAGGCTACTCTTGGTGAGGAGAGCGAACAGGCTCAGCCCAGGAGCCAGAAAAGTGCTCCTCGATCTCTTGCAGCCCCCTCCCTCTACCTGTTGCCTTGTCCTCATCGCCCCCCATACTGATCCCAAATCTGCCTTCATCCGGGAATTTTCTCGGGTCTCCACCCCCATTCAGTTCTTCCCCTTGCGGGAGAGGGAGGTCTATCCTTGGATCATAAAGAGGGCCAGGGAAGGGGGGAAGAGGATTACAAGGGGGGCTGCACATCGGCTTTGGCTATTGGCCGGAGAAGACTTAATGGTCCTTTCCAATGAATTGGAGAAGCTCTCCCTATATGTGGGTGCTAAGGAAGAGATTGAAGAAGAAGATGTCCTTAAACTCTTTACCGGAGGGAAATCCTACAACATCTTCAACCTAACCTCTGCCTTAGGGGATAAGGATCTGGGGAAAGCCTGGAAGATACTTGATGCCTTACTCCATGGGGGGGAATCACCAGGGGGTATTCTGGCGATGATAGCACGCCAATTCACTATTCTTTTAAAAATAAAGCTTGGTTCCACAAATAAAGTGGGAGTCCACCCCTACTACCTCAACGAATATAGGCGCCAAGCAAATAGGACCACTATCAAGGATTTAGAAAGAGGACTGGAGCACACCCTCCGGGCTGAGGTGGAGATAAAGAGTGGCGAGTCCGAACCCCGCTTGGCCCTGGAGTTTCTCGTCTATAAGCTTTGTAAAGGTGGATAAATACCCATGGGGGGTCCTCTAATATACAATCAAGGACTGGCTGTGAGTCCCTCTAAGATAGAGACTATCTGTTCGCTCCTCTTCTCTAAGTATGGCCAACCCCAGTGGAAAGGGGGAAGGGACCCTCTCTCCGAGCTTATCGCCACCATCCTCTCCCAAAACACATCTGACCGCAACTCCCATCGTGCTTTCCTAAACCTGAAGAGGAGATTTCCCACCTGGGAGGAGGTGCAGAAGGCTACTCAAGGGGAGATAGCCGAGGCCATAAAGGTCGGTGGGCTCTCGGCCCAGAAGGCAAACAGGATAAAGTCCCTCTTGGGAAGGATCTACCAAGAGGAAGGAGTACTTGACCTCTCCTTTCTGGCCAAGATGGAGGTCAATCAGGTCCAGAGGTACCTCCTCCGGTTTAAGGGGGTTGGACCAAAGACTGCCGCCTGCGTAGTTTTATTCTCCTTGGGAAAACCATCTATGCCAGTAGATACCCATATTCTCAGGGTAACCAAGAGGCTCGGCCTCGTGCCCCACAGGGCAAGTGCTGTCCAGGCTCAAGCCGCCTTGGAAGGGTTCCTTCCTTCCCCTCTCATCTATCCCTTACATCTATGCCTTATCGAACACGGAAGGAAAATCTGCAAAGCTAAACGGCCCTTATGCGCAGATTGTGTCCTCAGGGGTGAATGCGATTACCCCAGAAAAAACGAATTTACTAAAAAAAAGACTTGACACTGAACGAATGGTATGTTAGTTATTAAGGAAATTTGAGACCGTTTCTTTAGAGAAAAATTACATTGGAGAAGGAGGTGATAAAAGGGAGAGATAGTGACCTGAGGAGCAGATGCTCTTTTTAGTTTATGAGGAAACATTATTAAAGAAGGAGGTAGAGAGGTGAAGAAAATCATACCTTTTCTGATGGTTTTTATCTTGGCCTTGGGTTTGGCCCTTCCTGCCCTGGGGGTAGATCTAACCAACAAAATAGGGGTAGGGGGATTGGTTTCACCCATAAAGCCCGTATTAAGCGACCGTTCAGATTGGTGGGCCATCGGGGGACAGGGAAAGCTTGCCTTAAAGTATGGGATCAACAAGAACTTCGCCGTGGGGCTGAGCGGTGGATTCGCCAGAGCCTGGAACGATACCACCACTGGAAATGATGGAGTGGGCTTCGCCTTTCCTAGCCCCAGCGACAGAGCCTCCCGGGTTTGGGATATGTATCTTGTGGAGGCAAATGGCTATTACAGCATAATCCCTGACAATCCAAAGTTTAATCCCTATGTATCACTGGGGTTAGGGGCCAACATCTGGAAGGTGGTGGACTACAACACCGGCAACGATGTCCCCAGCCTCGACAAGGACGACAACTTCAGAAGCGACTTTGCCGCCACAGAGGTCACGGTGGGGGTTGGTGGTGGTTTAGAATATTTCGTCAAGGAGAACGTAGGGATAAACAGTGGGGTCAAATTTAACTTCCTCACTGGTTTAGGGGCCGACCTGAGCACCAATACCGATCTGCTGGACAGAAGCAGGGGAATAGTAGAGGGCTTCGTTGGGGTGACCTACTATATAGAGATGAAGAAGGATTCAGATGGAGATGGGATAAAGGATGACCTGGACGGTTGTCCACTTCAGCCGGAGGATTTCGATGGCTTCCAGGACGACGACGGCTGCCCAGACCCTGACAACGACAACGATGGTATCCCCGATATCTCCGATAAATGCCCTAACGAACCGGAGGATATAGACGGCTACCAGGACGACGACGGCTGCCCAGACCCTGACAACGACAACGATGGAGTCCTCGATGTGGAGGACAACTGCCCCAATGAGGCCGGCCCTGCCTCCAACCACGGCTGCCCCATAGTCGACTCCGATAACGATGGTGTCTTAGACCCCGATGACCAATGTCCCAATACCCCAGCTGGGGTAAAGGTAGATGTGCACGGCTGCCCCACTGCCCCCAAAATAGAGGGGAAGATGGTTCTGGAAGGGGTGAAGTTTGCCTCAGGGAAGGCCACATTTACCCCCGGCTCCGAGGCCGCTCTGGACAAGCTCTATGAGTCCCTGAAGGCCTATCCTGATCTGAGGATAGAGATCCAGGGATATACGGACAGTTGGGGTAAGGCTAGTGCCAACAAGGTCCTCTCCCAGAAGAGGGCAGAGGCGGTGATGAACTACCTGATTAAGAAGGGTATTGCCTCCTATAGGCTAAAGGCTGTAGGCTATGGAGAGGCCAACCCCATCGCCAGCAACAAGACTAAGGCTGGCCGAGCCAAAAACAGAAGGATTGAGATCCTGCCGAAGTAACCTCTTTGATGAAAAGGGGCATAGCTTCCATAGCTATGCCCCTTTTTTGTTTTATCCCCTCTTCTGGAGCACCTATGGGATAACCTAAAGATTCTCCTTGACAAAGGGAAGCTGGGGTTCAATATTGTCCCAGTGGAAGAGCAATATCTAAACCTAATCGAGGAAGCGCTGCGGGAGGACATTGGGGAGGGAGATATTACCACCGAGGTAATAGTCCCACCCCACCTCATCGCCCAAGGGAGGTTGGTGGCAAAGGAGGAAGGGGTAATCTCCGGCCTCTTCCTAGCAGAAGAGGTCTTTCGGAAGTTGGACAAAAAGATGGAGTTCGAAAGTTTAGTTGCTGAGGGGGAAAGGGTAAGAGAAGACGAGGAGATAGCCCGATTAAGGGGACTGGCTCGAGCCTTATTGCAGGGGGAGAGAACCGCCCTCAACTTTTTGAGCAGGCTCTCCGGGATATCCACCTTGACGGCAAGATTCGTTCAGGCCGTAGCCGGAACCAAAGCCAAGATCTTGGACACCAGAAAGACAACCCCTGGTTGGAGAAGGCTGGAAAAATATGCAGTAAAAATGGGTGGTGGGGTAAACCATAGGTTTGGGCTCTGGGATATGGTTTTGGTAAAAGACAACCACATTGATCTCTTAGGAGGGATCCTCCAATCCGTAGGGAAAGGTTTAGGCAGTCCCTTGTGGAAGGGGAAGAAGGTAGAGGTGGAGGTGAGAAACCTCAGGGAATTGAGAGAGGTCCTTCCCTTAGGGGTAAAAAGAATAATGTTGGATAACTTCTCCCCATCACAGATAAGAGAGGCAATGGAGACCATTACTAAGCGTCAGGGGAGAGAGAGGCCGGAGGTGGAGGTTTCTGGCGGGGTTAACCTCCAGAATGTGGGGGAAATCGCTCATACTGGCGTTGACTACATCTCCATTGGAAGTTTAACCCACTCCGCGCCGGCCTTGGATATTAGCCTGGTCATCGAGAAAGGGTAATGATGGCCCTTCTGGCAATTGACATTGGAAACACATCCACATCCATCGGTCTTTACCAAAGGGGAAGGTGGCAGAAGATCGCTCGGGTAAAGAGCCATCGGGCAGAGACGCCAGACGAGGTCTCCTCTTTGATAAATGACCTCTTCCCTCCCTGGACAGGGGATTTGAAGGATGTCGTGATCTGCTCCGTCGTCCCTCACCTGAACTGGGCATATGAGGCGGGTTTGAGAAATGGATTCCGAGTTGAACCTCTCTTCATCGGTTTGCACCTCGACTTCGGACTTACCTGGGAGGGGGTAGAGATAGATCGGGTGGGGTTGGATAGGTTAGTAAACTCGGCGGCGGCCTTTCAAATCTATGGGGGACCACTCATCGTGGTGGATATGGGCACCGCTACTACCTTTGACCTTGTCTCCGAGGAGGGCACCTACAGGGGCGGGGTGATTGCCCCGGGATTCTATACCTCCGCCCATACCCTCTTCGAACGGGCTGCCCAATTGGGAGAGGTGGAGATAGGGCCCCCTCCTAAGGTGATTGGCTCCACCACTGCAGAATCTATTAGATCAGGACTTTTCTATGGGGCCATTGGCGGGGTGGACGAAATCGTCAGGAGGATGGCCAAGGAGGCAAAGGTCCACCCTAAGGTTGTAGCTACAGGGGGGGCCGCGCCATTGATCGCCCCCGCTTCGGCCACCATTGAGGAGGTCGCCCCCCATCTCACCTTAGATGGACTGAGAATGGTTTATAATAGGCAAAAATTGGCAAAAAGAAACAAAATTTTGTAAAAAGGCTATATTTTTTTTATTAATCTGTCCTTTTAGGGGATATTTCCCAATTTCATCCATTACTGACTATTGCCTCTCTCAATTTATTTTTTATTTTAAGCTAACTTGGCACTCTTAAAGTGAGAGTGCTAAAAATTTAGAAAGGAGGGCGATCGATGGTTACAGTGGAAAAGATAAAACCTCTGGCCGATAGGGTGCTGGTTAAACCCTTGGAGGAGGAAGAGGTGAAGAGGGGAGGAATAATCATTCCTGATACCGCCAAAGAAAAGCCCCAACAGGGTGAGGTTATCGCTGTGGGGCCTGGTAAACTCAGCGATTCAGGGGAGAAGATGAAGATGGAGGTGAAAAAGGGGGATAAAATCCTCTATGGAAAATACTCAGGCACAGAGGTCACCATTAATGGAGATGAATACCTCATTATGAGGGAAAGCGATATATTGGCAATAGTTGGATAGCCAAAGAGGGGGTGATATAAATGGCTGCAAAACTGATCGAATTCGATACTTCGGCAAGGGACAAGCTAAAGAGTGGAATAGAAAAACTTTCTGAAGCGGTAAAAGTGACCCTTGGACCCAAGGGGAGAAATGTAGCGCTGGACAAAAAGTTTGGTTCACCCACGGTAACCAAGGATGGGGTTACTGTGGCCAAGGAGATAGAGCTTGAGGAACCATTTGAGAATATGGGGGCCCAGATGGTCAGGGAGGTGGCCTCTAAGACCAGCGATGTAGCTGGGGATGGAACTACTACGGCTACCGTACTGGCTGAGGCCATATTCAAAGAAGGCCTGAAGAATGTTACTGCCGGGGCCAATCCAATGGCCCTAAAAAGGGGTGTAGAGAAGTCAGTAAAAGTAGTTGTCGATGAGCTAAAGAAGATAAGCAAGGAGGTCACCGATAGGACGGAGATAGCTCAAGTAGGGACTATTTCAGCCAATAATGATAAGGCCATTGGAGACCTGATTGCTGAGGCCATGGAGAAGGTGGGTAAGGACGGGGTAATCACCGTGGAAGAAGCAAAGGGAACGGAGACCACCTTAGAGGTAGTGGAGGGGATGCAGTTTGATAGAGGCTACCTCTCCCCCTACTTTGTGACCAATGCTGATACTATGGAGGCTGTCTTAGAGGAGCCACTCATCCTTATCCATGATAAGAAGATAAGCAGTATGAAGGATCTGCTTCCTATCCTGGAAAAGGTAGCTCAGATGGGCAAACCTCTTCTGGTCATAGCAGAGGATGTAGAGGGCGAGGCACTGGCCACCCTGGTGGTCAACAAACTGAGGGGAACCCTCAAGGCGTGCGCAGTGAAGGCTCCAGGATTCGGTGACCGGCGTAAAGCGATGTTGGAGGACATTGCCGTTCTTACCGGAGGGAGTGTCATCTCTGAGGAGAAGGGTTTCAAATTAGAGAATGCCAACATCAATGACTTAGGAAAGGCTAAGAGGGTGACCATCGACAAGGACAACACCACCATCGTGGAAGGCGCTGGGGCTACGGAGAACATAAAGGCCAGGATAAACCAGATAAAAAAGCAGATAGAAGAGTCAACTTCTGACTATGATAAGGAAAAACTACAGGAGAGGTTGGCTAAGCTTTCCGGTGGGGTGGCAGTAATAAATGTGGGGGCATCTACCGAAACAGAGATGAAGGAGAGGAAGGCCAGGGTGGAGGATGCCCTCCATGCTACCAGAGCAGCCGTGGAGGAGGGAATCCTCCCTGGGGGGGGAGTAGCCTATCTGCGTGCCTTGCCAGCCTTGGACAAGTTAGAGGTGGAAGGTGATGAAAAGGTAGGCGTACTCATAATCAAGAAGGCCTTAGAACAGCCCATCAGGCAGATTGCGGAGAACGCAGGCGTTGAGGGCTCCATCGTTATTAATAAGGTGAAAGAAGGAAAGGGTGGATTTGGCTTCAACGCAGAGACAGAGAAGTATGAGGACCTGATGGAAGCTGGAGTAATAGACCCCACAAAGGTTGCCCGGGCAGCTTTGGAGAATGCGGCCAGCATTGCTTCCCTCCTCATTACCACTGAAGCTTTGGTCACTGAAAAACCAGAGAAGGAGAAACCACCGGCGATGCCTCCAGGAGGAGGGATGTATTAAAAGCAAAAGGAGAAGCCCCCTCTATTGGAGGGGGCTTCTCCTTTGCTTGGAGGAGGGCAAATATGTCAGCTAAACGGGCAAAATTCTCTCCTCATCCCCCTGAAGATGAAGTATCGTATTCAAAATCAATCTTAATTTTCTCCCCGCATGTACAGAGGATCTCCAACCCCTGAACTATCCCCCTCTCCCCTCTTACTTCCACCTGAGGTTCTTCCCTCTCCTTCACCTTGATTACTTTCTTCGCGGGGTGAATTCTGATCTGAGGCCTTTTTATCACCGGAGATGGGCCGCTCTGATATCCAAACCTCTTTTCTTCCATACATTAAGGGAACAATTTAACATGTAATGTGAGGACGAAGGGAGACTTAAGAATTAAATTGCGTTCGCTTTCCCTTCCACTGGGGACCAATCCCTAACTATTCCTCTGATTTCGGTGATGAATTCAGCCCGTAGGACTCCAGGATTCTACTGGCAGTAGCCCGCTGTACATCTTCATTGTTGTAGTATCCCTCTCTTATCCTTTTCATCACTTGCTGAACCTTCTCCTGGCGCACCTCCGGTATATCCCTTAGGCTGGCCTTCACCAGGTCAATAACATATTGTTTCCTTAAGAGGGCTCTTCCTTCGGCAGATATCTCTACTTTGTCCTGCGCACTCTTCCCCCCCTTAGCCTCTCTATTTCGGTTATCTTTGTTCAATCGATGAAGATGAGAGGCCCCTTCCACCTTGTTTAGGTTTACCATCCTATCAACCTCCATCTGCGGACCGCCCCCTTCATTTATTATAGGACTTCTATTCATATTATCGGCAAAATATGAAAAAACTTTAGCCTTTTTTACAGAAATTTAAATCTTTTTCTCACCTCAACAAAAACCCGTTCAATCCAACAACTTATCCTAAACCACCGCAGCGGTAGGCGCGGAGGAGCTTCTGACCAGTTTTTATCTTTTCCATCTCCTCCCCTACCTTCCTCCGTGCTACCCCCATTAGCTCTTCATTCTGATGAGAGAGGTGAAGTAACTCTTTTAACATCAGACCAATTTCCTCTTTCGTTTCCTCTGAATGAGGTGTAAAGTCTGCCCTCCCCTTAAACGCCTCCACCTTTACCTCAATTGTCTTCATCCTGTTTGAGACCTCGGCAAGCAACGGCTCCAACCCCTCCATCTCCCCCTTTATGATTATGGTCTGCTCCTCACGGAGAAGTTCCCCAAGCGCTTTATACTCATCTAATAGTTGGATCAAGGAAGCAGTCTCATCGGTCATAGGAGAAGGTCCCCTCTTCCTTCTGCACCGCTTCGTTCCAACCCTCCTTAAGTTCGGAGAGGATCGTTAACACCTCCTTTATAGGCTCCCCTTCCCCTTGAGTACTTGCTTGCATTAACCTCCTATTCGAGTAGTCGTAGAGGCGATATAACGAATTGGCAATCTCCCCAGCCTCCATGTTTAAACTGCACATAAGCTCCGTAATACAGTCTTGGGCGCGGAAGAGCATCTTCTTCTTGCCCTCCAGATCCCCTCTGTTGAGCATCTCCTCAGCTTTTTTTAGATAATCAATCGCTCCATCATAGACCATTAGAATTAACTCCCCTGGAGTATAGGAAGTTCCCTTTGAAGTTGACATTTCCTCCCCTCCTGGTTATTTAATCATTTCTACCTTCCTCACCGCACCCTCCCACCCCTCCCTCAATATGGACATCAACTCCTTGACTTCGGTTATCCCCTTGAGACTCTTCTTGGCATTTGCTTGAGCTAATCTCCAATTAAGATACTCATAAAGCTTATATAGAAGCTGGGCGACCTCCCCTGCCTCCATATTCAGGCAACACATAAGCTCTGTAATACAATCCTGGGCGCGGAGGATCATCTCCCCCTTTCCCTCCCAATCTCCCCTCTTCAACCTTTCCGCTGCCTCATCCAAAAAGGTGAGCGTCCCATCATAGACCATCAAAATCAGCTTCCCCGGACTTACCGTCTCAAGCTGGGTCTGAAGATACTGTTGGGATAGATCTTTATGGTTCATTTTACCCCTTTCTGTGTGAACCGTTCTTCAACCTATAGCGCGACCTCCGGCGACTTCCATCTAACTATACCAGGCGGAGACCTGCTGGGTGAGCCAATCACTGGTCGCCTTCAGTTGATTGAGGAGCATCTCCATATTGGTGAATTGCGCTTCCATCTGCTGCCTCTTTAGCTCTAACTGGGCCTCCATATCGGAAATCCGATCCTCCAAATCATCGATGGTGTCCTGGAGACCCTCCTGGCGGGTGCTGATCAACCCATCTGAGGAGGTCCAGGAATCGAGTTTCCTCTCTAATTGTTCGGCAACTCCAAAGATCAAGGTTATCTGGCCCTGATCCCCTGTGGTATCAGAGCTAATCCCTACCATCAACCCCTTGGTCTCCCCCTCTGAACCGGTAAGATAGAGGCCTGAACCGGTGGCAGCATAGGTATCCTCCCCCTGAGTAAAATATCCAGCCACATCTTGACCGGTGTCGCTCTTCGCGGTGGTACCAATCCCCGTGCTCGTGGAGGAACTGGTCCGATTGGAGACTACCTCCACGGTATGGGCTGAGCCATAGTAGTTGTGGGTGATCTTCAGCTTTCCCCCATCATTGGAGGCAGTTACCTCCACCCCCTGGCTATCCATCTCGGAGTTGATCTTGTTCACGATGTCATCGATCTTATCCCCAGCAGAGAGCTCCACCACAACCTCAGTGGAGCCGTCAACCGTGAAGGTGAGCGTCTCATCCTGGGAGATACCTCCGGAATCGATCACATAATCTCCCTCCACCCAGGCCTTCTCCGCTACCTGGGTGATGGTAATCCCATAGGTTCCGGCTACGGTGTCATCGGAATGGGTCATATAGGTAACATCCGGATCGGTAGTAGTGGCCGAGGCAGTAAAGAGGTCAATTATATCCTGAGCGTTGTTGGCTAAATAATCATCTAAGGTGGAGTCGTCAATCTCCAACTCCCCTGTATTGTAATCGGTGGTTATCCCAATGCGGGATAGAGCGTTGATGGTGGAGGAGAGGCCGGACACCTGGGAGATGATTATATCTCTGATGGCCTCTTCAATATACCTTAAGGTGGAATCGCCCATCAAGGGTTGGGCCTCGCTGTCCGTATCGGGATCGTAGCTGAACTGCTCCCGGATATAACTCATCAAACTGTTGTAAGAGCTAACAAAATCCTCAATGGCCTGTTTTCTGGTGCCTGTATCCTGGGAAACGGTCAAGGTCACTGCGGTGGCCGATGTATCCAAAAGGTTTAGGGTCACCCCCTCGATGAGATCGCTGATTTGGTTGGTGGACCTGGTCACCGAAAGCCCATCCACGGTGAGGGAAGCATCTTGGGCAGCCTCTAACTGGTTCTTAACTCCGGGCTTAACAAATCCCAGGACTTCCAGGGTGTTAGCAGAGTCAGTGTAACTGCTTATTCTACTGGTAATGTTGATACGGTAGATGGTATTACCGCTACTATCTGTATCACTCTCTATGGTGGCCCCAATCCCGGCAGCAACGAGCTTATCCTTTATCTCCTGCAGGGAATCCTGGGAGAGGTCGATGCTCACATTGGTACCGTTGATAGTAACCGTTTGGGAAGTGAAGGATGCCGCGGAGCCAATAAGGCTCTTTATCGTGGAGGTGGTATCGGAAAACCAGAGGCTGTTATCTTGGCTGGAGTCTGAGGTATCCACCAAGCCCAGGTCCTCCAAGAGGGTATCTCCATTCACATCGGCAAGGGCGATCTCAGTGGAACCTGTCTCTTCCCTGGTTAAGATAAGCCTGTAGCTACTATCAGAAACCTTTAGGATGGTAGCTGTTACACCGGCATCTGCGCTGTTTATCTTATCCTTGATATCGCTCAAGGTGTCTGTGGATTCAACCTCTACTACATTCCCGTTGATCGCCAACTCACCGGAATATCCTAATGCAGTATCTGTGGAGGAGATCTCATCTGAAGAAAGCTTGTGAGCTTGAGCCAACGCGGAGATGATTATGGAATAATTGCCGATGCTCGCCGCTGAGGTCGCTGTAGCTGTAAGCACCGTTTCATCGCTGGAACTAGCGGTCATCGCCCCCATCGTGGAGAGGTTGTTCAGGGTGCGCACATCGGAGAGAAGGGTAGAAAGCTTGCTGCTTACCGTCCCCCAGTAGGAAAGCTTGGTCTGATAATCACTCTTCTTGTTCTCTAAGATGTCTACCCGCCGGTGTTCGATCTCCATCAACTGGTCGATGACATCATACCAATTTAACCCTGATACCAGACCGCCAACAGCAAATGTTCCTGCCATCTTTTCTCCTCATTTATTTGAATCTTATGAACAATTCAGTAGGGACAGACCTTAAGGTCTGTCCGGTCTCCTTGGTCAAGTGTAAAGACCACTCCATAGTAGCACAAATTTTTACCTCCCTAACCATATCTTCTCAGCTTGGATATACCCCTTTGACCAATCATTACTATAAACTTTAAAAATCCCGATAACATAAACCACTGGGTTTCCATCTGACGAAAGGTGTCGCCAAACATACGGATTATCGGTTTTGTTATAGAATATTTCGATTGAAACGTCAACATCATAATCGTCAAGGCCACTTCCAGTCGAGGAAAATGTTCTAAATGAAGCTCTACCTACTCTATTATACAATACTTTTAGTGGGCCTACTTTTACTCTTTTGCCTACATACTTGAGTGGTTCAGCCTGAAGGTCACGTAGGTTTATTTCAAAAGGCTTATTTTTTTCTTCATCTAAACGTTTGCTGATAGTTTTGTATTCATCTTGCGTGAATAAATCTTTTGACTTTTGTAGTTCCACAGTAGCTTCCTCAAAGTTATGCTCAGTGATAGCAACCTCAATATTGCGTTTTGCTTTTTCAGTTTTTTCAATTTTTACTATCTCCCTCTGTGAACTATTGATATACTGTTTTGCTTTAGACAAATAGGATGATTGTGGAAACTTCTGAACTAATTGGGTAAATATATCGACAGCAGATTGAAAATCTTCCTTTGATTTGTTAGACCGAGCTTTATTATATGCATCTACACCGCTATTAAAGTAATCTTGGTCAGTTTCCTTCAATTTTCGAATTTCAATTTCCAATTGAGCAATTGTATGTTTGAGCTTTTGATTTTCACTTCTGAGTGTTTGAATTTCCTGTTCAAGTTTGCCATTTCCACATCCAGATGTTAAAAATAGAATAGCAAGCAGAAAGAAAAAAGTAAACAGCATCACAGGAATAGAGTCTATTTTCTTAATTTTTGTGATCCTCATTGTTATGGTATTCTTTATTAGTTTGCTATTTTGCCTGATTTATTTGAAATATAGACTTTCTGGGCCGCTAAATCTTTTTCCGGACAGGACTCAAAACCTGTCCCCTGAGCTTCGTTAACTGGTCTTGATACACGCCGGTTTGATCCTGATACTAACCCGCTGAGGGTAAATGTTCCAGCCATGAGACTCTCTTTCTTTTGTCCTCGGTTACGCTGAGGGCCAGCGTCACTTCGCCTATCCGGAGGTAAGCGTCTCCATTGTTACTCCGCCTAAATTCGCTTGCCCAGTTTGCTTATCCACCGCCCGTTAAGTGAATGAAGTTTAGTTTACCATAACCATCAAATCCAACCTTTGGAATGACAATAGTTGTATTCATCAAGAAGCTTCAAAAGATTATTCTCCTGCGCTAATGTTGTCCCTTGAAGTTTTTTAGATTGTATGTGAGCAATATTCATAAAACTGCAATAGCGGTTTGCATTCATACCTGTGCGCCTCATAGCCAGACCATATCCTTTTGCAATTTTACGGTCCCAAAGTGGAAAGAATCGTGGGGCGAGTAAGTGAAGCGATTTTGCTGCCCCAGTAGGGCCCAAGACTTCCTCGAATGCCTTAAAGACCCTGTTGACTTTATCTTCATCGCGGTCTGTGAACGACAGTATAGAGCGGTTACGAAATCCAGTGATCAGTTCCTCGGCATACTTTTGAACAAGGTAATTAATCTCTTGAAAATGTTTATTGTCAAAATGATGGGGACGGAATTGATAATAAGCTTTATTCCAAGTTTGGAGCAGGACTGCCAACGAATCTGATAGAGTTAACTTCGTCTTGCCTACGATAGCCAATTCAATGAGCTCAGTAGCCACTCGATAAAAAAGATCCCTCGGCTCTTTTTCCAAAAAGATTTTGTGTGCCTGGCGTAGATCTTCTGCGGACGGGTGGTAGTTGTTTACTGGCAATGTTTCCTCCTATGAGGCATTTCACTTAACTCTTCCCGTATATCTGAAATTACGACTCAGCTCTTTGTGGATGTTATCATCCACAAAGAGATAGGAACCCTACCCGCACATCAATAGGGATAGTCTGTCCAATCCCCTCCGAAAAACCGAAGTCTCTATGGGCCATAAAATCGAGCAACTAGACCCCCTGATCCGACCATGAAGAAATGCCTTTTATTCGCATAATTTTTCCCTGGGGAAACCACCTATTGACGGAGATAGAGGAATAGTCTCTTTAAGTTAATGACTTGCCTTTCTCCCTCTTTGGTACATCCTTGCCGCTTCCTTGAGGGCGATGGAGAGTTTGAGCATCTTCTCATCTGGAATCTGCACTGTGACCCCGTTTTTAATGGTCACCACCACTCGCCCTGCTTGCCGATCAAATGAGAAGATGAGATTTTTGTGATGGGCTTCTATAAACTTCTCTATCTCCTTAGCTGTCTGAGATGAGGAGATAGGTTCCTTGCGGGATTGAGGACGATCGGCTCTCCGCACTTCACTGGCCTCATTATTCACTAAAGGTGGTAAGCCTTCGATCCTCATTTTTTTCTCTCCTTCTCAATCCATGGAGGAGGAGTGAGGGGGGTAAAGCCCCCCCTCACTCAAATAGTGGTCCCTTCCTATACCCTAAGAAGGGTGAGCGCTGACTGGGGAACCATATTGGCTTGAGCTAACATTGCGGTCCCCGACTGCACCAGGAGTTGATTTCTGGTCAGCGCAGCGGTCTCATAGGCCACATCCACATCCCTGATCACCGATTCGGCAGCCTGAGTATTCTCGATGGCGATAGCCAAATTAGATTCTGCGTACTCTAACTTGTTCTGGTAGGCGCCGATATCACCTCTGATCGAGGATAGGGATTGGATCGCCGTATCAATGGTCGTCAGGGCTGACCGGGCGTTGGCCGCAGTGGTGAGATCCAAACTGTCCACTCCCAGATCTGACTGGGTGGCTCCATTGATGGTCACGCCGATCTGGTCGTTGGTGGAGTTGTAGGCTCCCACCTGGAAGGTGCCGCTAAAGGTTCCGTCCAGTAGCGCCGTCCCATTGAACTTAGTGGAGTTGGCGATCTTGTCGATCTCGCCCAACAGCTCCGTCTTCTCATTATCTATCAAGACTCTCTGGCTGGAGCTGATGGTGGAGTCGGCTGCCTCAGTGGCCAGCTCCTTCAACCTGGTGAGCATGGCGTGGATCTGTTCCGTCCCTCCCTCGGCCACCTGCAGAAGGGTTATCGCCCTTCCCGCGTTCTGGTGGGCCATAGAGAGGCCGGCGATTAATCCCCTCATTCCTTGGGAGATGGCCAAGCCGGCGGCATCGTCAGAGGCGTGGTTGATGCGGTAGCCAGAGGACAACCTCTCCAATGACTTGTTTAAGGCTGCCGTATTTACGGCCAGGTGCCTCTGAGCGACCATTGACGCTATGTTGTGGGTTACTCTAAGGGCCATTTTTCGTCCTCCTTTTAAGTTTTTGTGGCTTAACCTCTATTGGTTACGACCACTCTACCTTGGGCCTGCGGCCCAGCGACCTATTCGGTTCTCTCACCTCCTTTTCTTTTGTTATATTATCGGCAGGAGGGGGGGAAAACTTTAGCAAAAAATGAAGGAGGTGAGAGAAAAAGGCCAGGAGGACAGATTTCTCAGCCCTTTTATGACTTTGACCGCCCTCGGGGCTCAATCCAGAGGAAGCAGAATTAGCACCCCCAAAATGGTTTTATGGACCCACTTCTCAAAGATCAATCCTCTCCTTCAGGGCAGAGAGGTTGCTTTTAGCCTCATCTAAGTCCGGTTTTAAGCTAAGGGAAACATCAAAGGAGATTGCCGCCTCCGCTATCTTCTCGTCCTTAAGTAGGGCCTCCCCAAATCTATTGAAGGCTAAAGCCAGGGCATACACATCCTGAACCTTATGGGGGAGGGGGGGAGCCAACTTAGGGTATTTAGCAGCGATATCCGCATATTCGTTGAAAAGGTTGGGTATAGATCTCTCCTGGGCATATATTTTCGCCAGGCCAAGGCTTATATCTATCCTCCCCGGTCTCAACCCCTTCACCTGGAGAAAGACCCTCTTCGCCCGTGGATAATCGTTTGCGCTCAGGTAGAGGTATCCTAAATTGGTTAAGGCCTCCACCTGATTGGGATCTATCTCAAGGAGCTTCTTGTAACTTATCTCCGCCTGACGGATTTTTCCTTCTTTAGTATAGACATAAGCCAGCCTCAGGAGGGCCTCCCTGAAGTGAGGGGCAAATTTGATTGCTTTTTTCAATGCCTTCTCCGCCCCTTGCAGATCACCCAAGAGTATCTTGGCCATCCCCAAGTCGAAGTAATCGGCAGGGGAGTTTGAACCCCAAGCGGCCAGTTTTTGATAGCACTCCTGAGCCCGGAGATAATTGCCATTTCTGAGGAATAGCTCACCCAAGGACCGCAGGGCGGGGGTGGAGCCTGGCTTGATGCGGAGGGCTTCTTCATATTCCTTACTCGCCTCCTTAACCCTCCCCTCCCTCTCATAACATTTTGCCAGGTAGAAGGAGTTAAAGTAGCGTAGTTCCCCTAAGGGGAGGGAAGCCAAACCAAGCTTTATCCCTTTCCTCTTCACCTCCTCAAAGTTTCCCTTTGCCTCAGCCAATCTCCCTAATTTATAGTGAAGTTCCCCCAGACAGTAGTTGGGTAGACCATCTTCAGGGTCAATCTTCCCGGCATCTTGATATTGCTGGAAGGCAAGGTTAAATTTCCCTAACTTTCGATAGTTATTCCCCAAAATTATATGGGCCATTTTAGTGATCTCCGGAAAATCAGGGTTAGATTTAGCGATCCCTAAAAGTTCCGTCAACTCCCTTACCGCTTCTTTAACCATCCCTTTGGCATTATAGTTGGTGGCCAGTTGATACCTAATCGCCATGTCCTCAGGATTCCTCTCCACCTGTTTCTGTAGAATCCTCAGGTTTCGCTCCACCTTCCTCCTGTATTCCTCTGGGTGGGAATACCCAAGATGATTTATCCGCACCCCGGTGGTTACAGGCCTCAGCCCTAACCTATCCAGGGAATAGGCCACCTGTTCGTGGACTGGATTCTCAAACCTTACTCCAGGAAGGTTGGGAAAACACCTAAGCTGAAGGAACTCAGTCCTCATCCCATTGAATTCGGTGGAAACCACCTGACAAAGAAAGTAGCAATTGGGGGGAGAGGATTTCGCTAAGCCCTTTAACTTAAGGGCTTCTCTGCTCTCCAATCGGTCGTCGGCATCCATCCAGAAGATCCAGTCCCCAGTGGCATGGCTCAGGGAGAAGTTTCTGGCCTCAGCGAAATCGTCCCTCCAGGGGAAGTGAAAAACCTTTGCCCCCAACCGGCGGGCAATCCTCACCGTGCCATCCCGGGAACCGGTATCCACGACTACAATCTCATCGAAGATGCCCTTGACCGGGAGGAGGCAACCGGCCAAATTCTCCTCCTCATCCCTAACGATCATACAGAGGGAGATCTTTGGTTTCATAGGGTTACCATCTCCTCTTGGGCTTTATGGTTATACTCAACCAGTGTTTCTTTAACCGCTTTATGCCAGCTTTTCACAAAATCCTGGAGAGAGAACCTCTCCAATACCGTCTTCCTGGCATTCCTCCCCAGCTTGATGGCCTCCCCCCGATCTTCCAAAAGGAACTTTACCCTTTCCCTCAGATAACCGAGATCATCGGAGATGAACCCATTGTAGCCATCAATGACCGGGGAGGTGGGGTGCCTGGTGCTCACCACAGGCATACCGGTAGCCATAGCCTCTAAAGTGGCCAGGTTGTACCCATCCTCCAATCCCTCTCGGTTGGTGACCAAGAAGAGCCGATAGCGACGGTACATCCCCTTCAAAGCCTCCCAGCTTTGGGCAGGCTTTGCCCCAGGAAGGGAGGGGTTAATGCCGACGACATCCGAGGGCAGGCCCTGGAGGATCTCCTCTTGGATGAAAAAACCCAAAAGGGGATCTCTCTCCTTCAGATAATTTGCCACCCGGAGAACCTTAGGGATCTCTCCAGAGTAGCCACAACACTCCTGGGTTGGCGCAGAGAGCTTAATTACCTCCCCCTTCATCCCCCAGTCCCTCCGTTTTAAGGAGGAGACGAATACAGGCTTTACCCTCCAATAGGCATGAAGCCTTGCTACCATTCGGCGAAAGCTGTTGTAGTCGATAGCACTTCCCTCCTCGACTATCCTCCCCCGCAGGGTGTTGTGAAAGATGGACATCTTCGGTAGGGAGTAGTCCCTAATATCCAATAGATCCTGGTTATTGTGACATATGGCCAAGTCGTAAAGTCCCACCCCTAAGTTCTCCTTGGCCTCATCAAGACCCAAAAGCCTGCACCCTGGGGGCAGGGGCCTTACCCGCGGCAGCCAACGCAGCTTTCCCCCATACCGAGCATTGGATTCTACTATGTCTATGGGGCCGAAGGCTTTAGCCAAAAGATAAACGTAGGCTTGATGAGAATTAAAGGTCAATATCTTCATCTCTTGAATTGGGAACTTTGCCCTTGGATATAGGGGCCCTGCTGGTGCAAGCCAAGTTTATTCCCCATCCCTAATTACTTGAGCCATCTGGATGGACCTCTCGATCAGGGGTATGGCTTCCTCCTTTCTGTTCCCTTTAAGGAACAGCTTACCCAACCTATAATATGGCACAAAGGAATCTGGCTTCTGGGCAATACACCTTTGGTAGGCATCTATCGCTTGAGGGATCTGACCCGTCTCTTCATAGCAGATGCCTAACCAATAGTCGGTCTTCACCTTCATCAAGGATAGGGGAAGGGGGAGGCTAAGGGCATTGAGACCACCCTTCTTTACTTCCTCAAGATAGGGCAAGGCCTGAGGGTAATCCTTTCTGAGACAGAGCAGTTCAGCCAGGTAGAACTTGGCCGGCCAGAAATCCCCTTTCCTCTGCAGGGCGCTGCGCAGGGTATCGATGGATTTAACATCCTCCCCCAACTTGCAGTAGAGTTTAGCTCTTAGGAGATGGGCGTAGAGGAAAAGATCCTCGGAAAAGGTGGGAAACCTGGAGTCTTCTAAGAGCTCCCTGGTTAGCTCTAAGGCCCTCTGGGGTTCGCCTAAGGAGTCATAGGTTAAGGCCAGTTGGAACCTTGAGTAGAAATCGTCTTGGTTTTCGGCCAGCCATTTCTTCAGGATCTTCAAGTCCCTGAGGTCCTTTTTCCGCTTCCTCTCCCCCAGCATATAGCCAAGATGGTGGATGATGATCTCCTGGCGCTCGACCCCTACCCCCAAGCTGCGCAGTGTTCCCTCCACCTGCTCGTGGATTGCACCTTCAAACTTGACCCCGGGAAGTTTAGGAAATAGCCTTAATTGATAAAACTCTTCACCAGTCCCTTGATTGATCACCCGAAAGGAGAAAGCATTTCTCCCCCCTGGTCCGGCCAGTTCCCTTATCCTGCGACCCTCCTTAGGGTCGATCCGATCATCGGCATCCATCCAGAGGATCCAATCCCCCTGAGCATAGTTCAAGGAAGCGTTTCTGGCCGCAGAGAAATCATCTCGCCAAGGGAAATAGAAGACCTTTGCTCCCATCTCCTTGGCCAATCGAGGAGTGCGGTCCCTGGAACCCGTGTCCACAACTATTAGCTCGTCGCAAACCTGGCGTAAAGGGAGAAGACAGTCCCGGAGGTTTGTCTCCTCATCCCTAACTATCATACAGAGAGAAAGGCTCATCCCCCAAGCTCCTGCAGCCTCTTCTCCGCCTCTTTTAGCTCGGGATCGAGGGAAAGGGCAAGTTCAAACTCCTTCTTCGCCAGATCCCTCCTCTCCATATGGAAGTAACAGTCTCCCAAACAGAGGTGGACATCAGCATCGGGAGACTGGAGACCTGAATACCTCTCTAAGAGCCCTGCCGCCTCTTCATACATCCCCACCTGATAGCAGATAAGGGCTAAGTTCAAGATCGTATCTGGGTCCTCTGGCGCTATCTGGAGAGCCCCTTGCAGATGATTCAAAGCCTCCTCCAAGTCCCCCTCTTGCCAGAAGACAACCCCCAGATCACTTTGGATTTGGACATTCGTTGGATCCAATTCCAGCCCTTTCTGGAGGACAGACCTTGCCTCTTCCATCCTCTCCGTCCTGAAAAGACACTCCCCTAATGACTGAAGATTCTCCACTGACCATGGTTCCATCTCGGTCAACCTGCGATACAAGGGGATGGCTTCCTCAAACCTATTGACCTCTAAGAGCAGGGCTCCCAACTTCTTTAAGGCTTCCTGGTTATATGGGTTATTCTTCAATGACTTTTGATAAAACCTCTCCGCCAACTCATTCTCCCCTGCCTCCCGATGTTGATCTCCCATCCTCATAAATTCTATAGCCTTTCTTTCCCTCAGAACTGACATTCTCAACCCCCCTTCTTTTCTTAAAATCGGCTTACCTTTTAAATCAGATAACCTCTTCAAAATCAACTCCACTGACCTATCCCAACCCAAGATTTCCCTCACCTTCTCCGCAGACTCCAGGCCCCTCTTCCTTGCCTCTTCTTGCTGAGAATAAATCTCCCTTAACCTCTGGGCGAGCACTTCAGTGGATGGTTCTAACACCCAGGGCTTCCCTGCCGTTTTTAATTTCACCTTGATCCCCCTCCTCTGGGAGGGAACCCAGTAGACACATTCTGAGGGGCAGAACTCATCACAGGGCCCCCCTTTGGTGACTATTACGGGCAGACCACAGGCAAGGGCCTCCGCCACCGGGAGACCGAAACCTTCCCCCCTATAGGGGTGGACAAGACAGTTGCAGGCGGTATAGAGGCCAGCCATTTTATCCTCCGGGAGGATATCCTTTAGATAGAGTATCTCCGGAGCATCCTTATCCTTTTGTATCTCTTTAATTAGCTCTCCCGCCCCCTGACCTCGATAGAAACTATCCTGTCCCATATCCTTAATTACCAAGCAGACATCATCCTGAGCGGTAAAGCTCTGACGATAAGCTTCTAAGAGGATGTCTATCCCCTTTCTCCAAATGGTTCCCCCCACAAAGAGGAATTTAAACCTCTTCTTCGTCCTGAGCTTCCAGGGGGGGGCCTGGGGGTTAAAGAGATCAAAGTTTACCCCATTGGGAATAACAAATATCTTTCCGGGGTTAACCCCACTTTGGATGTAACAACTCCTCACGAATTGGCTGGGCACCCATAACTCGTCAACCATTGTATTTATGGGTTCGACCCAATCCTGAGGGATGGCTCCATATTCCCAGGGTTGGATCATCACCCAGTGTCCTTCTGGTGGCGGATTGAAGTTTGGCGGCCACTGGTGACGGAGATGCACATCGGCAGGCCTGGAGAGGGGCGCCTTTACCCTCGCAGCAAGCCTGGCAAAACGGGGATCAACCTCTGGACTGAATTGATCTGGCTCATAGGGAGTAAGCGAGAGCTCAACATTATCCCGCTCTAACAGGCGAAGGCTCAGTTCCCTGTTGATCAGGGCTAAAGAGTGATGAATAAATAGGGATCCTTCCCATCGGATGGCAATAGGTTGATGGGTTGTTGGGCGATGACTGATAACTTCCAGGCGCTGTAATACCAAGCTGGCAGCGTTATCCCAACCCCATTTCTCTACTACATCCTGCCGTGCTTGACGTCCCTTCTCGGAGGAGGATTTGCGGTTGGCAAAAACATAGCGCATGAGATCCCGCAGATGCTCCGCCGAGGGCTGGGCCCAACGATGCCCTCGATAAAAGGGGAACTCCATTCGGTCGTCTACCTTCACTAACCCCTCGATATCCACTAAGTAAGAATTCGAATCGTTCATAAAAGCCATGTTGCCCCCCCAGCGGGTGCCAATGGTGGGCAGGCCACAGGCCATTGCTTCGATATATGGGCGGCCCCAACCCTCCCCTCGCGAGGGCATTACATAGGCATCAGCCGCCGCATAAAGCCTGGGCATATCCTGCTGGGGAACCTGAGTGCCCATCACGATAATAGGAGCAACGGCATCACGGGAGAGCCCCAACTCACTCTCCAGAAAGTGATTTATACGCGACTCAACTTGGACTTGAACATCGGGCTTATCAGTAACGTTTGGTAGGTATGTGCGTAGAATAAGACAGACATCGTCATCAGGCGTAAAAGCTTTAGCCCATGCCCTTAAGAGGATGTCCCAGCCCTTACGATGAATCCATTCAAAAACGGAGAGGAAAGCAAACCTACGCCGACCAGGAATGGGTAAAGGTGTCAGACCAGGCCGGAACAAGTCCGTATCCACCCCCTCGGGCACAGCGTAGATGGGGACAGTAACTCCTGCTTTTTGGAATGTCTCCACATTGAAGATGGTTGGAACCCATATTTCATTCATTTCGTTACATTTAGCAACCCAATCTCCAGGGAGACTGTCCGTTTCAAAGACCGTGCGTCCAATGGCATATATCGCTTTGGGATCGCGTCGGAAGGCATAAGCAGGGGCCTGAATGATCTGAATATAGCTTTCCTTAAGGGGGGTGTTCATAAGGCGAGTAAAGAGATCACGCTCACTGTCGACCATTTGGCTCAGAAATACCTCCGAGCTTCGGCCTATGGCCTCAACCTTCACCTTCCATTTCCTTGAAATATGGCGGATAAGGTGCCGGGCGTCATCAGCGTAACCACTGGGGTCGAAGACCGGTGCCTGCCAAAGAAGAGCGTTTTTCCTTACCTCTTTCCCTTTCATATAGTCAACCTTCCTCTGTTCTGCAAACTGATCTAAAACGGTAAGGATTTGCCCCTTAACTCCCTCCGGCTGATCAGAGGTAGCGGCTATTTCCCTTAGACAACTTTGGGTCAATTCCTTAGTCTGACTCTGAGCTGCCAAACGGCGAAAGCGAGAGAAAGCCCCTTCCTTTTCACCCATCTGTAACAACGCCAAACTTAAACCGATTTCTGTAAAGGTGTTTTCAGTCGAGGCCTTTGACCGTCTATTATGAAACACCCGCTGGTGAAATTCTGCCTCCTCGTCCCTTCCCTTCTCCCTCAGTGCTTGAGCTAAACCCTCCAAGGCCCATAGGTTTCTGGGTTTATCTGATCTATGGGTGTAGAGATAGAGGAAGTAATCCCTCCAAAATTCGGCCTGTTCTGCACCCCCTAAATTCTGCAGAAAACTCAGCCCCACCCTCCAATGACTCTTAATCTGTTCTGCCTCAGTATCCATCGATTTCGAGCCTTCACGCCAACGCACATAGGACAATACTTCGTCTATATGATCAAACCGATAATGGCTAATGCTGCGCAGCCAATACTCATAATCAATCGAAAAATGCAGCCCTTGGTTGAACGGTCCAACCCTCTCTATCAGTGCTCGGGAGTAAAACATTGAGGGTTGATGGGGATGAACCCAGGCTTCCCACCAGCGGAGGAGCAATCCCAAACTAATCTGAGGGGAGGGCTTCTTCAAAGCTATCCGCTTTCCCTGTGCATCTACAAAAACCGCTTGGCCATAAACAATATGGCAATTGGGCTGAGAGGACATCCTTTGAATAACTTTCTTAAAGGCATCCCTCTCATACCAATCATCTGCATTGAGCCAACCAATAATATCCCCAGTAGCCATGCGCAGCCCTTTATTCAATGCCTCTGCCTCCCCTCGGTCAGGCTCGGATACCCATTTGAGATGGGGATATTGCCTAAGGATTTCCACCGTTCCATCTTTGGAGCCACCATCGATAATGATGTGCTCGAAGTGTCGATAATCTTGCGCCAAGACGCTTTCGATACAATCTTTTATAAAAGAAGCGTTGTTAAGGGAGGGAGTTATTACAGATATCTTGGGTTGGTGCGAAACTTCCCCTCTTGAAGCTTTTGTCTTAGCTAACGAGGAGAGATCCACTTGGATAGTCTCCCTCAGCTTGGGAGCAATGAACATTCTTTCCCTATTTGCCTGAGCCTTTGCTATGGCCTCCTCCCATCCTTTCACCTGCACCTTTGGTGAGAACTTCTCCTCTATGGTCTGCCGTGCTGCCTTACCAAGTTTGCGACAGAGGGCCTTATCGTGAGAGAGCTGAATAACGTATTCAGCAAATTCCGCAGCGTCGTTAGCGATAAGCCCGTTTATCTCGTGTTGAATGGGCGAGCTATGTGCAATGTTTTTCAAAGCAATCACGGGAACCCCATGCGCCATAGCCTCAACTATCTTCACCTGCATCCCGGTGCCCCCAATTATAGGGCAGATTGCAAACCTACTTTTCGCATATATGGGCTTAAGATCAGAAATATATCCCAACAGTTGAATACCCTGTGTCGGGCGGACCTTGTCACAAGCGCCCCCTATTACCCGGAGATTAAAATGGGGGCACTTCTGTAGCACTGTTGGCAATACTTTAACTGCGAAATAGGCATACCCTTGGATATTCAGGGAATAGTTAGAGATCACCAAAACCGGTGATCCGTTGTATGTATTTTGAATTCGCTTTATCGGGGACGTGACCGGTATCTGCTGCACGTAGGTCTTTGAGGTATGTTTACGAATCATCTGTTCATCATAGGCGGAAACGGCAATAACACCATCGTACTGATCATATATCCTATATTCCTCTGCCTCAGCAACTTCATCTTCGAGATGCAATCGCTTGAAGAAGTCTTCCTCTAAGATGGACGGGCTGACCCCCTGAGGGTCGAGGGGAACTGGTAAATATGGCCTCACTGCCTGTTGCATCCGCTCATTAATGGTGAGTGAATCGTGACTTACCAAGATCCTAATGGCTCTCCTGAACTCCTTACCGATGGCCAGCTTTCCCCACCAGGCATACTCAATGATGACCAAATCCGGGTTTAACTTATGGAACAGTTCACGGAATTTATCCAAAAACCAGGGGGGATTATACTTATCCCAACTCATTGGACGGAGGATGCTTTGCCGTTGGGAGAACAAGGCATCGATCCAATCGTGCCGGTATAAATATACCTCTGCCCCAAATTCATCTCTCAGATAATCCACACTACCGCGTTCCCAAGGCAAATCCGTGGCCAGGGTAGAACCGAAGATAGAGATCTCATAGCCCAACTCCCGAAGCGCGTGGAGAACCATAAGTTCCCCATGATGTGTTCCCGTTTGGGGCGGATATGGACGGTGAGGATCAAAAACTAAAGCTCTCTTTGTAGACGAGTTCAAACCTTGATCGGCCATCACAGTCACCTATAGTTTAACTCCTGGAATATCGGCTTTGGAATGGATAGCAAATCGATGAAGGACCACAGGATCACGAGACTCTAAGGCCAGCGCCCATTCGAAAGCCTTCCTGGCCTCTTCAGGTCGACCCACCTGACGCAGATGTTCGGCGATAATCCCCATCAGGTTAGCCGAGTCCGGCAAAGGGCTCTGTAATATAGGATCTATCAATTTACCATGAATAAGCGAAAGGTCTTTGAGGGCCAAAATGAAACCTGAGATTGCCGGAGCAGTTCTGGGCATTTCGATGGGCGCATTATTATAATAGAAAGCTGAAGAATGCATCCGCAAACGGAAGGTATAATAGTCCCTCCAAAAGTGTATCTGCTCTCCACGGGTAAGATAAGGGAGGTATGTCTTACAAATTTCCAACCACTCCTTAGCCTTCACTACATAAGGAGTCTTGCTCTTACCGCCGGATCGATAGATCATCGCTTTGGCAAGCACTTGGTCTAAATAGAGAAATGAATATCCTTTAGCTGCCGTCCGAAGCCAATATTCATAATCCACCCCATATTGGAGATCCTCTCGAAAAAAACCTACATCGCGAAAGACTTTTTTGGTGAAGAAAATAGAAGGTTGAAAAAGATCCAATCTGAACCATCGAGTAAGTGTTACTAAGTTCAGCGGTACATAAGGGATAGCCCAATTTGTTGGTATCCCTTTTTCATCAATAAAGACAGTCTTTCCATAGACCAAATCGCTCTTTGGATTGGAGCACATTACCTCCACGACCTTCTGAAAGGTACCATCCACATAACAATCATCTGCATTGAGCCAACCGATAATATCCCCACTCACCATTCGTAAGCCCTTATTTAATGCCTCAGCTTCCCCTCGGTCTGGCTCCGAAATCCATTTAAGATGAGGATATCGCTTTAGGATTTCAACCGTCCCGTCGGTAGAGGCCCCGTCTACAACGATATGCTCAAAATTATCGTAACCTTGGGCTAAAACGCTTTCAATACACTCTCGCACAAATGCAGCGCAGTTGTATGATGGTGTCACGACAGAGAATTTAGGCTTGGTTCCCACCCTCTCTTCCCTCTTGGCTGACTTTTTGTATTTCGTGTAAATGTTGAATGGCGGCGATATTCGTCGGCTGCAATTCAACTGCCCGTTCTAAGTCGACCCGTGATCGATCTAACTCCCCAAGTTGGTGCAACAAAATGCCCCGGTAGAACCTCACTGAGGGTTCATCATACCCATATTCCAAAGCACGATCATATTGCTGGAGAGCTAACCTAAGATCCAGTTGCCCAAAGTGCAGGCACTGAGCTTTCAGATAATGCCATTCTGGGTCGGCGGGGAGCTCACCAGAGAAACGCTGAAATAGAAGCAGAGCCGCTGCATACTGGTTCCGTTGCATCGATTCGCGTGCGTCAACTTTAATTGTCTGACGAAGATGTTGAGCTGCATCTTGATGAGTTGGCCGCAGTTCCAGTGCCCTTTCCAAATCTGTACGAGAGGCATCAATGTCCTTTAGTTCCCGCAGTAGGATGCCACGATAGAATCGCACCCAAAACTCGTCGAAGCCGAACCTGAGGGCCAGGCTGTAGTTAATATGAGCCTGCTGCAGTTCTGTGCCCTGTTCGTGCAACACCCGTGCCTTAAGATAGTGCCACTCGGGGTCATTCGGATATTCGCCAGGGAAACGTTCCAGTAAAGATAGCGCTTCAGGCCATTCCTTGCGCTCCATTGCCCTGCCTATCATAATCTTCAGTATCTCCCTTAATTCCTGAGATGCCCTTTCGTCCTCCGGCCGTAAGCTAACGGCAAGTTGCAATTCTTCGCATGATGCCTTTAGGTCTCCCTTCTCCCGGAGATGAACCCCCCGGTTATAGTGCATCCAGAACCCACCCAAGTCTTGGACCTCTTTTCCCCTAAGTACGCTATCCAAGTGGCTAAGTAGCTTCTGAGCACCTTTATGGCGGGGATGGAGCCTTAATTCCACCTGGGCTGCCTTTCGTGCCTCCTCAAAACGTCCCAGATGGAATAAGGTCAAACTGCGTTGATAATTAAGGCCTTCGACATCGCCCAACCTCTTCCGTGCTTCGTCAAAGAGGTAAATCGCATATTCAAGGGTCAAGGAGCTGACTGTTCCTTCAGCAAGGGCTTGTTCCCGAGCTTGAATACCCACCTTAATGAGCTCGCCCTCGTCATAAGGAGGTGTAAGAGGTGGTTTCGGTGGTTGTTCATCACCATAGGTGAGGACAAAGTGAAAACTGGGTGACCCCTGTAGCGGACCACGTATCCAATCATGGCCAAAGTAATCGACCAACTGCGGATGGTTCCTGAAACCACCCCGGTGGAAGAAATCCTCCCACCAGTCTTTATCCTCTACTGTTTGGTGATAGTCTATCTTCCCCACCCTGTCCTGGAAATCAGCGACACTCATAATCCAAAGCCCCCCTGGGCGGAGGTGACGGATGACATTATCGCAGACCCTTTGCAGATCCTCTTTCCGGATATGCTCCATTACCTCCCAAGCGGTGACTACATCAAACCTCGCATTGGCTTCCTCGCCGGAAATGAGGTCCCGACATTTTACCTGGAAGTCGGCGGCGATATCACAGGTGAAGAGGTTATCGGGGATCTTGGGCCATTCGGCTCGGGCAGTTTTCCTACTGTAATCGCTCCCCTCGAGGCCAATGGCGAGATGCCCGTCATCCAAGCAGTCCCTAACAAACGCCCCTCCTGCACATCCCAAGTCAAGGATATATAGGGGCTTATGGTCAAAGAGTGCATATAACTTCTTGTTGAACAACGGGTTCCGGCTGTTGTCCTGTTTTGTCCCATGGGGAACCAGATGATCCGGTGAATCCACCGCAACTGGTTTCTCTGTGTTTAAGGTAAACTTAAGCATAAGGTCTCATAGGTGAGGCATTCATTGTAATAAAGCCCTTATATTCCCCAAAGGGAGTAACTAATGGTTTCCTTCAGGCAATTCGAGTTGACATAAGCTATAGAGATTGGCTAACTGCCGAAGGTTATTTAATCTGACAAGGAGTCGATCCAACTGTTTAAGTTTCTTGGGAATACACAAAATATCGGTATAGCCGTATGTTCTGTTATAGATAGAATCAACATAATTCGTCAAAGTACTCGGTTCGATCTCCACCAATTGCGTTGGTTGGATGGCGTAGAATATATCAAAGAGAAGGAAGTGCGCAAATAATTCCGAAAAGAGGTTCCCTATTAACTCTTGTTTTTCAAAGCGGGAGGGAGTGAATTCAAAGGTGAGGATTACAATCCGATCAAGAAGGATGTCCTTAATATTTTGGATTATTTGGGGCTCCAAACCCTCAACATCGAGCTTAATGACTAAGGCACCCTCTATCCGACTTTTGGTGATGTATTCGTGTAAAGCAATAGAATCAACTAAGTAGCTGAGAGAGCCTTTTAGGTGATCCGAAAAGATGTTGTCACTATCAGAATAACCGGGTTTGTGATAGAGGATAGCCGGTCCCGAAATGTCTGAAATGGCAATTCTTTCAAAATGGGCCACCCCTCCCAGTCTGTTAACTCGGATATTTGGGGGGACAAGCTCCGCCGTGCGTCCAATATCAAAGAGAACAACCTCCCCGGGTCGACCAGAATACCTTATCAGATTAGCCAGGCGCAAACCAAATAGACCGATGTGGCAACCTACATCCAGAACGGTCACTTTAAACCCATTATCCCAAAGGTGATTAAGGATGTGGAAGAAGAGGTGATTCACACTATTACCAATCAAAGGCTTGGGCAACCTCTTTGCATCAAGTAGGTAGTCGCGAATAGATTGGTTCTTCTTTGAATCGGGAACGAAGCGATCATATAAGTTATCGTTTTTCAACATAAACAACTTTATGTCACCAAAATCTACAAAATCCACCTGACCTTGATTTTGCATCAGTTCAATTTTGGAAACCCCCTCTCTCACTTCATCAAGCTCCGATTCAAGCCTTTGGATTCTTTCCAAAATAGTCTCATCCATCGAGATATCTTTCCTCCTTAGGGTTTATAAAAGATCAGGCGAGAGCCATGGTTTTCGAGCCCAAACCTGACCTCTCGCATATCAGAAAGTGCCCGTCGAACTCCAGGTTGGTTATAAGGCTCCACGTATAATAGCAGGAAACCTCCTCCCCCAGCACCAAGCAATTTCCCTCCGATAGCTCCTGCCCGGCGGGCACGCTCGTATGCTTCATCTATCAGGCTATTACTGATAGCCTTAGAAAACTTACGCTTTAGTAGCCACCCCTGATGAAGGATCTCTCCAAAGTTGGAAAGATCATAACCATTGCATAACATCTCTATCCCCTGGGGCACAAGTTCCTTCAATTTATTCAGATGGGGAGTAATCTCACCCGCCTTTGTGCGGGAAATCTGCTCCTCTAACACCTGATGAGCGCTTCGCTGTAACCCTGTATAAAATATCATCAAACGCTCCTCAAGGGCCCGCTTACGCTCCTTAGAAATCACCACCGGTTTGAGGGTAACCTGGTTGCCGGCTTGAAATTCCAGATGTAACAAGCCGCCATGGGCGCAGATATATTGATCTTGGACCCCAACCCTCTCTTTGATCATCTCCCGATCAACATACACGGCCTCAGCGGCCAGTTGCTCCTGACTGACCATCTCCCCTTTAAAGGCGTGGAGCGCATTTAGCAATCCCACGGTAAAGGAGGATGAGGAACCCAATCCAGTGCGGGCAGGAAGATCGCTGACCGCAACTATTTCAATTCCCCCCTCTATTCCCATAAATCGGAGGCATTCACGCACTGAGGGATGTTGAATATCATCTACACATTTAACCAGTTCTGTCCGCGAGTAACTAACTCGAATGCGATGGTCAAAGAACTCAGTCAAGGGACTAACTGTAATGTAGATGTACTTATCTATTGATGTTCCCAGCGCAGCCCCACCATGCTGGTTGAAGTGTTCCGGATAATCGGTCCCCCCGCCAATGAAGCTGACCCGGACTGGTGTCATACTAATTATCATCGCTGGTTCTCCCTAAGATATCTTCTCTCCACACAACGCGGCCTGCTTTGATTGGAACCACTCAATTGTGGCCTTTAAACCGAATTTGAGCGACGTCAACTGCAGATCAGGGATGAGGCTCTTCAATTTCTCAATATTTAAACACTTTGAACGAGCCCCCACATAGCGCGAGCTATCAAACTGAATGGCATCATAGTCATATCCGACCAGTTCACAGATCAACTGCGCAAAGTGACGGATGGTGAACTCCTCTCCTGAACCGATATTAATCAGGTCGTTCTCCCGGGTATCGCTCAGAAGGATAAGGATCTGCACGAAGTCATCTAAATAAACTACCTCCCGCTTCTGATATCCATCGCCCCAGAGAACCACGGGATCACCATACAACTTCCCCCGCAAGATCTTCCTGATTAGGTCAAAAATGAAATGCATTTGCCGTCCATCCGTATGATAGCCTGGTCCATATAGGGTTGAGGGGATAATGTGCAGATAGTCCATCCCAAACTGTTGATGTAAAGCCAGGGAACCTACATATAACATCCGCTTAGTCATCCCATAAGCAAAGAGGTCATCTATTGGCCTTCCCAGGAGGTAGTTCTCTTCGACTAATTCATAGTCTGGCGCATAGGAGCAACTGGTACCCATGGAAATCAATTTTGCCTGTGGTTGATAGCGGTGCCACCAAGTAAGCACATTGGTATTGATCTGCTGGTTAATTATCCACTGTTCCCCTTGATGATGAAGGCAAAAATCTCCCGCCTGGGTCCAAGCGGCCAAGTGATAAATCCGATCATAAGTGAAAGAATTGTAGGCATTAAGGCTATCCTGCTTGGTTAGATCACAATTCTTAGAGCTCAGCTCAACGAGCTGATGCCCTTCCTTTTTGAGTTGACCACATAGGGCTTGACCGAGGAAACCGGTGGCCCCGGTAACAAGAATCCTCATAGCTAAATTGGATTGGGGTTAACGGGAAAATAGAATTCAACCCCCTCTTTAATCAATGATTGGTTATTCCTCAGAATTTCATCCTTGAAGTTCCAAGCCAGCACATAATAGATATCGGGTGGGACCTTCAGCTCCTGCTCCATAACAATGGGGATATGCATCCCAGGAGAATATAGACTACGTCGCAGCTCATTCTTCTCCACCAGACAATCGATGAAACTTGTGCCAATACGGAAGTAATTGAGTAGGGTATTCCCCTTGGCAGGAGCTCCAAAACCAAAAATCGTCTTCCCCGCATCTTTTCGTGCCTTTAGATACTCCAGGTTCTCAACCTTCATCTTTTCTATACGTTTAGCAAACTGGAGATAGGTGGAGAGGTCATTGCTCTTTCGCTTCTCCTCCGCTTTTCGCATTGATTGCAGCCGTTTTGAGGGCGAATACCTTCCGGTGTGGGTTACAAAGCCAATAATGGAACCGCCATGAATGGGGGAGAGGTAGGCATCGAACATCGACAGGCCATGGAGGTTAAGCAAAGCTTCAATGGTTTTTAGATTATAGTAAAGGAGATGTTCATGGTAAATCTGATCAAAAGCCATGTTTTCTACAATCCGTTTCATATAGAGAAACTGCACGACAAATACCCCATCTGGACGCAGTGCCTCACGGATACCATCAGTCACTGAATGTAATTCCTCCAAGTGAAAGAATACCCCGGCAGCGTTGATGATATGGAATTTGCGTCCTATGCGATGGGCTAAATCTAAATTAAAAAATTCGTTAATTGTCTCAATCCCAGATCGATTGGCAATCTTGGCTATGGTTTTTGAGGACTCCACCCCCAGGACATCATAGCCTAAAGCCTTAAAATGCTTCAGTTGGGTGCCATCATTAGAGCCAATGTCGAGGACGGCTTTAGATGTCTGGTTCCTAAAAAATCGCCTGTCCACCTCTTCAGCCACCCTCTTGAAGTGATCATTAAGTGATCTTGTCACACCAGAGAGGTAGGTATGATCACCGAACATAACCTCCTTTGGCACCGTGTAATCGAGCTGAACTGTGTTACACCGATGGCAATAGACCAGGCGCAGGGGATAGTGTGGTTCGGTTCCTATCTCATCTTGGCGAAGGAAGTGGTTACACCAGGGTTGCATCCCCAGGTCAATGGCCAACTCTAAATCATTGGAATCACATACACGACAGTTCATTTTATCCCTTTTGTTTTGAAATTAACTCAAACAGGAAGCAAGTGCCCGATGACTTGAGCAGCCTCCCCCAGGCCGTCTACTATATAGTTTGGGATAACCATAGGGTCAGTCCCAAATCGGGCTCCATAGCCCGTGCGCACAAGAAAGGTAGTGGCCCCTACCCTTTGCCCCAACTCAATATCACAGGGTTTATCACCAATAACAAAAGTGGCCCCTGGATCAAATCCCAGCTCCTGAGCCGCTTTCTCTAACAGGCCTGGTTTGGGCTTACGGCATTGACAGTTCTCCTCTGGGAGGTGGGGACAGAAGTAGATCCCATCGAGGTGGACGCCCTCGCTGGCTAAAAGCTCCTCCATACGCTGATGAATGCTTTCCAAGATAGCTTGATCAAAGAACCCGCGACCAATCCCAGATTGGTTTGTGATCACAACCAAACCCAGGCCCATCCCTTTAAGCCGCCGCAAACCATCTGTCGCTCCCGGGATTAACTCCACAAGCTCAGGGTTGGAGAGATAGCCTCGTTCGACAATTATCGTGCCGTCCCTATCCAAGACTGCGAATTGCCGTTGAGTCATCCCCATGAGATCTCCTTGAAGAAACCGTCTGCTTTCGCATAGGCCTCCGGCGTACCAATATCCAGGAAGGGAGCCTGGCTTTTATAACCATAAAGCCCTTGACCGACCCAGGAAGGAAAAACATCCCTTTCCAAAGATCCTGCTCTTTGAGCTGTGGGGGTAAGCAACATTTCCCTATTAAGCAGATAAACGCCTGCATTGATTAGACCAGGGCCCCTCTCGGAGCCTTTTTCATCAAAGCCCAGCACCAACCCTTCCTCATCCACCCACACTCGCCCATAGCGCCCCGTGTCCTCGGTTTCTGTAAGCACCAATGTAGCCTGGGCATCGCGATACTGATGCCACTGCCAGAGATCCTGGAGGTCCACCTGACAAAAGGAATCCCCGTTCATCACTAACACCCGATCAGACTTCAGGAGGGGAAGGGCCAATTGAAGGGCACCGGCTGTGCCCAACAGGGAGGACTCCTGGGAGTAGGTGAGGTGAAGGGAACCATACCGGCTGCCTAAAGCCTCTTCTACTTGCTCACCAAGCCACCCCGTGCACAAAACCACATCTCTAATCCCCACCGCAGCTAACTGATCTAAGATATAGGCCAAAAATGGCCGTCCTCTTACATCAGCGAGAACCTTTGGCCTGTCGGCCACTACGGGGCGCAGTCGAATCCCCAAGCCACCGGCCAAGACCGCTGCAGTTACTTCGGCCAGACCACTGGAAGTGAATATATTCACACCACCCATGATCAGATGTTCTTAAAAGGTGAACCGACCATCATTTTGTATCCCTTCACCAGTTCCCTTATCCCCTCTTCCAGGGTGCGTCTTGCCTCGAAGCCTGCTTCCCGCAACCTGCGGTTGGAGACGATATAGTTTCGCCTATCCGGATCTTCTCCCACCTCCGAGAAATGGACATAGAAATTGGGTATCTGTTCCTTAATCTTCAAAGCCAGTTCCTCCTTGGAAAGGTTGGCCGAATCAAGCCCTACATTGTATGGCCGACCCACCATCTGTGCTGAATTCTCAATGCAATGGATAAAACAGTCGGCCACATCCCTGATATGTATATAGTTGCGTTTAAAATCCTTCTCAAAGATGACGATATACCCGTCCGTAACTGCGGCATAGACGAAGTGATTGACTAAAAGGTCCAACCTCATCCGCGGGGAGATGCCAAAGACGGTAGCCAACCTCAAGGTAATTACATTGGGCGACTCCAATAGCTCGGCCTCGGCCTCCACCTTGGTTCGACCGTAGAGGGAGACTGGTTCAAGAGGTGTTTCCTCCGTGCAGTAGAGATCACCACTCTTAGTACCATAACCACTGTTGGTAGTGGGAAAGAGAACTAACTGGCTGGGGCTTCGTAACCGATTGAGCATCCTTACCGCCTCCAAGTTGATCGACTGAGCCGTCCAGGGATCTCGATCGCACGCCGGGGCACCGACTATAGCAGCCAAGGGGATAAGCACATCGGCCCCTTTAACCAACCTCTTCATTAGCTCTTCTTCGCGCACATCTCCGAAGATGAATTCAAAGCGGGAAAGGGAACAGAGATGAAAGAGGCTCTTCTGCCTATACATCAGATTGTCGACAACCGTAACCCTATATCCAGCATCGAGCAACCCCTCACATAAGATCGAACCCAAGTATCCGGCGCCCCCGGTTACCAGTATATGCGCAGCCATTAGCTATCTATTCCTTGAGCTTCTTTTTCTGCTTTAAACAGCTCAACCATCTCCTTCACCTTCCTCTCTGAAGTTGAGGCGGATCGGCGATTCTCTATTTGCAGCAGATGGTAGTTCTCCTGTTTGAGTACCGGAGTATGGGGAGGAAGCTCCAAAAGGAATCTCACCTGAGCCTGACCAACCTCCAAAATCACAATTTCGATCTGGCCACCAATCTGTACCTTATCCCCCGGTTTGACGATCAGATTGACTCTCATCCTTCGGAGGGGGCCTTCTTGATCTTTTCGGAGATCGCCTTCATTAAGGGGTAGCGAAGGGGATAAGAGGATTTGGTCAGGACTACCTGTTTGGCCAGTCTCTTCTTGGGGTTGACCAGGATCGGCCCTTTGAGATTAGCCGTTGCCTTCCCATTCCCCAGTGTGACCAGACAATATACCTTTAGATCCTTTACTCCCTTGACCCCCAAGCTCCTCAGATCCTCTTTGGTTATCTCCGGTTGATAATTTGGATAGAAACTTCTTGGCTCAAGGAGGGGAAATTTAAGCTGCTTCTCCTCTAAGGAGAGGAGCCAGGTGAAGGGCTCATATTCTTTGAGCTTTAAGAGGAGGTAATTCTTGAAACCTTCAAATCCGATTAATCCCTGGGGGAAGGTGATCACCTTCCCCACCTCAGTCTTCTTCTTCTCCTTTAATCCAATCATCTTCCTATGCAATGCTTCGGGTTAAATTATTTCGCTTTAACTGGCTTTTATAATGGAAACTTGCTAAGATTTAATGTTTTGCTGGTTATTTTATCTTCCCCAAATCATTAACCGCCCTGCTTAATGTCTGATCCTGCAATAAGATGGCCTTCCCATTCGCCTCATAAAGCCTGAGGAGACTAATAAGCTCTATCATCTCCTTTGCTGGAGCCACATTTGAGGCCTCCAAATATCCTTGGAGTATCCGGGGATTTTCCACCCTCTTGGCTCTTCTCTCCCCTAAGGGAGAGAAGAGTCCCCTCCCCTCCCGGCGCAGGGGATAGGGAAGATCAAAATCTGAAATGAGCAATCTATCCACCAGCCGTCCATCCACAAATACCTTGCCCTGGCTGTCTATCGTGACCCCTGTTCCATCCACCACTATGGGACCATTCTCTCCCAACAAGGGATCACCCTCCTGGGTAACGAGCAAGCCCTCCGCATTCAGGCTAAAATCTCCCTTTCTCGTATACCTTACCCCCTGCGCGGTCTCCACAGTAAAGAAACCGCGGCCCTCAATGGCCAAATTCAGTGGATCACCGGTCCTTTGAAGGCTACCCGGAGAGAAGTCAGTTTTAGCTTCCAAACCCAACACCGGCAGTTGTTTGCCAGGAAGGGAGGAGTAGAGTTCCTGCAGGTTGGCCACTTCCCTCTTGAATCCAGGGGAATTTAGATTAGCCACATTATTTGCCGTGATCTCCTGTTGAAGGATACGCGCTCTCATCCCGTTTGCCGAGACGTAAAGTCCAGGTAGCATATCTCCTCCTTCCCGGTCAGGGGATAATATCCTATGCTGAGGTGGTGTTAGTTCACTTAGGAGGCAAAGCAAATCTTATGCCATCTAAAAGGGTGACCCAAATTTGGATAAAAGAGGAGTGAATCCTTTGTGATTTCATTCCTTACACTAATTGTCAGCAATGGGGATCAGCTAAACCAATCCCCTTAGCTGGGGAAAGCTTTCCCAGGAAAGGGACTTTTTTTCCGCCCCCTATGCTTGAACGAGAAAATTTCTCCCCGCCAGAGGATCTTCAGCCAATCCAACCCTTAACATAATCAAGAGTTGGCCTGTTAAAGGCTTATGAGAAAAAGGACTTGCCTGGGGAAGGGGAAATTGTTATACTGCTGGGCAAGATATTGTCCCCAAACAACACCTATAAAGGGAGGTTTAATCCATAATTCTCGATTGTGGAAAGTTTTCCTAAAGAAGTTGGCCTTATCTGCCGATATAATATCAGTAGCGCTTTTTGATTAGGAGAGAAAATGTGGAAAGCTTTCGTTAAAACCCTCTTTTTGGGCTTACCGCTCCTCATTGGATGTTCGGTGAAGAAACCATCATCCCCCACTTGGGATGTAAACCTCATTCTTCCCTTGATGAACAAAACTTATACGATGCCCCAGATAGCCGAAGATGAGGACTACCTCTCCCTGATTGGGGATAAGCTCTTCTTCTCAGTGCGGGATACGATACCGCCCTGCCATATGAATGGCTATCTAATAGAGAGCGCTCAATCCGAACCGGAAAAGCTTGGCCTAAGCCAAATAAACTCCTCCATCGCTCAATCCCACGGCTTAAACATCCCTATTCCCCCCTTTACCTTCCCTCTTATACAAAGGGAGGTTAGATTTACCAGCTTTTCTCTATTAGAGATCGATAGCGGATATATAGGAGTAAAGCTAATCAACCACCTACCCTTTCCAATAGATAGTATGGTAATTGGCATAGGGGAGTGTGGAGAGATAGAATTCGCCGGTATAATAATGCCCGGAGCTGAAGCTTTCGACTCCCTGGATATTCATGGCAGAACCATACACAATCAACAGCATTTGGAGCTCTCCGGAAGGACTCCGGGAACTGGGGGCCAGAGTGTCCATATCGATACTACTGTCCAAACTTTAGATCTAGTGGTGATTCTCTCCTCCCTGAAGGTCGGTCAATTTGTAGGGGTGATGAAAAAGACAAAGCTAAGGATTGAACCCAGAGAGGAATTGATCCACCTACCTCAAGGTTTGAAGGCGATTTCCCTCTCCACTGTGCAGATGGATCTGGAGGTAAAAAACGGGGTCAATTTTCCAGCAGAGCTTGACTCGCTGATCTTACAGGGATATGACGATGGTGGGTCTCCATTAGAAGTACTAACTGTACCCGAGGATCAGAAGTATATCCCACCTGAATCGGAAACGACTATTCGGTTTGATAGCACAAATAGCAACATAGTCCACTTCGTCAATTCCTTGCCCCGGAAGATCGAGGCCAGCGGCTCTATTATTGTCGGGGATAGCCTATACGATGGCGATGCCAACCGCTCTGATTCAGTTCTCCTAAGCTACCATATCTGGTCCCCCTTAGAGCTTATCCTTGCGCCCCAAACGATCGAGGGTGGGACGACCAGGGTAGAAGTCGGTGAGGAAACCAGGGATTTGGTTGAAAATAGGCTGATGAGTGGGGCGATAATTGCCCGGGCCGAAAACCACCTCCCCTTAGGGGCCTCAGTCACTTACTATTTTGACCCAGATTCCACCAATCTGGACAGCTCAGCTTCCCTGATCGTCCCCTCCCCCCCGGACAGCCTCTACTTAAAACCAGGCCATACCAGTTCATCTGGGGAGGTAGATCAACCCGTAATAAGCACGCTTTCCATCCATCTCAGCCATGAGGACCTCCAAGTCTTCCAAGATTCCCTCCTCTTCCTCCGCACCAAAGTGGAGATCCCGGGCACCCATGGCAAACCCATAAAGATCTGCCCTGGGGATTACCTGCGGATAACCGCCAGGCTGGAGGTGGGAGTTAAGGTAGGAGGGGACTAACAAGGCCATAGAATGAAGAATGCAAAAGCCAAAATTGTTCTTGCGTTATTGCTTATTGGCCTGTTCTCTAATGACGGCTGGTCATCCGTTGGCTTCCAGGCGAGAAGCTGGGGGATGGCCGGAGCCTACTCGGCTATAGCCAGAGGAGAAGAGGCCCCCTACTTTAATCCTGCCAACCTCGCTCTAGCAGGAGGACCGATTTTCTCCATATCCTTCCTCTCCCTGGGCGTCGGCTTAGGAAACAACAGTTTCACCCTTTCCGATTACAACAGATACAACGGCAGTTACCTCTCCGAAAGGCATAAGAGGACAATCCTGGGCAAGATCCCCTCTTCCGGCTTCTCAGTGGATCTCCGAGCAGAACTTGGGCTCCTCAGCCTCTCCTATAGGAATTACGGATTTTTCATTGGGAGTTTTGCTGGTTCCCACCTTACCCTACCCAGAGATCCCTTCGAGCTCATCCTCTACGGAAACGAGCTAAACAGATGGTATGAGATCGCTGATGTGGATGGGGAAGTAGTCGCTCAGGCGATTACAGGTTTCTCCGCAGCTAAGCGATTAGACCTTAAATGGTTCGACGAGTTCTCTATAGGGGCAAACCTGAAATACCTGAGGGGAATATATTATGCAGAGGTGACTAGGTCAGGAGGGGGGATAACCACTACGGAAAGCGCCATAGAAGGGGAAGGGGAGGTAGTCTATCGTCACGCCCAAGGAGGGCAGGGGTTTTCTTTGGATCTAGGCCTTGCTGGTTCTTTTGGCCAAGGTTGGGTGGTGGGTCTGGCCCTCTTCAACCCCTTTGGGTCCCTCAAATGGAGCAAGGAAACTAAGGAAGGGTTTTTTACCTTTAAGGCTGAATCATTAACCGCCAGTTCCACAAAAAGTGATACATTGGTGACCTCAGAGGATTCCAGCTATGATATTGGCCCATTCCGCTCCCCTCTTCCCTCTTACCTGAGGGTAGGCATCTCCCGACGGTTTCATTCCCTCCTCCTTGATCTTGACTATGAACAGGGGTTTAGGAACCTTGGCTGGTTGTGCACGACTCCCCGCTTCTCCTTGGGAGCGGAATATAAACCTTTAAAGTGGCTCCCCATCCGAGGAGGGATTGCTTTGGGAGGAAGGGAGGGGTTCAGCACCGCTTTAGGGGTTGGCCTCTCCATTGGGTCCTTTCGGATGGATCTCTCCACCTCCAGCAGAGGGTTGGTCTTCAACCCGGCAAGCAAGGGGATTGGGTTGGCAGCCTCTTTTGACCTCTGGTTTGGCCAGATTTCACCCACCCCTCTTGACCAAGACAAGGATGGAGTGCAGGACAAGCTGGATGGTTGTCCACTTCAGCCGGAGGATTTCGATGGCTTTCAGGACGACGATGGCTGCCCAGACCCTGATAACGACAACGATGGAGTCCCCGATATCTCCGATAAATGCCCTAACGAACCGGAGGATATAGACGGCTACCAGGACGACGACGGCTGCCCAGACCCTGACAACGACAACGATGGAGTCCTCGATGTGGAGGACAACTGCCCCAATGAGGCCGGCCCTGCCTCCAACCACGGCTGCCCCATAGTCGACTCCGATAACGATGGTGTCTTAGACCCCGATGACCAATGTCCCAATACCCCAGCTGGGGTAAAGGTAGATGTGCACGGCTGCCCCACTGCCCCCAAAATAGAGGGGAAGATGGTTCTGGAAGGGGTGAAGTTTGCCTCAGGGAAGGCCACATTTACCCCCGGCTCCGAGGCCGCTCTGGACAAGCTCTATGAGTCCCTGAAGGCCTATCCTGATCTGAGGATAGAGATCCAGGGATATACGGACAGTTGGGGTAAGGCTAGTGCCAACAAGGTCCTCTCCCAGAAGAGGGCAGAGGCGGTGATGAACTACCTGATTAAGAAGGGTATTGCCTCCTATAGGCTAAAGGCTGTAGGCTATGGAGAGGCCAACCCCATCGCCAGCAACAAGACTAAGGCTGGCCGAGCCAAAAACAGAAGGATTGAGATCCTGCCCTTTTAATTGGGCGGTATCGCTCAGAAGGGGGGACTCCTCCTCTACAGAAATGGAGGAGAGAACATTTCAGATGTGAAACTCTTCTGATTTAATGGGTAAACTCATCAAGAGCGGTTTGATCTAACCTGAAGTGGATTAAGATTTTTCTACTTTGGCTATATACTCTTCCACTACTCTCCGTAAAGCATCCTCAGGGGAGACCCCCAAATTCCGAGCAAGGCTAACCAAGGAGAAAAGTAGCTCCCCCAACCTCTTCTCCTTCATCTCCACGTCCCCATCCTGGGCCGCTTTCCTTAATTGGAATAACCTATCCTCTACTTCTTTGCAAATCTCCTCACTCTCGCTTTGGCTAGCAGTTTCCACCCTGGCCAGCTTCTCCTGCGCCCTGAAGGCCTTAAGCAGAGCAGGAAGGCTCTTAGGAAGGCCATCCAAAATGGTTCCTCCCTTCTCCCCTCCCTTTATCCTCTCCCAGTTTTCTAAAACCTCTTGAGAGCTTTTCACTTTAACCCCACCGAAGACATGGGGGTGTCTTCTGATCAGCTTCTGAACTATCCCCTCAATCACCCCATAGATATCAAACCTACCTTCCTCCTTGGCCATTTGGGAGTGGAAGACGATCTGTAAAAGTAAATCGCCAAGCTCTTCCTTAAGCTTTCCATCATCTCCTGAGTCAATTGCCTCCAAGACCTCGTAGGTCTCTTCCAAAAGATATGGCCTGATGCTCTGATGGGTCTGTTCCCTATCCCATGGACACCCCTTAGGTCCTCTTAGGGTCTCCATCAACTCAACCAATTGAGCAAATTTACCCTTTTTCTCCAAGTTTCCTCCCTGCACTTTGGCCGTAAGCAGCGAGACTTCTCTGACAGGATCTTTACCCCAAATTATCCTGTGGGGGTTGCTTACCTTGTTCATCATGTCTATCCTGTCTAAAAATGTGATTAGGTAGGGTGGCTGATGAGTTACCCCCACAACCTATACAGCCCAATATACTCCCTTAGTCCCTTAGAGGCAAGGGCAAAAAGGGCTTGATTTGGGGAGCAATATTTAATATATAAAAGGGATGAAAGGAAACTATCGCTCTTGGGCTCAGATTGACCTAAAGGCATTAGCCAAAAATATATCCGAGATCAAGGGATTGGTGGGGCCAAATGTCGGGTTACTCCAGGTGGTAAAGGCCGACGGCTACGGCCATGGGGCTCTGCAGGTGGCCAAGGTAGCCCTCTCCAACGGTGCCTATGGGTTAGGTGTGGCCAATGCTGAGGAGGGGATAGCCCTCAGGTTGGGCGGAATTGATGCTCCTATACTTATCTTGAGCCCTTCCCTCCCCGCCGAAGTCCCCGAGATAGTAGAATACAGCCTTACTCCTTCCTTATCCGACACCATTATCCTCTCCCCTCTCTCTGAAGAGGCAAAAAGGATGGGAAAGGAGGTCAGCGTCCATATCGAGGTGGACACAGGTATGGGGAGAGCGGGGGTGAGGCCAGAGGAGACGAGCCAATTAGCTAAGAAGGTGCTCTCCTCTGAGGGATTGAAGTTAGAAGGTATCTTCTCCCATTTCGCCTCCGCTGACTTGGTGGACAGGGAGTTTTCCCATCATCAGTTAGAGAGGTTTAAGGCGACAATTAAGGCTCTAAGAGATGCGGGGATAACCATCCCCTTGAAACATATGGCTAATAGTGCGGCCATCCTTGAATTTCCGGACTCCTACTTCAACCTGGTCAGGCCGGGGCTGCTCAGTTATGGCCTCTACCCCTCGGAGAAGGTTAAGAGGAAGATAGAGGTCAAGCCGGCCTTAAGTTTTAAGACAAAAGTGGCCCAGATAAAGGAGATCCCCCCCGGTGAGTCAGTTAGCTATGGGAGGACCTGGAAGGCTAAAGTCCCCTCCAAAGTTGCGGTCATCCCGGTAGGATATGGGGATGGATATGGTTTCCTCCTCTCCAACAAGGGGGAGGTTTTGGTTAAAGGGGAAAGAGCCCCCATAGTGGGGAGGGTGACCATGGACCTGACTATGGTGGATATAACCAACATCCCTGGAGTGGGGGTTGAGGAGGAGGTAACCATCATCGGCCGGGATGGAGAAGAGGAGATAACCGCCGATGAGGTGGCCCAAAGGGCCGGTAGCTTAAGCTATGAGGTCCTCTGTCTCATCGGAAAGAGAGCACCCAGAATTTATACCCAAGGGGAGAAGGTTGGTGGAATAAGGTTGGCCTTGAAGAGAAGAGATGTCTTGGATAGGCTCATCCCACCTGAGGAGATGGAGGAGATAATCAAGGACTGCTTGCAACTGCGGCTAAACGAGGAAGTGGGAGAAGCTTTATACCAAGGTCTACTGGAGGCTATCTTCGGTCAGCGGGGAAAAGAGCTGCAGTATCGTCGAGATCTCCGGCATCGGGTCTGGTTCGAGGAGAGAGAAGATAGATATGAGGTAAGGACAGAGATTGAATACTACAAAGTTCTCAATTCCGACTCCTTCTATGTAGCCTGCGCCAAGGATGAGGAAAGCTTAGCTTACTACTTTCAAGACCCCCTCTGCGAGTATAGGTGGCTGTTGGAGAGGGAGAGGGTGGAGACCCACGACTTTCAGGTGAGGAGTTTAAGGGTCGATGGCCGAAAACTTGCGCCAAAAGAGGAAAAGCAAACGGAGAGGGGTTATGAGGTCCACTTCCAGGAACCGCGTCTCCGCTCTAAACTTAACCAACCGGTGAAGATGGAGATCGAGACCCAAACTTGGCAGTCAAAGGTGAGCCGAGAACTTCCCATATATATCGTCTATCCCACCAAAGGAATGGAGGTTACCTTTGACTATGCGCAGACTAGCATAGAGGGGGTTAAGGCGATAAGCTTCTTAGCCGGTAAGGATAGGTATCCACAGAGGAGGGACTCACAGGGAAGGTCGCTCACCATCTCCCTGGAGGGTTGGGCCTTCCCTAACAGCGGGATAACCTTTATCTGGTAGGTGAAGATGAAAGCGTATGTCAATGGCAGATGGATCGAGGGGAAAAAGAAATTTCCTGTTTTCAATCCCTATACCAACCAGGAGATCGATTATGCCCCCCTTCTCTCCTCGCAGGAGGTGAGGGAAGCAATTAGAGGGGCCCAGGAAGGCCTTCTTCAGATGAAAGCTCTTTCCGCATATGAGCGGTACGAGATCTTACAGAGGGCGGCTCAGGGGCTTAAGGAAACCTCGGAGAAGCTAGCCCGCCTCCTCTCCTTGGAGGTGGGTAAGACAATAAAGGAGGCCAGAGGAGAAGTCTCCCGGGGAATCCAAACGCTCATCATCTCCGCAGAGGAGGCGAAAAGGTTAGGTGGTGAGATCGTCCCCTTTGGCTCTGCCCCTGGTGGGGGCGATAGATTCGGTTTCTACCTCCGGGTCCCCATAGGGGTTGTGGCAGCCATTACCCCCTTCAACTTCCCCCTCAACCTTGCCCTCCACAAAGTTGCCCCGGCATTGGCTGCCGGTAATAGCGTGATCCTCAAGCCTGCCTCCGCCACCCCTCTAAGCAGCGAGCTTCTCTGTCAGCTCCTCTTAGAGGCTGGCCTCCCTCCTCAGGGGATAACCCTGCTCACTGGAACCGGAAAGACCGTAGGCCAAGCCTTGGTAAGGGACGAGGGGATAAGGATGATTACCTTCACCGGCTCACTGGATGTGGGCAAAGGGATAATGGACCGGTTAGGGCTCAAAAAGGCAACTATGGAGCTTGGTTCAAATTCTGCAGTAATTGTGGACCAGGATGCTAACCTCGACGAAGCTCTCCCTAGGATAAGGGATGGGGCCTTTGCCCTTGCCGGGCAGGTCTGTATTTCAGTGCAGAGGGTCTATGTTCACCAGCAAATTTACCCAGAATTCCTCAATGGCTTTGTCCCCTTAGTAAAGAAGATAAAAAGAGGCAATCCCTTGGATGAAGCTACCGATATGGGGCCGATGATCTCCCCCCAAGCTGCCCAAAGGGCAAAGCAGTGGGTAGAGGAAGCCATTGGAAGTGGTGGGAAGCTCCTCACCGGAGGTGGGGTGGAGGGGAGTTTTATGGAACCGACGGTCTTAGCCGAGGTTCCCCGGGACTGCAGGGTAAGTTGTCAGGAGGCATTTGCCCCCTTGGTAGTAGTCAATCCATTTAAAGAACTTGATGAGGCTATCGAGGAGGTAAACAATTCCATATATGGCCTGCAGGCTGGGATATATACCCAGGATATCGATCGAGCCTTCAAGGCTGTGGAAAGGATAGAGGTGGGTGGGATAATCATAAATGACATCCCCACCTTTCGCCTTGACCTTATGCCTTATGGTGGGGTAAAAGGGAGCGGATTGGGGAGGGAGGGTCCCCAGTATGCGATAGAAGAGTTCACCGAGTTGAAGCTTGTCTCCATTAAGTTACATAAATAGGGTTCTGGTAATTGTGCTTAACGGGGTGGGGGTGGGGGAGCTTCCCGATGCCGGGGAGTATGGTGACCGAGGTTCAAATACCTTGGGGAACTTGGCCCGCGCGGTGGGAGGGCTTAAGCTCCCCAACCTGGAGCTTATGGGTTTGGGCAATATCATTCCCATAGAAGGGGTTAGGCCTCAACCAGCTCCCTGGGCAAATTTTGGCAAGATGGGGGAGAAGGCTCCGGGTAAGGACTCCACCTCCGGCCATTGGGAGCTTATGGGTTTAACCCTAAAGAAGCCATTCCCTACCTATCCAAATGGTTTCCCTCCTCAGTTAATCGCCAGGTTTGAGGCAAAGATAGGGAGGAAGGTGTTGGGAAACTATCCAGCCTCAGGCACCCAAATCATCCAGGAATTAGGGGAGGAACACCAGAGAAGTGGCTCACCAATCGTCTATACATCAGCGGATAGCGTCTTCCAAGTTGCTGCTCATGAAGAGGTAATCCCTCCCCAGGAGCTTTATCAGATCTGCCTAAGGGCCAGGGAGTTACTCACTGGTGAAGCAGGGGTAGGTAGGGTAATCGCTCGCCCCTTTTTGGGCAAGCCAGGCTCCTACTGGAGAACTACGCGGAGGAAGGATTTCTCCTTGCCTCCCCCTGGGGATACGGTTTTGGACCTCCTAAAGAAAGACGGTTATCCTGTGGTGGGAATAGGAAAGATTTCCGATCTCTTCGCTGGGAAGGGACTTACTGAGGTGGTAAAGGCAAAGGACAACAAAGAGAATATGGCCAAGGTCCTGAAGGTCTGCCAGAGGGTGAAGAGGGGATTGATATTCACCAATCTCGTCGACTTCGATATGCTCTGGGGGCATCGGAACGATCCCCAAGGTTTTGCCCAAGGATTGGAAGAATTCGACCGCTGGCTACCCGACCTTCTAAAAGCCCTCACCCTGGCCGATCTCCTCTTTATCACCGCCGACCACGGATGCGACCCCACTACCCCAAGCACCGATCACTCCCGCGAGTGGGTTCCCCTTTTGGCCTTAGGAAAAGGGATAAGATCCGGTGTAAACTTAGGCAGAAGGGAGACCTTTGCTGACTTAGGGGCCACTGTGGCTGAGGCCTTAGGGATCGAGGGCACTGGAGAGGGAAAAAGCTTCTTGAGGGAGGTGATTTGAGAGGTATTGATGGTCTGGGGAGTATGTCTCAAAATTCCTTACAGTTGATCAAGAGGGCACAGCAAGCCCGCGCCAAGGCCTACGCCCCCTACTCCGGGTATAAGGTAGGGGCAGCTATCTTGGCAGAAGATGGGAAGATCTACAGCGGGTGTAATGTAGAAAACTCCTCCTATGGTCTGACCATCTGTGCGGAGAGGGTTGCCCTCTTTAAGGCCATCTCCGCGGGGCAACGGAGGTTTAAAGCTGTAGCCATCTTCACCGATGGGCCGGCAACACCGTGTGGAGCCTGCTTACAGACCCTGGCTGAGTTCTCGCCGCGGATGGAGGTCTATTTAGCCAGCAGAGAGGGGGGAGTAAAAAGGCTTAACCTCAGGGATCTCCTTCCCCAACCGTTTAAAATAGAAGACAATCAATGATCATTCACTAAAACAGCTTGCCCTATAACATCCAGGGGCCGGGAATCAGTCTCCATCCCCAAATGTATTCCAAGACTGTCCACCAGGAGAGAAGCAAGGCTAAGGAATAGGCCATATTCTCGCTGTCTGTCCTTGCCTTGACCATCCGGTAACCAAAAAGAATGGCCAGAAGGGCGAAACTAACACAACTGGGATAAGTTATCCAGGAGGTTCTTCCCATAAGTTCAAATTGGTTTACCATAATAAAATGCAAGAACCATACGGCATTGAATCCTCCCACTGAGAAGAGAAGCCCTGCTGGCAAGTATTTCTTGATTCCGAAAAGCACCACTAAGAAGGTGAACCCACCCAGCAAGGGGAACATCCGCCACTGGGCCACTGCTATTATGCTAAGTTTTTCAACTACCTCCCCTAAAATCGCCCAAAGGAACAACCCAGAAAATATTCCGCAATAGTTGCTTTTCCTGACATCTGAAATAGTTATGGAGAAAAAGGTAAAAGCAATCCCCAATCCTAAAAAAATCAGCCCCATAATTATGATCGCCATAGTGCCCAACTTATAGACCCCGACCAGAGCCATATAGGTCCCAGTAAAGCCAAGCAACACAAACAACAGACATTTCAACCCTTTTTTGCCCATCTTTGCCCTTCCCTCCTGAGCACTAAAATTTTATGACGCCACCCTCATCCCTTTTGCCCGGCGTGGGTTGTCAAAGACCTGAATCAAATGGAAACTCATAACTGTGAAACTGTCGGGCATTTCCTATGGAAGTAACCGTGCACAAAGTTCATATGCTTGATGATTTCCCATGTGGTTTCAAGCTTCAGGAGAGGAGAAAAACAGCTAAAAGCAACCTTTACAAAAACAGATATGTTCTATAACCACCTCCCTTTGGTTACCAATTGGGCTATTCTCCTCCCTCAAAATTTTTTGCAGGGAAATTATAAGAGCCAAGCTCCTCAACCTCAAACAGACCACTCGGAGGATCAAGGAGTATCTGCCTCACTCTCTCCTGCTCCCCCTTCCAGAACCGTTCCTTCTCCTCCTGGGTTGCTTTGCCCCCGATTATTTTCTTCTCCAATATCTCCCGTTCTGGATAGAGGAGAATGTGTTTATGAAAAGCTGCTTTTACAGCCATACCGGTATCCTCTCGTTGGAAGACCATTATGAAATCCCCTTCTTTACCGAGATCTTCATCTACAACAAGGGCTCCTCTGTTTGCCTCTCCACATCCATAGAATGCCCTGGCGCCTGTAATATAGGAGGCAACATCAAGTCCAACTCCAAAGCTATTGGCCACAACCCTTATCTTCCCTCGCTCGGGGACCTCATCTCCGTAGAGGGCCGCAAGCGCTAATTGGGTCAGCCTGTAGGCGCCGGCTACGCCGATACAGATGTGTCCTATATACATCCCTACATCCCCTATGGTAATCTCAAAGATCTCCTCTCCCGGCCTGGTTGACCCCACCACAACCGCCATGGGGTCCTTGACCCTGATGGGCTTAGCCTGAGAGTAGAAGTCCTGTGCCCACTTGGCCCCGGCAACAGCGGAACTAAAGCAGCTAAGCAGCAGAGCCAATGCGGTCAATGTCCTTTTGAACATCTTCCCCTCCTTTAAATATTTGAGAGTTTTTTTAATTACATAACCTCCCCGCTGCCTGGTAGCCCAGCCAGCAGAAGTAGACTAACAGAATCCCCATAATGACATGAAAGACAAGTGGTTGGAGAACGACTCGATCCCCAGCACGATCCCGATGATGTAGCCCCAGCGAATGCGCAAGAGGCAGGTGACCAAGGCCAGAACATAGGCGGTGGAGAGGGCCAGGACACCAAAGGCCATCGGTGGTTCCGGAAATTGCCCTCGCGCCCGGCAGCTTCGCTACCAGCTTATGACCGAGCTGCCCCAGGATTAGCGCTGCTACGGCTTGGGCTTCAACCGGAAGTCCTTTTGATTTAGCCATATATAGCTCCTCCTTTTTAGCGGTCAACTTAGACTATCCCGGGAATCATTCTCCAGGGAACCCTTTTCTTATAACTTTTGAAGTCCTCCCCATACTCCTCCAAAAGGGCCTTCTCCTCAAAATGTATAATGAGGAGATAGGAGAGTGAATAAGGGATTGAAAACAAAAGGGCGAACAATGATTTAAAGAGAATGGCCATACCCAGAGCCAATAATCCATTGCTTAAATATAAGGGGTGCCTCACCCACCCGTATATGCCTGTGGTGACCAACTTTCCATTGCTTTTTAAAGCTGGGGAAACACCTATTTGTCTTTGGGCTAATATCTTGATGACGAAATTTATTCCCAAAATAATCATCCCCACAGTTAAAGCGATGGGGGTAGGAATCGCCGTCTTCGGACCCCTCGTAAATGGCAAAACAACAGGCGGTGCTATGAAAGTTAACAGAATAAAGGTTCTCATAAGGGGTTTTGGCATTTTATTCTTAGCCTTAGTTCGCATACCAGATATGCCAAGCACTGCTATTGTTATCGTGTAACCTACCAGATAGAAACCTATCCAGAAAATTGGATTGATATAAAAATCAGTCAATATCCATCACCTCCTGGGTAAGTCTCCCAATAAACTCTTTGCAAAATTTTCTGCATGTTCTAAGTCCTTTCCATCAGGTCTGCCTTTATTTATTCCACCAATAAATTTGAGTGGTCCAACTGTATCAAATCCTCTGCAAGAAAATTCTCCAACAATATCAAAAACTGTACTGCACCCCAAAAATTGGACACTTGCTTAAGCAATAAATAGGCGTTACAT
>JAOZPP010000044.1 GCA_029932675.1 bacterium
AAAAGCAAAACACTATTAAAAAGAGCGTATGGGTCATTTGGCCTGATAGGAAATAGTCAACCCACCATTCATTGATCGATTTCCCTCAGTCCTGACCAAGGGAGTTGAAAACTCCAACCTGAGACCGAGGTGGCAGTTGTGCCACCTCGGTCTTTTATAAACCGGACACAGAAAATGCAATTAGACTAAAAAGGGCTACCGATTTTACCTCTTATCCTCCCTCAAAAAACAATTGACCCAACTTGAAAAAGAAGTTACCTTTCCCCATCTATTCTTTGCCGAAAGCGGGAGGGTTTTACCCCATCCCCCACAGGCAAAGGGGTGGCTATCAAATGGGGGGAAATAGCTTAAGGATAGGCAAATCGCTTTAGAGGAGGTAAAGGTATGTTGCCAAAAACCTTAGAATGGAAGGATGATCGCTTGCACATACTGGACCAGACGGAACTACCCTATCGGGTGGAATTCATCCAATGCCGAAATTACCAGGATGTAGCAGAAGCAATAAGGAAAATGAAGGTAAGGGGGGCACCGGCCATAGGGGTAGCTGCTGCATTTGGCCTTTATTTAGGAATAGCCAATTCCCAGGAAAAATCCTATGATGAGTTTCTGATGGAATTTACCCGAGCAGAAAGGGAGCTATCCCAAACCCGACCTACAGCCAGAAATCTCTTTTGGGCTCTGGAAAGGATGAGAAATGTGGTGGAGAAAACAAGGAGTAGGTCCATAAAGATGCTCAAGGAACTCCTTCTCAAGGAAGCTAAAGCAATTTTGAAAGAGGACCAGGATCTCTGTCAAAAGATAGGGGAAAATGGTGCAGCCCTGATTGAGGATGGGGATAAAATTCTTACCCATTGCAATGCCGGAAGTTTGGCCACAGCGGGAATCGGGACCGCCTTAGGGGTTATCTACACAGCAAAGGGTGAGGGCAAGAAGGTTAGGGTATATGCGGACGAAACCAGGCCTGCCCTGCAAGGGGCGAGGTTAACTGTATGGGAGTTGACCCAGGGAGGGGTAGATGTTACCTTGATCTGTGATTCGGTAGCGGGACTCTTGATGAGGAAAAAGATGATAGACCTGGTATTGGTGGGTGCAGATAGAATAGCAGCTAATGGTGACTTTGCCAACAAAATAGGAACTTACAACTTAGCTGTTTTGGCCAAAGCGCACGGGATCCCTTTCTATGTAGCTGCTCCATATTCAACAATCGATCATTCCCTCAAATCCGGGGAAGATATACAAATAGAAGAAAGGGAGAAAGATGAGGTGACTCACCTCTCCGGCCAGAGGATTGCCCCAAATGGAGTTAAAGTCTACAATCCAGTCTTCGATGTGACACCTCACCAGTATGTAGATAGGATAATCACCGATCAGGGCCTTTTTAAACCAAGTGCCAAAGGGAAGAATTTCCTTGACAGAGGGGAGTAATGTAGTTATTTTATCGATTAACCAATTCAAAAATTAGGTGGGAAGATGAATACACATACGGTGAAGAAGGATGAAATTCAGAGAAAGTGGTATCTTGTTGATGCTACGGACAAGGTCTTAGGGAGACTTTCATCCCAGATAGCCACTGTTTTAAGGGGGAAACATAAACCAAATTACTCTCCACACCTTGATATGGGTGACTTCGTGGTGGTGATAAACGCCGAGAAGGTGAGGGTGACGGGGAAGAAATATTCCCAGAAAGTGTATTATCACTACAGTGGCTATCCTGGGGGGTTAAAGGTCACCCCCTTTTCCAGACTGATCAGGAAGAGGCCAGAGAGGGTGATCGAGAAAGCTGTTTGGGGGATGCTCCCCCACAACAGGTTGGGTAGGAAGCTCTTCAAACATTTGAACGTTTACGCGGGGGAGCGACATCCCCATCAAGCCCAGAAACCAGAACCTCTGGCGTTAGATTGAGGCCAACAGGGATAATCAGCCCTGAGACCTAAGTTTATAAGAATGGTCGCCAGTGAAAGCTAAACCATAGAAGGAGGTAGCTTGGAAGTTAAGGAAAGGATATATGCTACAGGAAAACGGAAGGAGAGCCAAGCTCGGCTCTGGATGGAACCAGGAAAGGGGAGGATTGAAGTTAATGGCAAGTCCCCCCTGGAGTACTTCGGCAGGAGTAACCTCGTAATGCAGGTTCAGCGCCCTCTGGAGGTTACTAACACCCTGCGCGCATACGACTTTTTGGGAAGGGTCAAAGGGGGGGGAATCTCTGGCCAAGCCGGTGCCTTAAGGCTAGCAATTGCCAGGGCATTAGTCAAGGCAAATGAAGATTATAGACCCATCCTCCGGAGGGAGGGCCTGTTGACCAGAGATCCGCGGATAAAGGAACGGAAGAAGTATGGGCTAGCCAAGGCCAGAAAGAGATACCAATTCTCTAAGAGATAAAAGCAAATCCACATGTCCTTTGATCCAAACAGGGGTCTGGAGGGGATTCCTCCAGTCTGTCTGGAGATGATGAGGACAGAGGCAAAACCCAAACTCAAGGGAGGAAGGAATGGTTGAACCGGAGATAAAAGAGCTCCTCATTGCTGGTGTCCACTTTGGCCATCAGACGCAGAGATGGAATCCTAAAATGAAGAAGTATATCTTCACTTCCAAGAATGGGATCTATATAATCGATCTCATAAAGACGCTCCAGTGTCTGAAGGAGGCCCGCCAGAAGATATACGAGACTGTGGCCGAAGGGGAATCTATTCTCTTTGTGGGAACCAAAAAGCAGGCTCAGGAAATCGTCAGCCAAGAGGCACAAAGGTGCGGGATGTTTTATGTGGTGGAAAGATGGTTGGGGGGAACTCTCACTAACTTCCTCACCATTAAAAAGAGCATCGACAAGTTATTAAAGTTGGAGAAGATGAGCACGGATGGGACCTATGAGAAACTGCCCAAGAAGGAGGTCCTCAAGCTGGAGAGGAGAAGGGAGAAATTGGAGAGGGACTTAGGAGGGATCAAAGGGATGTACAGGTTGCCCGGCCTCTTATATGTGGTCGATGCGAAAAAGGAGAAGATCGCCGTAGCTGAAGCAAACAGATTGGGTATACCTGTTGTAGCCATAGTAGACACAAACACAGATCCCGATCCCATCGACTATCCCATCCCGGGGAATGATGATGCCATAAAATCCATCCAGTTGATCACCAAAATGATCGCTGATACGGTAATAGAGGCCAAGGAGAAGAGCTCTTTGGTTATTGAACCAGAGGAGCTTACCCAACAGAAGGAGGCTGGATGAATATCACAGCAGATATGGTAAAGACATTAAGGGAAAAGACCTCAGCGGGGGTTATGGACTGCAAGGAGGCTCTAACCAAGGCGGATGGCGATATGGAAAAGGCCATTTCCTATCTGAGAGAGAAGGGAAAGGCCAAGGCTGCCCAGAAGGCGGGAAGGGAGACGAAGGACGGAATGGTAGGAGCCTACATCCATCCCGGTAGCAAATTGGGCGTCTTGATAGAGGTCAACTGTGAAACCGATTTTGTAGCCAGAACCGAAGAGTTTAAAACCCTCGTTAAGGAGTTGGCTATGCAGATAGCTGCCTCCAATCCTCTGGTTTTAAGGAGAGAGGATCTATCGCAGGAGATCGTGGAAAAGGAGAAGGAAATCTACCGAAACCAAGCTCTCAACGAGGGGAAGAAAGAGGAAATCGTGGAGAGAATCGTCAACGGAAGAATGGAAAAGTTCTATCGGGAGGTATGCCTCTTAGAACAACCCTATATCAAGGACGAAGACAAAAAGGTTCAAGAGCTACTTGATGAGTTTATAGCAAAATTGGGGGAGAACATATCGATCAGGAGGTTTGCACGCTTTAGGTTGGGCGAATAGAGATGGGTTCCCGATCTCCAGCCTATAAAAGGGTTCTCTTAAAGGTCAGTGGAGAAGTGTTGAAGGGGGAGAGAAAATACGGAATCGACCCCAAGGCGACTTCAGAGATAGCCAAGCAGATAAAGGAAGTGGCAGATCTGGGGATAAGCATAGGGGTAGTAATCGGGGGGGGAAACATATTCCGCGGGATCTCAGCCAGCGCTAAAGGTATGGAGAGGGTCTCGGCTGATTATATGGGTATGTTAGCTACAGTGGTTAATGCCTTGGCCCTCCAGGATGCCTTGGAGAAGGAGGGGCTGCCCACGCGAGTGATGACCGCCATAAGGATCGAACAGGTAGCTGAACCCTATATAAGGAGGAGGGCCCTCCGGCACCTGGAGAAAGGAAGAGCGGTTATCTTCGCGGGAGGAACAGGTAACCCATACTTCACTACCGACTCTGCAGCCGCCCTGAGAGCCATTGAGATGCAAGCTGCGGTGCTTTTGAAGGGGACTAAGGTTGACGGCATCTACACCGCGGATCCCCATCAAGATAAGGAAGCCACTAAATACAAATCCCTCTCCTATATTGACTTCCTTAAGGAGGGGATAAAAGTAATGGACAGTACCGCCGTCTCCCTCTGTATGGAGAATAATTTGCCCATAATAGTCTTTAACCTAAACCACAAGGGGGATTTGAAGAGAATAGTTATGGGGGAAGGGATAGGGACCAAGGTAGACCATCAAAGAAAGGGGGAATAGATGGAAGATGAAGTTTTGGTGCAAGCTGAGCTAAAGATGAAAAACGCCGTCGAGGCTACCCAAAGGGAGTTAGCTCATATCAGAACAGGTAAGGCAACCACAAATCTATTGGATGGGATAACCGTTGAATACTACCAGTCTACAGTTCCCCTCACCCATGTGGCCAGTTTAAGCGTTCCCGACCCCAGGACTATTGCCATCCAACCATGGGATAAGAGCGTAATCCCTGCCATAGAGAAGGCAATCCTTAAATCAGACCTTGGTCTTACCCCCTCAAACGATGGAACGATAATTCGGCTTCCCATCCCTCCCCTAACTGAGGAGAGAAGGCTAAACCTGGTGAAGGTGGTAAAAAGGCTAGCCGAGGAGGGAAAGATAGCCATTAGAAACGCCCGCCGGGAAGCCAACGAATCCTTGAGAAAGGCAGAGAAGGAGGGAAAACTCCCGGAGGACGATAGCCGTAGGAAGCAGGAGAAGGTGCAAGAACTTACCGACAAGTATGTGGAGCGGGTTGATGAGCTCATTAAGCTCAAGGAAAAGGAGATAATGGAGGAATAGAATCCCAGCCTGCCCCTGGGATAAGCCTCATACCCGAAGCATCTCATAGGCTTCCTGGCTCCACGGATTTAGTATAGCCTTTCAAGCCACCATTCTCACATCCCCCATACTCCGGAGTTTCCCTGTCCTCCCCCCCAAAAAATACTGAGACCACTGTTTATGACTTCGGCGATAATTGAAAACATAATCTCCCCAGTAACCACCACCGTAACCTGGAGTTCACTATCCGATCAGCCTTAGTAGGAAAAATGCTTGCCCCCTGGGGATTGAGGTTTTCAACAGGCAACTGAAAGCCACTGGGTGACCTATCCTTTAAAAGAAATCGACAACCCTCTAAAAGGGGCGGAAACCCTTTAGCCCTGAACATAAAATCAGAAGGGGAAGGTGGCAGAATTGAACCTCTGCCACCTTGTTTTCCATCTCTGTGGAGGTTTGATAATTCACCCATTTGACTTCAATAAAAGGAGACAAAAGGCAAAGGTATATGGAGACGGAAGAATTAAAGGAAAAAATCCTCACTACAGGCAACCTCCCCCAGCACATAGCCATAATTATGGACGGAAATGGCCGCTGGGCGAAAAAGAGGGGACTACCCAGGAGAGCAGGGCATAGGGAGGGGGTGAGGGCAGTAAGAAGGGTAGTAGAAGCGGCTGGGGAGATCGGAATTAAGTATCTCACCCTCTATGTCTTCTCCTCTGAGAACTGGCGTCGTCCCAAAGAAGAGGTCGGCTTCCTGATGAGGCTCCTTGAGGAGACGGCGAGAAAAGAGATTGAGGACTTAAACCGAAACAATGTCCGTCTGACCACCATTGGGAGGTTCGAGGAGCTTCCTGAACCAGCGAAAAGGGTCCTGCAAGAAGGGATTCAACTCACCTCAGGAAACAGCGGCTTAACCCTTATTTTGGCCCTCAACTACGGTTCCCGCATTGAGATAACCGATGGAGTAAGAAGGATCGCCCAAGAGGTCAAGGAGGGAAGACTGAAGATTGACCAAATAGAACCTGAACTTTTCTCCCGATACCTCTATACCGCACCATATCCTGATCCTGATCTGATGATCAGAACCAGTGGAGAGCAGAGGATAAGCAACTTCCTCCTCTGGCAGATAGCCTATGCCGAACTCTATATTACCGAAATACTCTGGCCGGATTTCGGCAAAAGGGAACTTTATGAGGCCATCCTAAGCTATCAGGAAAGGGAGAGAAGATTTGGCGCAGTCAGCCAATAGGGCTACTCTCAGCTCCAAGCTCAGATCGACCAAGATCGGGAAAAGGGTAGGGGTAGCCTTTAGCTTAGGTCCCCTTCTGCTTTACCTTTCCTGGCTGGGAGGGATATGGCTCCTCATCCTCGTGGATTTAATTATCCTCTTCGGCCTCTTAGAGTTCTGTCGGATGTGGAAGGCTAAGGGCACGGAGCTCAATAGACCTTTAGTTATCATCCTTTCCTTCTCCTTTGGGTGGAATGGCTTTTCTGGTCTTAACCTGAGCTTACCCCTCCTCCTCACCGTTCTCCTTTTAACCATCCTCGGCTCTGAGCTCTTCCGGGGGGTAGAAGGGGCATTATACAGGATCTCCGCCTCCCTCTTGGGAATATTCTACATTGGGTGGTTGGCTACTTACCTGGTCTGGATAGGGAACCTGAACCCGGGAATCCCCCATTGGGGAGGGAAGGTTCTTCTACTTATCTTCTTAGTGATCTGGAGCGTGGACACTGGGGCCTACTTCTCCGGCCTGGCCTGGGGAAGTCACAAGATTACTCCGCAGATCAGTCCTCATAAGACCTTAGAAGGTGCTATTGGAGGGGTTCTGGCCGGAGCACTTAGCTCCCTCCTCTTATGGTCTCTCTCCTCCCCCCTTCACCCTTTCCTTCCTACCCTTCCCCTGGGGGTTTACCTCGGTATAGGGGGTATTGCCGGGATAGGGGGTCAGGTAGGCGATGTGATAGAGTCATTGATGAAGCGGGACTCTAAGATAAAAGATGCCTCTGCCCTCATCCCCGGGCATGGGGGAGTGTTAGACCGGTTTGATAGCCTCCTCTTCATCGCCCCCTTAGAATATTACTACCTCAAATTTATCCTCTCCTGATTTTGCCGATGAAATCAACCATCGTAACCGAATCTCCAGAGGAAACGATCAGCTTAGGGGAAAGGATAGCCACAAGCCTGAGGAAGGGGGATGTCGTCTCCCTCATCGGAGAGCTGGGGAGTGGCAAGACAACCCTCATTCAGGGGATCTGTAAGGGATTGGGAGTGAAAGGATATGTAACCTCTCCCACCTTTGTTTTGGTGAATATCTATCAGGGAAGGGTCCCGGTCTATCATCTCGACCTCTTTCGCCTAAGAGGACTACAGGAGCTGGAGGGAATTGGCTATGAGGATTACCTATACGGCGAAGGGATAGCCTTGATCGAATGGGGGGAAAAGATGAGAGAACTTCTTCCTCCCACTTACATTGAAATTCAGCTTAAGAGGCTGGCACCCGACAGAAGGGAGGTAATCATAAAAGGTCTAACCAGCAAGGATAGATTTCCCCCACTCATCAAAAATTAGCTTGTCTTTGGTCAAAAGCTCTTTATATTTTCAAGAGAAAAGGTTGCTAAGCAGACAACTATTACCCTGTAGGCGGCAGATTGGAAGGTATTAAACCAGGGAACATTATCAAGGGCTTCCACTGGCCAGAGCCAGTGGAAATCAAACTCGTCGAGGATCTGGGTGATTATGTGCACATAGTTGGTGCGACCACCCACTCCAGAAACCATATTGACCAAATCATCCCTCGCCAAGAGCTCTCAAAGCTCTCCATAATGACCCGAGGATTCACCTTCACTGAAGAGCCGTGGAAGGTGTTCCTTGCCCTGGAGACAACCCGCTATCGTTTTGCCTCTCTGTATGACCCCCTCTTGGCGATGAATACTTCTAAGGTGGACCCTCTCCCTCATCAGATCGAGGGCGTATATGGTTATGTGCTCAAGCTCCCCAGAATTCGCTTTCTAATTGCCGATGACCCTGGGGCTGGAAAGACGATTATGGCGGGACTGATCATCAAAGAGTTAAAGCTCCGCAATCTGGCAAAAAGGATCCTCATTGTAGCCCCTGGACATCTCAAAGACCAGTGGCGAAGGGAATTGGTGGAGAGATTCGAAGAAAAGTTTGTTGTAATTGACAGGGGATTCTTAGATGCCTTGTATGGGGAGAATGTGTGGGAACGGGAAAACCAGATTATCACTTCAATCGATTTCGCCAAGAGGGAAGACGTTTTACCTTCGCTCTCTGCCACGAACTTTGATCTCATCATCGTCGATGAAGCCCACAAGATGAGCGCCTACCAATATGGAGACAAAACCCAAAAGACAAGCCGTTATAAGTTGGGGGAAACGATCTCCCGAAAGACCGAACACCTCCTATTCCTTACGGCAACTCCCCATAAGGGTGACCCCGACAACTTCCGACTCTTCCTGGACCTCTTGGAACCCGGTTTCTTTGCCACAAACGAGATGCTTCAAGAATCGATCCGGAGCAAAGACAACCCCCTATTCATCAGGCGGGTCAAGGAAGATCTGAGGGACTTTGAGGGTATACCCCTATTTTTGCCCAGACATGTAAAAACCATTGCCTTTAACTTGGGAACCAATTCACCCAGGGAAAAAGAGCTTTACAATGAGTTATCCAAATATGTCAACCTACAGTATAACAAGGCCCTCTCAAAGGACAGGAGACGAAATGTTGCCTTTGCCTTAGTCATCCTCCAGCGCCGCTTAGCATCCAGCACTTATGCATTACTCAGGTCATTGGAAAGAAGGAGGAGGCGGTTGGAGGACCTGCTTAAAGGAGCTGAGCAAAAGGGTAAGACAAGGGAAGGGACTTTTGACTTCGATGCGGTAGAGGATTTAAACGAAGAGGAGAGATGGAGGGAGGAGGAGATCTGGGAAACCCTCAGCGTAGCGGAAAACAAAGAGGAACTGAAGAAGGAGATAAGGACCATTGATAGGCTCATTGGCTCTGCCAAGGAGATCATTCGCGGAGAGAAAGAGATAAAATTAAAGGAACTTAAGGAGGCCTTGAACGAGATAACGCAGAAGTACCCAGAGGAAAGAGACAAAAAAGTTCTGATCTTCACCGAATCGAGGGATACTTTGGAGTATCTGGAGAGGAAGATCAGGGATTGGGGATATACTACCAATACGATCCACGGCGGAATGAGATTAGAAGACAGGATAAGGGCGGAAAGCATCTTCAAAAATGAGACCCAAATCTTAGTGGCCACAGAGGCAGCAGGAGAGGGTATCAATCTCCAGTTCTGCCATTTGATGATCAATTATGACATCCCGTGGAATCCCAATCGGCTTGAGCAGAGAATGGGAAGAATCCATCGCTATGGTCAACAGAAAGAAGTCTATATCTTTAACCTTGTAGCTGAGGACACTCGCGAGGGGAGAGTCCTGAACAGATTGTTCCAAAAACTGGAGGAGATAAAAGAGGCAATGGGAACTGATAAGGTCTTTGATGTTTTGAGCGAAGTTTTATATAACAGAAGCCTCTCCCAGCTCCTGATGGAAGCTGCGGCCAGCGCCCGAAACATCGAGGAGATCCTTCAAGAGATCGACATCCAGGTTAATGAGGATTATATCACCAGAGTCAAGGAAAATCTGGGGGAGAGCCTTGCCACCCGCTACATCGATTACACGCGCATAAGGGAGATGGCCCAACAAGCACGGGAATATAGACTCATCCCAGAGTATACAGAAAGTTTCTTCAGAAAAGCCCTTACCAAAGCAGGGGGGAAGTTCAAGGAGCGTAAAGCCGGGTTCTTAGCCATAGATTCGGTTCCATTTGATTTACGGAAAATTGCCGAACAGGATAACTTCAAGAAATCTTACGGCCAATTGTTGAAGAGGTATCCAAAGGCCACCTTCGATAAGGAAATTGCCCTCAGGAACCCTGACGCTGAATTTATCTCCTTTGGCCACCCTCTTTTTGAAGCCGTGATGGGCTGGATAGAGGGCAACTTCTTAGATTCACCTCAAAACGGGGCTAACTTTGTCGATCCTGACGGAAAGCTCGATGGTTATATCCTCTTCTACGAGGGTGAAGTGCGGGATGGCACTGGCAAGGTTGCCGGAAAGAGGCTCTTTAGCTTTTATACAGATGAACGGGGAGTAAAACCGGTCTCCCCGGCCATTATCTGGGATCTGGCCGAAGCAAAACCAGAGGAGTCATCCCCTCTGTCCACCATAAGGGAATCCACAGATGTGGATTTACTCAAACAAAGGACAGCCGATAGCGCCATTTCAAAACTTGAGGAATACAGAAAAGAGCTTGTGGGAGAGCGGAAGCGGCAGGCAAAGATCAAACAGAAGTATGGAGTTAAATCTTTGGAGCACTTGATAATAAGACTTGATGGTGAGTTGATCTCACTCTATTCTCGCAAGGAACAGGGGGAAAATGTAGACCTGGCCATCAGGAACAAGGAAACAAGGAAAAAACAGTATGAAAGGGCACTCCATGATTTGAAGGAGGAGATAGAAAAGGAAGGAAGCCTTACAATGAGTATGCCCCGTTTTCTCGGCATCATCAGGGTAAGACCGAAAGCTACCGCTGAAAAAACAGTCGAGGCTGATGAGGAGATAGAGCGTATCGGCATGCAGGTAGCAATGGAATATGAGGTAAAACAGGGAAGAGAACCGGAAGATGTATCTTCTGAAAATTTAGGGTTTGATATCCGCTCAAGGGATGAGAAGGGCAATGTTCGCTATATTGAGGTTAAAACAAGGGCCGAAAGGGCACCGGTGGCTCTAACCCCCAATGAGTGGTTTAAGGCAAAGAGGTTTAGAGACTGCTATTTTCTCTATGCGGTAATGAACGCTACCAGGACACCACAACTCTACATCATCCAAAATCCAGCGGAGAATTTAGAGCCAGAGGAAAAGGTCGAAGTAGTGAGGTATGTCGTGTCGTTTAAGAACCTGACCAGCAAGGGTATGTTGACAGAACAGTGAAGGCTATGGGGGAACTATGAGATCAGTGGAAACAAAATTGAGGCCACTTCCCCAGAGTTTACAGAAGGTATTATGTGTTTGTCTTGTAGGGACAGACATTTATGTCTGTCCGCTTCCTCGGACAGGGCTAAAGCCTTGTCCCTACCCAGTAAAACTCCCAACTACCGAAATGACTCATACTATTTTATGAATAATCCGGGGAATAGGCGGTTTAAGAAAATACAGAAACCAATACACCTCGCTTGAATTCCAGAAGATGGCTTCAAAATGGAGGGATTGATGTATCTGGTTGATTGTCATTACCTCAAATTCAAAACATTGGAGTGAAAACAGATGATAAATAGAGTTCAAACTTTATACTACAAGGGACTGAAATCCATTGATATCGATCTGAAACCCTTTGTTATCTTAGTTGGCCCAAATGCCAGTGGCAAAAGCAGCTTCTTAGATATCTTCACCATCCTCCATGATGTCCTTACGGAAAGTCCTGTATATGCGATTGAACGGAGGAGCTCTCACTTCAAAGAGTTGGTATGGAATCAAACAGGGGATAGCTTTGAGATCGCCTTAGAGTTTCTAATCCCAGAAGATAAAAACAAGAATTTTCACCTCGCCCGTTATGAAATATCCTTAGCTGAGGATAAAAACGAAGGGATCGTAGTCAAAAATGAAAACCTTTTCCTAATAAAAGAGGGGGCAGAAACAAGAAAGGAACAAAGAGGAGGCCCTCAACAGAGGACACTTTTCCCGCTGGAGCCTAAACCGCCCGAGTACATTGTTGCTCCTCGTAAAAGAACACCACCAGGTTGGCGTAAGATCATCTCTAAAAGCCCGCAGGGCAACGACTATTTCCGCTCAGAAACCACTGATTGGAATATAACTTATCGGTTCGGCCCCACGAAAGCCTCTCTTGCTCGAATCCCCGAAGACCAAATCCGTTTTCCCATCGCCCTTTGGGTAAAAAAGGTTTTAACGGAAGGAGTTAATTTCCTGCAATTGAACAGCGTGGCGATGCGTTGGCCCTGCAGGCCTGATACACCCATTACCTTCCAGATGGATGGTTCCAACCTGCCCAAAGTCATTAAGCATTTACAGGAGAACCATAGGGATCATTTTAAAAGATGGGTTAAGCATATAAGGTCTGCCCTCCCCGAAATTGAAGATATCGGAATAAAGGAGAGAGAGGAAGATCGCTATCTCTATGTTTATGCAAAGCATAAGGAAAATCTCAGAATACCCTCTTGGCTATTGTCTGATGGCACCTTGCGGTTGCTCGCCCAAACCTTAATAGCATATCTACCTGTAAGGGATCAGATTTATATCATAGAGGAACCTGAAAATGGATTACATCCACTGGCCATTGAGAGCGTGTTTCAATCCCTTTCGTCTGTGTATCAAAATCAAATTCTATTGGCAACCCATTCCCCCGCCATCCTTAGGTTAGCAGAACCCAAGGATATCCTCTGTTTCTCCAGGACCGATTCAGGAGCAGTTGATATCGTGCAAGGTGAAAACCATCCCAAATTGAAGAACTGGAGAAAAGAGGTTGACTTAGCCACCCTGCATGCAGCAGGTGTGTTGCAATGACAAAAGACCTCGTTGTTCTTGTTCCAGATAAAGATACAAAATTTGCATTGGAGGGAATTCTCGGGCGCCACTATGCCCTTCACATTAAAGGTATTGAATACGACATCTTCGTTCACCCCTTGCACGACCCAGGCGTTTACAAAAAAGCGGTTGACTTCTTGCGCCCCTATTTAAGCTTCTACCGATATGCTCTAGTCTTCTTAGATAGAGAAGGCAGCGGACAGGAGAGAAAATCGGCGTCTCAGATTAGCGAAGATTTAAAGAACCAGTTGGAAAGAAACGGATGGCCTAATAGGGCAGAGGTGATCGTATTCGATCCAGAACTTGAGATCTGGGCCTGGGTTGATTCAGCTAAAATGGCACAGATAGTGGGATGGACTGACTATCGGCAATTGAAAAATTATCTTGTTCAGCACAGACTCTGGCAGAGGGATACTCCCAAACCGCAAAAGCCTAAAGAGGCTTTTGAGTTGGCGTTAAGGTCTAAGGGAATTCCACGCTCATCATCTATCTACAAGGAAATTGCTGATCAAGTGAGTTTTAACGGTTGCGTTGAAGCATCGTTTGATAAGTTTAGAACCGTTTTGAAGGGATGGTTTAGCAAAGAGAACTAAAATGAGGATCCATAACAGGAATCTCGACGAAGGCGATATTTTCGTTCGATATATCCGTTTTTTGTAAGATAGCAAACCATTTCTGGCCTGTAGCAGGTGCTGGATATATCCCTTGAGCTTAGAAGAAGAAAGAGAATGGATTCCCGCCTGCGCGGGAATGGCAAGTAAACGAATGAGGCCGCGTTCTATATCGAACTCAGGTTGTTAGGAGGCTGTAAGATGAAGCGCTTTATTGAAGAATCCTTCCCAGTGAAGGAAGTGAGCATTGAATCGGCCAGGGAGAAGAACATCCGCCACGGGCACATCTCCACCCTGCATATCTGGTGGGCCAGACGACCTCTTGCCTCCTCTCGAGCTACCAACTATGCAGCCCTCATCCCCGCAATCTCCCCAAAGGGCAACCCGGATGAGTGGCAAAGGAAAAGGGATTTCATTGTCAACCTCTCCAAGTGGGAAAACTCCTTAAATCAAGGGATGATCAGGCGAGCAAGGGAGGATATCCTTAAAGCCAATAATGGAAAACCCCCCAAGGTGCTTGATCCCTTTGGTGGAGGTGGCGCAATTCCATTGGAAGCCCTGAGGCTGGGCTGTGAGACCTATTCCAGTGATTACAACCCGGTTGCTGTCCTCATACAGAAATGCACACTTGAGTATCCTCAGAAATACGGCAAACCTGGAGAGATCGAAAGGGAGATTGAATCCTTCGGAGTCAGGCATAAGGAAAAGGTGAAGATGGAGAACAGGTTACTGGAGGATGTGAAGCAATGGGGCAATTGGGTTTTAGAAGAAGCGAAAAAGGAGATTGGAAGGTTTTACCCTGAGGAAAAAGATGGCTCAATCCCTGTGGGCTACATCTGGGCCAGAACCATCCCCTGTCAAAATCCTTCCTGCGGTGCTGAAATTCCTCTGATGCGGCAATTCTGGCTGGCAAAGAAGAGAAGGGCCAATAGCCAACGGGGGAACAGGGACAGGTTAATAGCATTAAGACCTTGTGTTCATAAAGAAGAACGAAAAATCGGTTTCGTTGTTGTAGAGAAAATCAAAGGCGAATGGGAAGTTGTGGATGGAAGACCTCTATTGGCTAATGGCTATTCTCTATTGCCTGACTTCAACCCCTCCAATGGCACCATCTCCAGGGCAGTAGCCACTTGTCCCGTCTGCGGCGCTGTCGTTGACCCTAAGACTACGAGGAGGCTTTTTCAGGAAGGAAAGGCCGGGCAGCGGATGGTGGCGGTGGTTTTGCATAAGCCCGGCACGAGCGGCAAGAGATATAGGATTGCTACCAAAAGTGATATGGAAATTTTTAGAGAGGCAGAGGAATATCTAAAAGAGAAACGGGAAAAGCTGATGATGGAATGGGGTATGGACCCGGTGCCGGATGAAAATATTGACCCCAATTCTGTAAAACCTCGAACTATGTGGCTTTATGGAATGAAGAAATGGGGCGATATATTCAATTCGAGGCAGAAACTGGCGATGATTACCTTTGTGGAGAGGGTGAGACAGGTACATGAAAAGATGGTGGGGGAAGGCTATGAGAGAGAGTATGCGAAGGCGGTGGTGAGTTATTTGGCTCTCGCGATAGATCGTCAAGTGGATTACAATTCGGTGCTTTGTGTTTGGGCTGTAGCAGGAGAATTCATAGCACATACTTTTGGAAGACAAGCGCTGCCGATGATTTGGGATCACTTTGAGTTATCTCCTTGGAGTGAAGCCACTGGTGACTGGAATTCGGCTTTGGAGTGGATTGCCCGTGTCACTGACCACTGCTCACACATAGCTTTTTCCTCTGTAACGGTTACTCAATCCTCCGCCACATCTCTCTCCTATCCCGACAACTACTTCGATGCTGTATTTACCGACCCGCCTTATTACGACAATGTTAATTATGCAGAGTTATCCGATTTTTTCTATGTATGGTTGAAAAGAACTGTTGGGGATTTATATCCTGAGTTATTTCCTACCCCACTTGTCCCTAAATCTCAAGAGGCAGTTGCAAATCCTCCAAGACATGGTGGACAGGATAGGGCGAAAGATTTCTTTGAATCTAGGATCAAAAAATCATTTAAGGAAATTCACCGCGTTTTGAAACCGAACGGCATAGCTACCATTGTTTATGCTCACAAATCTACCAAGGGATGGGAAACGCTCATTAACTCCTTGCTTGACTCAGGGCTAATTATGACTGCGGCATGGCCAATTCACACCGAAATGTCTAGTAAACTGAATGCTCAAGGAACAGCCTCACTTATGTCCTCTATCTACATCGTTGCCCGCAAGATGGAGCGGCAGCCCACAGGATTTTACAATGAGGTGAAGGAAGAGTTAAAACGGCACTTGAACGCAAAACTCGAACGTCTCTGGGCAGAGGGCATCGGTGGGGCGGACTTCTTCATCTCTGCCATTGGCTCGGCCATTGAGGTCTTTGGCAAATACAAGAAGGTGATGGACTATGAGGGCCACATAGTCCGTGCAGATCGTTTGCTCGCAGATGTGCGAAAGATAGCCACGGATTATGCCGTCCATCAGATATTACGAAACGGGTTTGAGGGAGAGATCTCCGATTTGACCCGTTTTTACGTGCTCTATCGCTGGAACTACGGTGGGGCTAAGGTGCAGTTTGATGAGGCACGCAAATTAGCTCAGAGTTGCAGCATTGACCTATCCAACGAGTGGAACCGTCCTGGATTTATCAAGAAGGAGAAAGAGTTTATCAGGGTTTTAGGGCCACAGGATAGAAAACTTGCAGACCTTAAAGGTTCATCACAACTAATAGATGTCCTCCACGCCGTTCTCTTGCTCTGGGAGAAAGGGAGACGAAACGACATTGTAAGCTTGCTTCAGGAATCTGGTTACGGTAGGGGCGAAGCATTTTATCGGGTCGCCCAGGCAGTATCCGAGACCCTGTCCATTGAAGACAAGGAGAAAAAGCTCTTAGACGGATTCTTGGCGGGCAGGGAACGACTGAAAGAAGAAGTGAAAAAGGCTAGGGCTGTGCAGGAGAGATTGCTTTAACCCCTGTTAATCACGTGAATTATTCACAAACATCTGCACAGCAACTTTTAACTACCGATAGCTGAGCGGTCAGATCCCCTGACCTGATCGTGGCAGAACAGGGACCCTGCCACCTCACCTTTGTTGGAACCTGCAGGAGGTTCACAGAATATTGAAAAGAAGGCAAATGAAGGGAGATAGGTAATATGAAAGCATTCCACACGATTGCGATTCCCCATCGTGACATCTTAGAAGGCCGCCTCACTTTCGACACATTTGCGGCAGACCTCTGGGAAGTCAGCCAGCAGCGAGGGCCGGACGAATATAAGGACGCGGGGACCTTCTTCAGGAAGACCTATCTAACCCAGGGGTTGGAAAACTTGCTTGGAATTGTGGAAAAACGTTTGCGCGGGGAAGGCGGCGATCCGGTGATTCAGATTCAAACACCCTTTGGAGGTGGAAAAACGCACGCCCTAATCGCTTTGTATCATAAGGCCGCCGAATGGGGGATCAAAAAGGTTGTCATAGATGGCTCTGCACTGGGAAAAGAAGCAACTCTCTGGGGATTATTAGAGCAACAATTAACCGGAGAAATCTTAGCTTGTTCCGGGCAGACAGCCCCTGGCAAGGAAGTAATAAGGGAGTTGCTATACAAAGATCAGCCTGTCCTTATCCTAATGGACGAGCTTTTGGAGTATGTGACTAAAGCCGCAAGCTTGAAGGTGGGGAAGAGCACTTTGGCTGCCCAGGCCATCGCCTTTATGTTGGAACTTACTAAGACATCGGGGACCTTAGAAAAGGTCTGTTTAGTGGTGACTTTACCCTCCAGTATTATTGAACATTTTGATGAAAGCGCAGAAAGGCTTTATCAACAATTACAAAAGATAATGGGGAGAGTAGAAAAAATCTACACCCCGGTTCAGGATAATGAGATCGCAAAGGTCATCAGAAGAAGACTCTTTAGCGATCTCAATGAAAGTGAAACAAGAAGGGTTGTTACAGAATTTGTGGAATACGCAGACAGGGAAGGGATACTCCCTGCAGGGCAGCAACCAAGCGAATACAGGGATAGGTTCCTTGATTCATATCCGTTTATGCCTGAAGTAATAGATGTGCTCTATCACCGCTGGGGGAGTTTCCCCACATTCCAGAGAACCCGGGGTGTCCTCAGGCTCCTCTCTTTAGTAGTGCGTTCGCTAATGGGAACAAACAAACCCTATATCAGTCTGGCGGACTTTGACCTGGCCGATCAGGAGATCCGCCAGGAGCTTTTAAAACACATCGGGGTAGAATACAACAGCGTTTTAGCGGCTGATATCACTGATGTAGAGGCTGGATCCAAAAAAGTGGACGCATCATTGGGCAGGTCTTACCAGGGGTTGAACCTGGGTACGCGCACGGCAACAACCATCTTCCTCTACTCCTTCTCCGGTGGACAAGAACGAGGCACAACATTAGGGGAGATAAAACGCTCTGCCACTACCATTGAAAACCCAGCCAGTGTTGTCGCAGAGGCCGCTGAACAATTGAAAGGCAAACTTTTCTACCAGCAAAACATCGGTGAGAAATACTTCTTTAGCAACCAGCCCAATCTGAATCGAATCCTTTTGACCAATATGGAGAACATCAAGAAAAGCGAGCTTGTGGAGATGGAAGAAGGGCTTTTAAAAGGGGGCATCAAAGGTGGTAAATTAAAGGTTTTTGTCTGGGAGGAAAACGGTTCCAATATCCCTGATACCGAGGAACTCAAACTCGTCATCCTGAAGAGAGAAAACCCTAAGCTAATGGACAATATCCTAAAAAACAAGGGGCAGACACCGCGGGTCTACCGGAATACCCTGTTCTTCCTCTATCCCCTGGAATCTGAAAGGCCGGGGTTTGTCAACATTTTGAAGCGGAGAATCGCTTATGAGCACATCGAAAAGGATGAAACCCTCAACCTTTCCGATGAACAGCGGAAGGAGATCAAGAGAGAACTAAAGAAGGCTGAGGGGGATTTGAAAGAGTCCATTCGCAAACTTTATCGGACGATTGCCATCCCGGACAGAGAAGGATTTAGGAATGCCGATTTAGGAGTTCCCACCTATGGAGAGGAGATGGGACTTGATCAGGAAGTCTATGAAAACCTAAGGTCTGCTGGAGAAATACTGGAAAACATCGCCCCCATAGTCCTCAAAGAAAAGTTCCTCTCTAACCGAGAATATGTCTCCACTGAGCAACTGTATCAGTCATCCTTCAAGACACCTGGGGAGACAAGGCCGCTGAACATAGAGGTCCTCAAGCGGGGAATAGCTGAAGGTGTGCGGATGGGGCTCTTCGGAGTGGGCGACCTGGAAGCTGAGAACCCAGTCTGTCGTTATTTTAAAGAACAACCTTCTGTTGCTTTATCGGGGAATGAAATTCTCATTAGTGAGAAGGTATGCTGTGCGCAAAGGGAGAAAGAGCTAAAAGTGGAAGCCTACCCCCAACCCACCGGAACCAGTATCCCCAAGGCACATGAGGGAGGTGAAGAAAAGAGAGGACCCCTCCCTCCTGGGGAAAAGACAAGGGAGAGCATCAAATTGAGGTTTCGGGTGCCAAAGGGCAAAGTGGCCAATATTATGGGGGTGATGAACCTATTGCAGAGCAAGTTTGAAACCCTGGAGATAGGACTTATGGCCAAGGATGGAGCGATCTCTGAACAAGATTATGAAGATAAGATCAAAGAAACCTTCAGACAATTGGGGATTGAATGGAGCGAAGAATAGAGCACTTTCGTTTGAAACAGTAGCTTGGAGGAGATTTAAGGGAGAGCCATCTATACCAAGTCATAAAAACCTGCACGTAGCTCCAAACTACAAATAGCCAAGTGGTTAGGTCTCCTGATCTGACTGAGGCAGAACAGGCTTCTGCCCCCTCACTTTTGAAGCTTCGCCCAGTTTATACAAAAATAGCTTGACGGTTTGAGGCAGAACTTCGCTAATAGGTAGCTGCAGCATGAGATCAACCCAAAGAATCCGACCTCTATAAAATCCCCCATCATCCTGTCAATCCTGCCGAAAATTTCCTTACATTTGCACCACAAGGATCAAGAAGGCACCGAAGTTTATCAGGGCCAAGGCCCAACAGGTGCCCGGTATGCCCAGGATAGGCAGAAGGAAGGCTGAGGCCAGCAGTGCTCCAAAGCAAGAACCCACCAAATCGAGGCCATAGACCAAGCCAGCAGACCTGGAGACCTTGCCTCCTGATCCTAAATAGAGCCTATTGGACAGGGGAAACTGAAACCCACCCAGGAGGCCCCCTCCGAAGATGAGCAAGGGGAAGAGGAAATTAGCCCCCCAGGAGGGGCTGCTTCCAGTGGAGAAAAGGGTAAAGGTGGCTAACAGAAGAAGGGGATAAATGGCCACCAAGAGCTGGATTCCGGTGAAGCAGAGAAAGGGGAGACTAATTCTCCTCAACCAATGGGTAGACAATCCGCTTCCTATAGCCAGACCTATCATATAAGCGGTTATCAAGAGTCCCAACTTGTAGTAGAGGTAACCGAAGAATACCTGAAAGGCAAGGATGATCATCACCTCAAAGGCAATCTCGGCGAAGCCCATACTCATCACCGCCAAAAGGATAGCCTTCCCCCTCAGTTTCCTCCTCCTGCTCCAGAAGAAGAGGAAAAGAATCATCACCGGTAAGGCAATCCAGCCAAGGTTCATCTTGGAGAAAAGGAGAAAGACCTTCTTGAAGCTTTGGCTAAAGTAGGTTGACCAAAGCACCATATCGTTGTAATAGGAGATGGGGTAAAAGTCCCTGTTCAACTTGGGGGACCCCTTAAGGTTGGAGAGCAGATATTCTATCCTCTCCTGGGAGAGCTTGAAGGGAAGATAATACTCCCGCACATACCTCGCCTCTATACCCCTCCCTTTCAGCCTCTCAACTAAGACCTCCGGCCTGTAGGTAAGCACCCCTGCGGATCTGCAGCCAATAAACCTGTTCAGATCCCCGGGGATGACCACCACATCGGGGAATACCTTTTTCAACGAGGCGAAGATACTGCTCAGATAACGGGAGAGCTCCGGACCTATATAGTTCTCCGAGGAGGTCACGGTAAGGGAGATCATCCCCCGGGGATTGAGGATTCTCTTTGCCTCCGCGAAGAACTCAATGGTGTAAAAACGATTGATCTGGGCCGTATATGGATCAGGGAGGTTGACGATGACCACATCGAACTTCTCCATGGATTTCTTCACCCAGAGCCGGCCATCGGTATTAATCAGCTCGACCCGGGGATCGGAGAGGTTTTTTACCTCCTCGGAGGGGAGATTTTCCCTGCCCATTTGGATAAGCTTGGGATCAAGCTCAATGTAAACCACCCTCTCAATAGCCTTATCCTTGAGGATCTGTTCCAAGCTCCCCCCTACCCCCCCACCGATAAGAAGCACCTTCCGGGGAGAAGGATGCTCCAAAAGGGCAAAGAGCACTGATTCCTCGGCGGTTAAAACATCAGGATAAGTGAAGACCAGAAGCCCATTCTCAAATAAGCTAATCTGATCCCCTCTCTTGGTCATGGTCAAATTACCATAGACCGTATCAGTTGACTCGATGAGCTGAAAACCCTTCCATTGCAACCTTCTGCTCAGGTAGCTCAGTTTTTGTGCCTGGGGAAGGAGGAAAAGGACAAGGAGGAAGAGAACCAAGGAACCGATACGGTAGCCCAATCTCCTTCTCTCTGTATAAAGCAGATAAGAGGAAAAGAGGAGGAGAAAAGCCAGGCAGAAGGCCATCTGCAGGGGAGTAAGCAAATGGATGAAGATATAGTTGAAGAGAAGCCCACCAACCGATGAGCCAATTGCCTCTAAAAGGTAGACCTTACCCAAAAGAGCCGCCCTCTCCTCTCCTCTCCTCTGGGCCATCTCACTGCCCAGGGGAAAGAGTCCACCAGAGATAAGGCAGAAGGGGGCCAAGGTGAGGAAGGAGATGAGAAAAATGGGAAGAAAACCCAAGATCTCCCCGGGGGAGGCTCCTAAAAAAAGCTTGCTCCCCCTTACCCCTACTATGGAAATGGGCAAGAGAAGGGAGAGTATTATCTGGAATGTAGCAAACTTTGTCTCCCTCTCCCCCCATCGCCGGGCGAACTTCCCCAAGAGGAGGGCCCCAAAGGATGTCCAGATGAGCCAGTTGGCCAACACCACACCAGTGGAGAGCTCGTTCCCATAGAAGACTACCAGGAGCTCCCTCATCAGGATGATCTGACCCAAGATGGCGGCGAAGCCGATGAGGAAAAGGGCAAAAATAATCCTTTTCTTCATGGTCAAATCCTATTAAATTAGGTGAGAGTCATTTGACCCATGGATCGTATATCGTAGCTCATTACCCGCGGAGTTCTAAGGAATTAAACCCTTCCGTCATTCGGATTAGGGATTCTGCCTTCACTTAAATCCAGTAGAGACCCTTTGCTTCCAAGAAAAAAAGGGAGTAACCTTGGTTCTCAGAAGAGATTATCCTGTCAATCCTGTCTAAAAAGAATCTAAACAATAAAGAAAGGGAAAGCAAGGGAGATTTTGGAGATGGAAAAGGAGAACGAATTTAGAGAGAAAGTGGATAAGATAATTAAAAAAGATCCCAGATATAAGCCACAAAGTTATGCCTTCGTTATGGGGGCCCTCGATTACACCCTGGGCAAATTGGAAAAACCCAGGCATATCACTGGCCGGGAGCTATTAGAGGGGATCAAGGAGCTGGCTAAGGAGGAGTTCGGACCGACGGCCAAGCTGGTCTTCGAACATTGGGGGATAAAAACCACAGAGGATTTTGGAAATATAGTCTTCAACCTGGTTGAGGCTGGAATTATGTCCAAAACTGAGGAGGATAGTATCGAAGATTTTAAGGAGGTTTTCGACTTCACCGAGGAATTCGAGGGGAAATATCAGATGAAGGTGGACAAGGAGAGGCTCAAATGAGCGGGTTGATCAGCATAATTACCGACTTCGGCGAAAGGGATGGCTGGGTGGGCACGATGAAAGGGGTCATCTTGGGGATAAACCCAGGGGCCAAACTGGTGGACATATCCCACCAGATTACCCCCGGCGATGTAAGGGAGGCCTGCCTCGTGCTCCAGGCATCCTTTCCCTTCTTTCCCAAGGGAACAGTCCATCTCTGCGTGGTCGATCCAGGAGTGGGCTCTGCCCGAAGGGCAATCGCGGTGGAAACATCACATTATAAGTTTGTGGGACCAGACAATGGCCTCTTTACTCCCATCTACCAGAGGGGGGATTTTCAGGCCGTAGAGATCACAAATAGGGAACTCTTTTACTCCCCTCACCCCAGTTTCACCTTTCACGGGCGGGATATCTTCGCCCCGGTAGCTGCTCACCTCTCTCAAGGGTTAGCCCTAAAAGAAGTTGGACCTCGGATAGGGGACTTGGTAAGGATTGAACTCCCCTCCCCTGGTGTAGGTCCAAGGGAGATAACTGGGGAGGTAATCTACATCGACAGGTTTGGCAACCTAATCACCAACATTGCCAAAGAGCTCTTTGACCGGAAAGTGGGGAGTTCCCCCTTTAAACTACGCATAGGAAGGGCTATCTTGAAAACCCTTAGCCGTTCCTATGCTGACGTCCCCAGGGGTAAGCTGCTCGCCCATTGGGGAAGCTGGGGCTATTTGGAGCTCTCCGTCAATCAGGGCAGTGCCCAGCGATTCCTCTCCGCCACCAAGGGAACGAAACTGACGATCAACTATTGAACTTACGACAATCGGACTGGTAGTTCTTATGACGTCGCTATGCTATAATTGCTCCAGGACTTAACCTCTTGGAGCATGATTTTTTGACAGGATAACCGAATTTACCCGATTTTTATCCATCCTCAAAAAAATCCTTGACTGAAGGAGGACGATCTCTATCTTTCTTTAAGTGAGACATAAAACGGGGGTTCATCCCATTTGACCTGCGGGAGAGTGTGGCCAGGGGGGAGTTAGGGCACAAAGCCCGGGGTCTGAAGCAAACAATACAAGCTGGAGTCTAATAGGTGAGGATAGCCGGGCTGCAAATTTAAGGCAGGCCGGCTTTTGTTTTTGAATTCTCAGTGCCATCAGTAGGGACAGGGGCTTCAGCCCTCTCCGCTGGGTAGCTAAGCAGCCGTCGGAACCCCCGTTCTAATGGGGTCTTCCCTCTCTCAACGTTCGCAAAATTTGCGACTACTTGCGTAATGGAAACTTCTATATCCTGGAGCTGCCCAAATGTGCCCATACCTCCCCTACTGGTTCCTTAAATGGACGAAAGGAATTTCAATGAGTTCCAGAATAATTAAAACCATATTCAAGGTCCTGGCCTTGGTGATAGGCCTCTGCCCAACCTCAGCGGTTTTTGCTAATGATTCTTCCTCAAATATTACCATTGCGTTAGAGGAAATAGAGCGAATAGACTGGTGTAAACGGCTTGTCGCTGATTTCGATCATGATGGGATAGATGAGTTTATCAACCAGGGTTGCACTCACCAGAGGGACTGCGTTTTTTATGATCT